>CABVBU010000057.1 GCA_902496665.1 uncultured Clostridium sp. | reverse complement strand
TAATAAATTGTTTTTATCTTCTTCTATAATTTTTACATAATTACTATACAATACAGGACACTCAGCCTTTAACAAAGCCACTACATTAGGATACACTATTTTATTAACCATTTTTAGATCATACTCGTCAAATTGTTCGCTTACATTTATATTATACACTAACCTGTCCCGTAACATAAAGAGGATTTATCCATAAAAATAGCGCATTACATTCATTTTCCTGCTTATGTATAATGCGCTATTAATATCATATGCTTTTATTTCCTGCTCTCAGCCAGTTCCCCAAGCTTCCCAAGCAATTCCTTCGCCTTCTCCATCATCGGCTCACAATCCTTATGCTTCTTTCCCTTATCCTGATAGAACAGCACCGGCTTTTCGCCCTGTGCGAAGCGGAGAGCGGTCTTGTACTCAGCGATGAGGGCCGGGATCCCGGTGACATCGAGCTTTGCCTTCGGGTAGAGTTCGATGCGGATCTCCTGGGTGTTGATGTCCACCTCGGTCACGTAGGCGCGGTGGGCCATAGCTTTCAGTTCCGCTACACGCAGCAGGTTATCCACGGATTTCGGAATATCGCCGAAGCGGTCGATCAGCTCATCCTGCATATCCATATACTCGTCATCCGTCTCGATGGCGGAAATTCTCTTGTATACATCAAGCTTCAGGTACTCATTCTTGATATATCCGTCCGGAATAAACGCGTCGATATCACAGTCCACCACGGTCTCAAAGGTCTCTTCCTCTTCCTGTCCGCCCTTTAAGGCAATAACAGCCTCGTTAAGCATCTTACAGTAGAGGTCATATCCGACTGCCTCCATGTGTCCATGCTGTTCCGCTCCGAGAATATTTCCCGCGCCGCGGATCTCAAGGTCACGCATCGCGATCTTGATTCCGGAACCCAGCTCCGTGAATTCCCGGATCGCCTGAAGACGTTTTTCCGCGTCCTCCTTTAACATCTTATCCCGTTTATACATCAGAAACGCAAAGGAGGTCCGGTTGGACCGTCCGATCCGCCCCCGGATCTGGTAGAGCTGGGAAAGTCCCAGACGATCCGCGTCCTGAATGATCATCGTGTTGGCATTCGGAATATCCAGCCCCGTCTCAATGATCGTTGTAGACACAAGCACGTCAATCTCTCCGTTGATGAAATCCAGCATGATCTTCTCCAGCTGATGCTCATTCATCTGACCATGGGCAAAGGCCACATTCGCGTCCGGCACGAGAGATGCCACATGGTTTGCCACCTCGTCGATGTTATTGACACGGTTGTATACATAGTACACCTGCCCGCCGCGCCCTAACTCTCTGTGAATCGCCTCGCGGATCATCTCATCATTGTACTCCATGACATATGTCTGGATCGGAACACGGTCCACCGGCGGCTCCTCGAGAACGCTCATGTCACGGATCCCGATAAGGCTCATATGCAGAGTCCGCGGGATCGGTGTTGCTGTCAGGGTCAGAACGTCCACGTTCTGCTTCATCTGCTTGATCTTTTCCTTATGAGTCACACCGAATCGCTGCTCCTCATCGACGATCAGAAGTCCAAGGTTCTTAAACTGCACATCCTTTGACAGGACTCTGTGTGTGCCGACAATAATGTCCACATACCCCTTTTTCAGTCCTTCTACCGTCTTCTTCATCTCCCCCGGTGTACGGAAGCGCGACATCATGTCCACCCGCACCGGAAAATCCTTCATTCTCTGGACAAAGGTATTGTAGATCTGCTGTGCGAGGATCGTTGTCGGAACCAGATAGACCACCTGTTTTTCTTCCTGTACGGCTTTAAAGGCTGCCCGGAGCGCGATCTCCGTCTTTCCGTATCCCACATCTCCGCAGATCAGGCGGTCCATGATCTTTTTGCTCTCCATGTCCCGCTTCGTATCGTCGATGGCAGTGAGCTGGTCGTCCGTCTCATCATAGGGGAACATCTCCTCAAATTCCTTCTGCCACACCGTATCCGGTCCATACTGGAACCCCTCCGCGTCCTGACGCGCCGCGTAGAGTTCCACGAGCTCCTTTGCGATCTCCCGGACTGCCGTGCGGACCTTTGTCTTCGTCTTTGTCCACTCGGTCCCGCCAAGCTTATTTAACTTCGGGACCTTCGCGTCGGCCCCGGCATACTTCTGGATCCCCTCCAGACGGGTCGCCGGAAGATAGAGGTTTCCGCCGTCACCGTACTCGACCTTGATATAGTCCTTGATGACATGATCCTGCTCGATCTTCTCGATTCCCTTATAGATACCGAGACCATGGCTCTCATGCACCACGTAGTCGCCGACGGAAAGTTCAGAGAAGCTGCTGATCTTTTTTCCCTCGTAATTGTACTTTTTCCGCTTCTTCTTCCGTTTTTCCACGCCAAACATATCGCCCTCGGTGATGACGACAAATTTGATCAGTGGGTACTCAAAGCCCTTATGAAGCTTTCCGTAGGTGACCAGAATCTCCCCCGGAGCCACCGGGCGCCCCGCATCCTCCGGGCAGAAGGCACGGAGATCATACTCTCTTAAGTCCCCAGCAAGGCGGCTCGCCCTGGTTCTCGACGCGGAAAGGAGAACGACGCGGTAGCCATCCTTTTTCCATTTTGTGAGGTCCTTGATCAGGATCTCGAAGCTGTTCTGATAGGAGTTTAAATTCTTTCCGGTAAGGCTGTATTTTTCTTTCACCGTCATACCGGGAAGCCGCTGGTCAAGCCCTGTCATGAAGATCGAGTGAGGCGTATGGCACTCCGCCAGCACTGTCTTTGAGGAAAATAAGAGATCCGCCTGACCCGGCAGGATGTAGCCCTGCTCCAGACGGTGGGACATGCTCTCGCGGAACTCGGTTTCCACGGTCTCCGCTTTTTCCTTCATGCGCTGGGGCTCGTCTAAAATTAATGCCAGGCCAGACGCTTTTTGCTTTTCAGCCGTCTTTCCTGCTGCCTTTGACGTTTTCTTTTCTACATTTCCCGACCTGGCTGCCTCAACAACTTCCTGATTTTCGTTTACGTCTTCGTTTGCTGTCTTCTTTCCTGTGGTCCCAGCGACAATTCCAAGCTGACTCTCTTCCGCCTGTTTTCCCATCTCTGACGCTGAAGATACGATAACCGCTTTCTTCCCCACTTCTTCCATATAGTCAAGAAATGAAACCGTATCCTTACAGAAATACCGAATATACGCGTCCAATGCCTGGACATCAAAGCCCTCTTTTAAGGACTCCACCAGCTCCCCGACAGCCCGCCGGATCCGCTGTGCCTCCTCCGGCTTTTTCTGGTCCCGGAACGCTTTTTCCTGCTTTTTCTCGTCGGCTTCCAGGCGCAAAATTCCCTCTTCGATATGTTCCTTCGTGAGGATCAGCTCCGCCGCCGGGTAGATCGTAACCTCGTCCATCTGCTGGATCGATCGCTGGCTCTCGGCATCAAAGGAACGGATGGAATCCACCTCGTCGCCCCAAAGCTCGATCCGGACCGGAACCTCCTCCGTCAGTGGGAACACATCCAGAATTCCACCACGGACAGAAAACTGTCCCATGCCGTCTACCTGTCCCATGCGCTCGTAGCCCATGTTCATGAGCTGTATCTTGATCTCCTCGATATCCAGAGTCTGCCCCACCATGATATTCAGGCAGCTTTCTTTGATCATGGAAAGCGGCAGAAGATGGTCCATCAGACCATCCACCGTTGTCACGACAACTCCGCCTTCATCTTCCAACAAATGCTTAAAAACCTGCATCCTCTGTCTTGTCAGAAGATTTCCGTGGATATCCGAACTGTAAAACAGAAGATCCCTTGCCGGATACAGCCAGGTATTCGGCTCAAAATAGCTGAAATCATCGAAGATCTCCTTCGCGCGGGTATCGTCATAGGTCACGACGAGCCGCCACGGATTGTCCTTTGAGAGTTCATGCATCACATGGACCTTCTGGGAATCCGTCACGCCGCTGACCTGGACCGGGCCTTTTCCCTTGTCCATATCCTGCTTCATATCGGTATACTCCGCCAGATCTACGAGCGGATTTGCAAAAACTTCAGCCATGGTTCCTCCTGTTTTACTTCTCTTCCTTTTTGCGGTTATGATCATTCATCGCCTGAGCGATTCCCACATTCACGATCTCGCACACTGCGTCCGCCGCTTCCTTCACCGCGTCAGCCATCGTCGCCTGTTCTTCCTTTGAGAAATGCCCCAGCACATAGTCCGCGAGGTCCATTCGGGACGGCTTCTCACCGACTCCGACCTTCACCCTCGGAAACTCCTGTGTTCCGAGATGAGCAATAATACTCTTGATTCCGTTATGTCCGCCCGCGCTTCCCTTGGCGCGGATCCTGAGCTGTCCCGGTGCAAGGCTGATATCGTCATACACGATCAGGATATCCTCCGGATCTACCTTATAATAATCTGCCGCCGCGCGGATGCTCTCCCCGCTGGAATTCATATATGTCTGCGGCTTCATGAGAATGACCTTCTCTCCGCCGATAATGCCTTTCCCACAGAGCGCCTTGTGCTTTTTCTCTGAAATATCAGCCCCGATCTTCTCCGCCAGAGCATCCATCACCATAAAGCCCGCATTATGTCTTGTATTTTCATATTCCTTTCCCGGGTTCCCGAGACCTGCAATAATTAACATTTTTATCTCCTTTATACATTTCCGCTGCCTGCTGTGTGCTTTCCTCCACAGGCAGAGCAAAAACTGAATTTTTATAAAACTACAACGCATTTAAGGGGCCTTTTTCCAAAGTCCCCTGGTTTCTACATTTTATCAGCTTTGACCCCCATGTGCAAGGGGCAGTTGACGCATAACAACACAAAAAGGAAACTGCCGGCAGGTACCTCCCCAATATACCATCCAACCAGCTTGAAGTTGTGTTTCTGCGCTCCTCTCGTATGAATTTCATTCCATATCATGGAATCCATTTAAATGTACATTACCATCCTTAGTCGGCTCAGTGAACAGATCCGCGACTTTTCCGGTGCTTCGCATTCCAGGCTGACTTGAAAAAGTAAATTCCAGTGCAAAAGTAAATTCCACCGCTCTTTTAAA
>CABVBU010000056.1 GCA_902496665.1 uncultured Clostridium sp. | reverse complement strand
ACTTGCGACCTCTGCGTCCCGAACGCAGCGCTCTACCAAACTGAGCCACGCCTCGATGTTCTTGAGTGTTTGTTTTGTGCTGTTTACCAGCGACTCGTATATATTATCATGACTCAGGAAAAAATGCAAGCGTTTTTTTGAAAAAATTGCAAATTTTAAAAATGAGTTTTTTCGGTATCTGGAGAGAAAACCGGAAATGCCTTATTTTATGTGGGAAAATGGCATTTCCGGTTAAGTGGGGATTTATTTCATAAATGTTTTTAGAGGGAGGGACCGGCAGAAGATTCTGCCGGTCAAGTATGAAAAAGTATATTTTGTTCCAGGCTTGCTGTCCTGTTACGATTTATAGGATAGTGGAAAAATGTGTCGAAATATTGTGTTGCGTGTGAAAAAAGTGTGAAATCATATAGATGACATGGGTTTACATAAAATGGAAGCGGAGTCTGTCGGTCTGGAACAGGAAGGATCGGCAGACTCCGTTATAGCTTGCGCGAGACATGGATCGCTGCGCTGTACACATGAATGATAAATTTATAACGATTTCTTCCCCGAAACAGTTGCAGGAACGATGCAATTGGTATAAAATATAGGTGTTTCTGCGATGATAAGATCAAGATAAAACCGTGGACGGGATAATTTCCGCTTCCGGGTGCAGAAATATGATTGCATTTATAAAGAACGCAGGCAATGATCCAGAAATGAAATGTTCCTGCAGTCACGCAATAAAGGAGAAAAAATCATGAGCAAAAAGCCAGTAGTGTTAATGATCCTCGATGGTTACGGATTGAATAAAACACATGAAGGAAATGCGGTATATGAGGCGAAGAAGCCGGTGATGGACCGTTTAATGAAGGAGTGCCCGTTTGTGGAAGGTCAGGCCAGCGGACTTGCTGTCGGACTTCCGGATGGACAGATGGGAAACTCTGAGGTCGGACATCTGAACATGGGCGCAGGCCGTATTGTTTACCAGGAACTGACAAGAATCACAAAGTCTATCCAGGACGGCGATTTCTTTAGCAACGAAGAATTCCTTGCAGCTGTTGAGAACTGCAAGAAGAACAACTCCGCGCTGCACCTGTTCGGGCTCCTATCCGACGGTGGTGTACACAGCCATATCACCCATGTTTACGGACTCTTAGAGCTCGCAAAGAGAAACGGACTCGACAAGGTATTCGTTCACTGCTTCTTAGACGGCCGTGACACTCCGCCGGCATCCGGAAAGGATTTCGTTGCAGCTTTAGAAGAGAAGATGAAAGAGCTCGGTGTCGGCAAGGTGGCATCCGTTATGGGACGTTACTACGCGATGGACCGTGACAACCGCTGGGACCGTGTGGAGCTTGCGTATAAGGCGCTGACAGCGGGCGAGGGCAATAAGGGAACATCCGCGACGGAACTGATCCAGGCATCTTACGATGACGGAAAGACAGATGAGTTCGTTGTTCCGGCTGTTGTGACAGACGAGGATGGAAAAGCCATCGGAACCATCAAGGACAACGATTCCGTGATCTTCTTCAACTTCCGCCCGGACCGTGCGAGAGAGATGACCCGCGCGTTCTGCGATGACGAGTTTACAGGATTCCCGAGAGAGAAGAGAATCCACACCACATATGTCTGCTTCGTCGACTATGATGAGACGATCCCGAACAAACTGGTTGCATTTAAGAAGGAGCTGATTAAGAATACGCTCGGCGAGTTCCTGGCTTCCCACGGAAAGACCCAGGCGAGAATTGCCGAGACAGAGAAATATGCCCACGTTACCTTCTTCTTTAACGGTGGCGTTGAGGAGCCGAATCCGGGTGAGGACCGCATCCTTGTGAAGTCCCCGAAGGTCGCAACCTATGACCTTCAGCCGGAGATGAGCGCACCGTCCGTTTGCGAGAAGCTGACAGACGCGATCCGCTCCGGAAAATACGATGTTATTATCGTAAACTTCGCAAACCCGGACATGGTAGGCCACACAGGAGTTGAGAACGCGGCGGTCAAGGCCATCGAGGCTGTCGACGAGTGCGTCGGAAAAGCAGTTGAGGCAATCAAAGAGGTTGACGGTGTGATGTTCATCTGTGCTGACCACGGAAATGCAGAGCAGCTGATCGACTACAAGACAGGAGAGCCGTGGACCGCCCACACAACAAACCCGGTTCCGTTCATTCTCGTGAACGCAGGCGAGGGCTATGGCCTCAGAGAAGGCGGCTGCCTTGCGGATATTGCTCCGACCCTGATCGAGCTTATGGGAATGGAACAGCCGAAAGAGATGACGGGTAAGTCTCTGTTAGTAAGAAAGTAAGAGAACTTTAGCGTGATAAGATCACGTGAAAATAAAAACAGTTCCGGCGATATGGACAGAAGAGTCTGTATGCCGGAACTGTTTTTATGTAACAGGAAATTCCTACCCGTGTGCAGTAACGCCAAAGATGTGTTATAAGAACAATTTCACAGTGTATACTTGACATAGAGAATTCTCTGACATTAAGATAAAAGAAATATTTTCGGCAGGACAAAAGGAGAAGGTTATGGAACAGGAAACAAGAATCGCAGTAGTGGGAATTATTGTAGAAAATAAAGATGCTGTGGGGGAGGTCAACCAGATCCTTCACGATTACAGCCCCTATATTATCGGAAGAATGGGACTTCCATATGAAAAGAAACATGTGAACATCATCAGCGTTATCGTAGACGCTCCTGCTGACCGGATCAGCGCGCTTTCCGGGAAGCTTGGAAAAATCAGAGGGATCAGCGCGAAAGTGATGTATTCGAAGAATGGGCAGTAGAGGGAGAATCGCATGCTGCTCGATTTTGATTTTGCAGAAATACTGCTTTGTGAGATTGACAATGATTCCGATGACAGCAATGATTCAGGCAGCTCCGGAAACAAAGGAACCGCAAATAATGGCACACAGAACACCAATTCCCAGGCGGAAAAAGAGAGTATCACAACAGATTCCCAAAGAGGACAGGTATCTGATACCCGCGGCGCTCTCACCGGATCCATCATCACAAAGAGCGATCTGGAAAAGGGCGAAACACCGAATGATGGACTCAGCCACTGGGTAAACGACAACGGACGTTATCAGTTCCTCTACAAAGACGGAACCTATGCGAAGGCTGTGGCCGATGGCAAAGGTGCCGGGGCAGGAACATCAGGAAATGATGGAGCTGGAATTGCACATGAATGGGTTCTTGTCAATGGAAACTGGTGGGCTTTCGGTGAGGACAGCTACGCAACGACCGGCTGGATCCGCGACAGCATTTATGGCGGCTGGTTCTATATTGATCCGCAGTCCGGCATGAAACGCGGCTGGATATTCGTGGACGAGAAGTGGTACTATCTAAACGAAAAGACCGATGGCAAAGGCGGCATCATGCTTGCAAACTGCCTGACGCCGGATGGCTATTATGTGAAGGAAGACGGAAGCTGGGACGGCACGGACAGCCGGTGAGGCGATAAGGGAACAGCCGAAAAAGATGACTGGTAAATCTCTGTTAGGAAGAAAGTAAGAGAACTTTGATGTGATAAGAACATGTGAAAAATAAAGATAGTTCCGGCGATATGGACACAAGAGTCTGTATGCCGGGGCTGTTTTTATGTAACAGGAAAAGAATTCCCTGATGAATTTGCAAACGCAAAAGATGCTCGTGGTTTAAAGGGGGGGGCAAATGCAAAGGTAAAAGCTAACTATCGTTATGATATTTTGCGCACAAAAAAAGAAGCGAGCAACCCGCTTGAGTAATAATACTGTACGGTCGCAAAACCCGCTTCTTTTTATTATTCTAACATTGAATAAAAAAATGTCAAGGATTTATACATTAACCTGAATTAGAGAATCCTCTGACATTAAGGTAAAAGAAATCTTGCATGGCATTATTCCCGTATGATAGCAAGCAGGGTGTCATCTCTGGTTTCAAACCATTTCATAAAGGCATACCATTTTTTGCCATAAGACGTATGCTTCCGAACAAAAAATACATAGACGATCATGATCATCGCTATCTCGACCATTCCGAAAACAAGTCCAAATGCGAATATATCGGTTAGTTTGTTGGATTCATCATTAGAAATAACGCCTTTTAGCTGGTTTTGGTCATCTAATAATAAGGTTAATCTTCTCTGATGCGGAAAGTCTGTATCAAGATGTAATCCAAGTCTGGAGACATCATATTGATAGGAGCTGCCTTCTGTATACATTACCGTGGTTGGACTGGTTCGCACTCCTCCTTTGAAAGTTGTTGCGTTATAAGCTGTCAGCAATTCATTTGTCTTCAGGTTCTGGATGTGATGGCTTAACAGCACAGTGCCACAACAGATGATTATGGATATAAAGATCCAGAGAAGGCAGTGGAATAACATTTTCTTAAAGGCATTCGTTACCTTTGCATAGGTTGCATGATCTAAAGTTCTTTGTCCATAATCTAAAGCCGCTGCAACTTCATCAAAATTAATAGTAGTATGTAGAAATAAGCCTGCATTGCTCATCGGTTACTCCTCCGTAGGATTTTTTTTCGCTATTTGATACTCCCGGCTTTTGGTCCAAAATATTTTACGAAATCATTCCCTTCCGCATACAGGTAAACAGATATGCCATAAATGCCTCTTTGGTCTCTTTTTTCTTTCTTCGGCTGCAGAAAAGGCAGGAACCGTTTTTCGGACGGACAGAACCATCCTCATCCACAGAGACCACCTGTGAAAAATTGAGGAGGAGACTGCGGCCGCTCATATAAAAACGTCCGCCCTTCGGCAGCAGCGCCATTAGATCCGAAAAAGAGAGGCGCGTGGCAACATCACCTCGTAACGTGTGGATGATCAGGCGGTGATTCTGCGTTTCCGCGTATAAAAAATCATCCAGAAGAATCCGCTGGCAGGATGACTGCCCCGGCTCAAGGACAGCCTGAATCTCAATATAAGCCGGTTCGGAAAGAAAGGTGCGGATCGCATTGAGGCACCAGTCCAGAGCGTCTGCATCCACCGGCTTTAAGAGGTAGTCGAGCGGATGTACCCGGTATCCTTCAAGGGAATAATCCCGCTCACTGCTCACAAAGATAAGAGGGATCCGTGCGGCAACAGCTCGAAGCTTTGCAGCAGTTTCAAGCCCGTTCAGGCCGTTTTTTGCAAGCATGATATCCATAAATACAGCGTTGAAAAGACCGGGGCGGAAAGCCTCTAAGAATGCTTCGCCGCTCTCATAGCAGGTAAAATCAGCTATTCCTCCATGTTTCTCGAAATTCTTCTGTATTAAATCGATCAGATGCTTCTGATCGAAAACGAAATCTTCCACAATAGCAATATGTATCATAATTGCAGCACTCCTTTTACCTCGATACTTCCTGACCAATTAGGTCGAGGTTTGACCATTTGCGTCGAGGTGGTTTTCAGAAAAACACG
>CABVBU010000055.1 GCA_902496665.1 uncultured Clostridium sp. | reverse complement strand
ATCATGGCGGAATAGCTCAGTTGGCTAGAGCACACGGTTCATACCCGTGGTGTCGAGAGTTCAAATCTCCCTTCCGCTACGATTGGAAATCCCGGGAATCTGAGAAGACTCCTGGGATTTTTTACTGCATAACATACGCAGTGATCTTGCAAACATATGGAAAACTCCGTTGGTGTCCGGGTTTGCGCTTAAAAGATTCCCGGTAATACTGTCGCAAGATAATATCCAGCCCAGAACGATGCTGAATTCGCGACAAACGAATAGAGAACGTAGTACCAGTTCTCCTTCTTTTCGGATACTTTCTTCAGAAGCCTGCAATACAGACCTGCCTCCAGCGCAAAGACTATGACCTCGAAAAAGACATAACTTATGACAAAGGCTAACGGACCGGAATTGTAATGAATGATGTTGAGAAGCAGATTTAAGAGAAGCTGTGTCGTGATATTCACAAGCGCAAGGATCTGCAGCTGCTTTTTCCGCCGGAAGCCAAACAACAGCGCGACTGCCATTTCAATTGCGATCGTAAGAAAGATGCGGATCGTGAGTGATAAAAGTTCCATTCGATAATTATATGAGCGGTATGCGTTGATCCGCTCGTTCGTGCTCAGGCCCTCATTGTATTCCACGGATCCGATCTGGACTCCTTCCATGTCCACGGTGTAATAGGTATCAAATGCATAACGCTCGTAGCTTCCGCTTGAAACAAAGGTCCCGGTTTCCGGATAATAAAGGAGGATCTTAAAATCCTGCGGTGGATAATAGGTCCAGGCGATCTCGCCTGTTTCGCTTACCGTCCAGCCCCTCTGCAGGAAATAATATCCGTCAGGATCTTTGTAATCTACAAAAGCTTTCCATATGCTCCGGTCAAGATCATAGAGCTGTTCATTTCTTGCGGTCCCGTCCCAGACGCGCGCAGGTCCTGTGCATTTCTCTTTTGAAAGCAGCGTGCCATAGCACGGGTCATCGCCCATATTTTTGAACTGGATGCGAACCGAGGGCTTTGGCCCCATGTCAGCTTTCGCGGTGATCGGAAGTGCTGTGACTGCAAAGATCAGATAGAACAACAGCATGAAAAACCCGACATGCATTCTTTTTCTCATACCAGTGACCTCCTTTCGAGATTCGGATTCAAGAAAGTCATATATCTTCGCCTCTTATATCTGCTTTTATTATAATTGATGCCGATATTGTCTGACAAGGAAGAAGTATTTACTATTTTCTTACGTTTCGGCATGATTGTGTCCGTGATGTGCATACTTGAAGTTTAGAAAAAATTTAGCCTTTTTTTAGCGGTTATGTGATATACTATAATCTATATCGTATGCCATATGGCACTGACACGGTCAGAATGTGTATGGCTGCACGCAGAGTTCTGAACATATAAGATTCGGAGGACGTTATGTATCAGTTTATCGTAAATCCCAGCGCCGGTGCCGGAAGAGGGTATCGGATCTGGAAACGACTGGAACGTCGGCTGGAAATGAACAGCCAGGAATACCGCGTCTTTTTCACGGAGCGCCAAGGAGATGCCGCGGAGATCGCGAGAGTGCTGACGGCGGAGAAGGATGAGGCAAAGGTGATCGTGATCGTCGGCGGAGAGGGCACCTACAACGAGGTCTTAAATGGAGTTTCCTTTAAAGGACTTCTGACCTTCGGCTATGTCCCGGCGGGATTCCGGAACGCGCTTTCCAAGGGATTCCAGTCATTCTGGAAGGTGGACCGTCAGGCGAGACAGATCCTGCACCCGAAGTATTACCGGATGTTGGACTATGGTGTGATCACTTTCGGAAACGAGGAGATCGTGAGCAGAAGATTTGCCGGACGATGCGGGATCGGTCTGGACGCAGCGATGTGCCACAATCTGCTCTGCTGTCCGGTGAGAAACCAGATGACAAGACTTCACATGACGAAAATACTGAGATTTGCGCTCGGATTAAAACAGCTTTTCCTTGCAAAACCCACAAAAGGATATATTTTGCTTGACGGGACGCAGAAAGTGGAGTTTAATCATATATATTTCATCACGTTTATGATCCGCCGGGAGGATAAGAAGAAACGGAAAAACGGCGATTTGCTGAACGATGATGGAAAGATGACCGTTTACGTTGGAAACAGCTCGAGAAAGACAAAGATGATCCCGATCCTCAAAGACCTTGTGATGGGTGTCCGGAGGAAAGAACGGGGGATCCGCGTCTTTGAGTGCAGTGAGGCGGAGATCCATCTAGTGAGACCCCTTGCGGTCCATGTGGACGGTGAGAGCTGTATGTGCCAGGAAAATCTGGCGGTGCGCTGTATCCCGAAGCGGATGCGCGTGATCGGCTCATAAGAGAAACAGGAGGAGATTCTATGAGAATCGGACAGGGATATGATGTGCATCGTCTCGTAGAAGGAAGAAAGCTGATCATCGGAGGCGTGGATATCCCCTATGAAAAAGGACTTCTGGGTCACTCTGACGCGGATGTCCTTCTTCATGCTGTGATGGACGCACTTTTGGGGGCTGCCGCCCTCGGCGATATCGGCCAGCACTTCCCGGATTCGGACGAGAAATATAAAGGGATTTCCAGTATCGCGCTTTTAAAGAAAGTCGGGAAGATCCTGCAGGAAAACGGATATATGATCGAAAATATCGATTCTACCGTAATTGCCCAGAGACCGAAGCTTCTGCCGTACCGCCCGCAGATGGCGGAAAATATTGCGGCGGCGTTAGGGATCGAAAAAGAGCAGGTAAGCGTGAAAGCGACGACGGAAGAGGGGCTTGGATTTACCGGTGCCGGAGAGGGAATCTCCGCGCAGGCGATCGCCCTTTTAAGTTCGGTGGCGGATTACGCGCCGGAGGACCGTGTGGGCGTAATCTCCGGCGGATGCGGGGGCTGTCCGGGCTGTAGACAGCAGCAATAAATGAATGCGGAAGTAAGCGCCTGTTTACTTTGATGATATTGAAAGTGCATTGCGCGAAGCTGTATGGCAGATAAAAATTCGGACAGAAAGATATATGAAGGAGCTTAAGTTATGAAGATCTACAATACACTCACAAAGAGAAAAGAAGAGTTCGTTCCGGTGGAGCCGGGAAAAGTAAAAATGTACGTGTGCGGACCGACCGTATACAACTTTATTCACATCGGAAACGCGAGACCGATGATCGTATTTGATACGGTAAGACGGTACTTTGAATATAAAGGATACGATGTAAATTATGTATCCAACTTTACGGATGTCGATGATAAGATCATCAAAAAAGCCATCGAGGAGGGCGTTGATGCAGAGACGATCTCCAAGCGCTACATTGCCGAGTGCAAAAAGGATATGGAAGGCATGAATATTGAGCCGGCAACAAAGAACCCGCTGGCGACAGAAGAGATCTGCGGCATGCTGAATATGATCAGCACTCTGATCGAAAAAGGTTACGCCTATGTGGCTGCTGACGGAACGGTTTACTACAGTGTCCGGAAATTTAAAGATTACGGAAAACTTTCCCACAAAAATCTCGATGATCTCCAGTCCGGATTCCGTGAGATCAAGGTGACCGGTGAGGAGGGCAAGCAGGATCCGAACGACTTCGTTCTCTGGAAACCGAAAAAAGAGGGCGAGCCGTACTGGGAGTCCCCGTGGTGCGAGGGCCGTCCGGGCTGGCACATCGAGTGCTCCGTTATGGCAAAGCGATACCTCGGCGACGAGATCGATATTCATGCAGGCGGCGAGGACCTGATCTTCCCGCATCATGAGAACGAGATCGCCCAGAGTGAGGCGGCAAACGGAAAGCCCTTCGCGAAATACTGGATGCACAACGCGTTCTTAAATATTGACAATAAGAAGATGTCAAAATCTCTCGGAAACTTCTTTACCGTCCGCGAGATCAGCGAAAAATACGATCTTCAGGTGCTTCGCTTCTTTATGCTGAGCGCGCATTACAGAAGTCCGTTAAACTTCAGCGCGGATTTAATGGAAGCTTCCAAGAACGGTCTTGAGAGAATCCTCACCGGTATGGAAAAACTCCGTGAGGCGGAGGCAAAGGCATCCGACGGCACAATGACAGAGGAAGAACTGGAAAACAAGAAGAAGGCAATGGAGCTTGTCGCAAAGTATGAGGCGGCGATGGATGATGATTTCAACACCGCGGACGCGATCTCCGCAATCTTCGAGCTCATCAAGCTCTCCAACTCCACAGTTTCTGGGACAAGCACAAAAGAATATGTTTGCTGGATGAAAAATGAGATCCAGAGACTCTGTGACGTAATGGGGATCCTTACAGAAAAGAAGGCGGAAGTCCTTGACTCTGAGATCGAGGATCTGATCGCCCAGAGACAGGCAGCGAGAAAGGCAAAGAACTTTGCCCTTGCCGATGAGATCAGAGGAAAACTTCTCGACATGGGAATCGTCCTCGAGGACACAAGAGAGGGCGTAAAATGGAAGAGAGCTTAATGCTTTTAAAGGAAAAATTCCACTTAAAGGATACGGATGCAGGCCAGTACTCTCCGCTTGTGCTCGCCTATCTCGGTGACGCGGCTTACGAGATCCTGATCCGTACCATCGTGGTCAGTGAGGGAAATATGCAGGTGAATAAGCTTCACAAGAAGTCTTCAGCTCTTGTGAAGGCTGCAGCCCAGGCGGAATTCCTGATGGCCATCGAGGATGACCTGACCGAGGAGGAGCATGCGGTCTACAAACGGGGAAGAAATGCGAAGTCTTTCTCTATGGCCAAGAATGCCACGATGAAGGATTACCGGATGGCGACAGGCTTTGAGGCTCTGATGGGATATCTTTACCTGTCCGGAAGAACGGAACGCATGGTGGATCTTGTGGCGCTGGCAATGACAAAGACCGGAAAAGCTGACTCCGGTGATACGGAAAAACAAAAAGAGGAGAATTCCGATGAGATATGAAGAACTGACGATTGAAGGACGCAACGCTGTTTTGGAGGCGTTCCGCTCCGGAAAGACCATCGACCGGCTGTTTGTCCTTGACGGATGTCAGGACGGACCGGTGCGCACGATCGTGAGAGAGGCGAAAAAGCATGATACGATCGTAAACTTTGTTCCGAAGGAACGTCTGGATTCCATGTCCGAGACGGGACACCATCAGGGTGTGATGGCGTATGCCGCTGCTTACGAGTACGCGGAGGTGGAAGATATTTTAAAGATCGCGGAAGAGAAGGGTGAGGCGCCGTTTTTGTTCCTGCTTGACGGAATTGAGGATCCGCATAACCTTGGAGCGATCATCCGTACCGCGAATCTTGCGGGTGCTCATGGCGTGATCATTCCGAAACGACGCGCGGTGGGACTTACCGCGACGGTTGCGAGAACTTCCGCGGGAGCGTTGAACTATACGCCGGTCGCGAAGGTCACCAATATGGCGGCGACCATCGAGGATTTAAAGAAACGTGGGATCTGGTTCGTCTGCGCCGATATGGGCGGAGAGAGTATGTACCGCTTAAACCTCACCGGACCGATCGGGCTTGTGATCGGAAATGAGGGAGAGGGCGTGAGCCGTCTTGTAAAGGAAAAGTGTGATATGATCGCGTCGATTCCGATGAAAGGCGATATCGATTCCCTGAATGCGTCCGTTGCAACAGGTGTTCTCGCGTATGAGATCGTGAGACAGAGACTGGCGAAGGCATAGAATTTAAAATTTTGATTATGAAAAAAGACCCGTGGAGAGGAGTTTCCCGGGTCTTTTTTTTGTGCGCGAAGGATTTCCTGCAAGTACTCATCACCTGAAAGAGGGGGAATCCCCTGTCACGCGAAAAAAGGCTTCCCGGATATCCCGGAAAGCCTCATGGTTTAAGCTGCCTAGCAGATTTGAACTGCCGACCTCCGCCTTACCAAGGCGACGCTCTACCAGCTGAGCCAAGGCAGCGAACACATTTACTGTGTTTTTCGAACCTTCAATATATTATCATGGATCAACATGTTTGTCAACGATAAAAACAAAAAAATTTGAATAAATTTTTCATACAAAAAGATCAATTCCTCGGAAAGCCCATGGAAGTTCTAACATAGGCAGGGAACACTTTCTGGTCTGCCTTCATATTTTGTAGTAAAAAAGATACTGAGGTGTTTATATGCCAGAGAATCCAACATCAATGCCGGAGCCGTCGGGAGAGAGTACGGCGGAGGTTGCGGCAGGGAAGAACGACGCAAATGTACCGGAGACACCGGC
>CABVBU010000054.1 GCA_902496665.1 uncultured Clostridium sp. | reverse complement strand
GGAGAAAAAGATTTAGTAACACGAGACAATGACTTTGAAATGGCTACTGGAAATTTAACAGGGGTAATAGGATACCGTTATGAATATTCATTCAATCGTCGAAATATCGCTGATTTGTTTGGAATAACGGAAAATGCAGGCGAATGGCATCATTGAACGAGCAGGAACTTCAAGAAAAGGCCATTGGATTGTGAAATAAACTTTACTTCAGTATGGCAACACTTGCTGGTCAGAACAATTCAATATCATCAAATCATACATAGCGGACAGCTGCTCTTCTTTCGGAAGCGACTGCCCGCTATGTTTTTGTTCAGCATAACCCTGAGTAGAAGTCCGTTTTTCGGAGAGGGACTTACTCCCGTTCTTAGAAAAAACTAAGATTAAGCTAAAGGACGACCGCCGACAAGGCAGGACAATTAGAGACAGAAACCGAAGGAATCGATTCGGACACATAAAAAAGTTCCGCATTCAGCGACAAATACCGACACAGAGCGACAAGGAGCGACAGCAAAGAGCCTTGCTCCTAAGCACTAGTTGAGGGTTCGCTTCCCCTTGGGAACGTGCTTTTTTTGGTGGAAATAATCACCCGGAATGCTTATCAAGGCGGCTGCCTTTACATAGATGCCGTTTTCAAAAAACAAAAAAATTTATGTTTTTGAAAGCGGATGATTATATGAAAACAATCACGAGAGTATTGCCAATATTACGATGATGTCAGTGATAAAGATAAACTCTTTGATGAGTACGCTATCAAGTGCGGTTTATCAGGTTCCTATGCTTATAGAACCGAATAAGTAGGGCGAAATATCTCCGTCATTCTCTTTCGAAATGATGGAGATATTTTTATTACATAGCAGTCATGCGCTGCGGTGTGTGGCTGCTTATTTTTTGCGAAAGGAGCAGATGCAAATATAGTATCCGGCTTCTTTTATGGTGTGCGGCCTTTTTACTTCTCCCGGCAATATTCCCGGATCATTTCCAGAAAATCCCTCGCATGCTGCGGCAGATACCGGTTTTTCCGATAGGCGGCGATGGTAGTTGTGAGGGCCGGTTTATGGCCGACGGAAAAGCAGAGGGCGCGGTTTCCGGTGTACTGGTTTTCATGGTGGAAATAGCTCTCCGGGGCGAATGCAGCGCCGACGCCGTCCATGGCCAGATGGATCGACATAGAGGAGTTTCTCGTGTGGAGAGAGACAGGTGGATTGATGTTATACTCTTTAAAGAGATCCAGAGAGATGCCACCGGTGTTCTGGTCCGGGTAGAGGAGAATAAAGTTTTCGTCTTTTAATAGGGAAAGATCCAGCCACGGGTAGCGGAAGCCGGGGCGGGTGAGGGCTTTTGCGGCGAGAGGATGGTTTTCATGCAGGACCAGAACAATCTCCTCAGAGCGCAGGATCTGGTAGTCCATGGTCTCGGGAAATTCATGGATATTGTAAAGGGTCAGGTCGATGGATGAGGTCTCCAGACTGTTCTCCGCAATGAAATTTACGGCTTCCATGATATTTAAGGTCACATAGGGGTATCGTTTATGAAACGGCGCCAACATCGGTTCGATCAGCGTGCTGCCCATCATGATCGGCACGGCGATGTTTAAGCGGCCGCGCTGACGGTGAGCGATATCGTCATATTCCTGCATCCACTCATCGCCGCAGGCAACGATCTGTTCGGCGTAGTGGAGATAGCGTTCACCCATGTAGGTCGGGTAGTAGCGGTTTTCGTGGCGGCTGAACAGCGGAGCGCCGAGACGTTCTTCCAGGTTCTTTAAGTACTTGCTCAGGGACGGCTGGGAGATATAAAGGGATTCGGCGGCTTTGCCGATGCTCTGGTGGCGGGCGATCGCCAGAATATAGCGGGCTTCTTTCAATTCCATACAGGGGCCTCCTCATAGCTTTACTGCATAAAAATTATAGATAATATGTATTTGACGTATAGTATATCACTTTTTATAATGAATGTAAAATATAAGTGTAATTGATGAAAAAACAAATATTTATAAGAAACGCTAATTGAAATTTATTACGCACAGTTAAGAAAGGGGCAAAGCAATGAAAAAGAGCAGTGCATGGTGCATGCTGGTTCCGGGACTGGTGATCTTATTTCTGTTCCTGATGATCCCGCTGCTTCGCGTTCTGGTTCCAAGCGTGTTTACGGGAGATTACCCGTTCAGCGCATACGTGGACTTTTTTAAGGACGAGTATTACAGAAAGATCTTTTTGAGAACCGTGAAGATCGCGGTCATCACCACCTTTGTCTGTATGGTGGGCGGCATCCCGACGGCATATTTCATCAGCCGCTGTGATAAGAAATGGAGAGGACTTCTCCTCTCGGCGTCGATCTTCCCGATGATGACAAACTCCGTTATCCGAAGCTTTGCATGGATCAATATTCTCGGCAGCAACGGGATCATCAACAAGGCTATGATGGCTATGGGACTGATCGAGAAGCCGATGAAGCTTTTATACACTGACTTTTCTATCATCATTGGTTCTGTATACCTGTTCCTTCCGCTGATGATTGTGACAGTTGCCGGTGTTATGGAAAATATTGATGATGACATGATGGAGGCGGCACAGAGCCTCGGAGCTTCAAGAACGGAAGCGTTCATGAAGGTCATCTTCCCGATGAGTCTTCCGGGAATCATCGTCGGCGGTATTCTGGTATTTACCGGAACCCTGACCGCTTACACGACGCCGCAGTTATTAGGAGGCAACAGCAACATGGTTATGGCGACATTGATCTACCAGAGAGCGATGTCCGTCAGCGACTGGACCGGCGCGTCCGTGATCGCCCTCATCATGATCGTTGTAACCCTGGTTGTGATCAAAGGATTTAACGCTCTGGCCGCACGGCTGGACCGCAGAGGTGAAGATTATGCGTAAAAATAAAGTGCTGACCATATGGGCAGCGATCGTATTTGCATTTTTGATGATCCCGTTACTGATCATCACCGTAACGGCATTCGGCGGCGGAAGCGCCATCACATTCCCGATCGAGTCCTTCTCGACGAAATGGTTCGCGAACGTGTTCGCGTTAAAGTCTTTCCGCAGATCATTCCTGACCAGCCTTGAGGTCGCGCTCCTCGCGACATGCATCTCTCTTCTGGTCGGAATCCCGGCGGCTTATGCGCTGGCGAGATCTGGTTTAAAAGGAAAGCAGTTATTAAAGTCCATCTTCCTTTCCCCAACCATTGTTCCGGGAATCGTAATCGGTTTTATTATGTACCAGTGCTTGATCCTGACACTCAGGATCCCGGTATTTGCGGGACTTCTGGCAGGTCATTTTATGGTAACACTTCCGTATGTGATCCGCGTAGTCGGCTCCGCAATGGAACAGTTCGACTTTTCCATCGAGGAGGCGGCATGGAGCCTCGGATGTCCGAAAGGGGCGGCGTTCTTCAAGGTCGTTCTCCCAAACGTGACTTCCGGTATCTCTTCCGCGTTCATGCTGGCGTTCATCAATTCCTTCAACAACATTCCGGTGTCCATGTTCTTATCCGGACCGGGCGTTTCCACATTCCCGTCGACACTGATGAACTATATTGAATACAACTATGATCCGACCGTATCGGCGGTTTCCGTACTTTTAATGGCAGCTACCGTAGTCATCATGGTGATCGTAGACCGCACACTGGGTATCGCAGCCCTGGCAAAATAAGGAGAATATGACCATGGCTTTTATGAGTTTAAATGGAATCGACGTAAGTTACGATAAAAAGAAACAGATCTTAAAGGGGCTGAATCTGGAAGTCGAGGAGGGCGAGCTCGTATCCCTCTTAGGACCCAGCGGATGCGGTAAGTCCACGACACTCCGCGTTGTTGCAGGCTTTATCGACCCGCAGGGCGGAACCTTCACATTAGATGGTGAGGATATGACAAAGGTCCCGGTCCACAAGCGTCAGTTTGGTCTGGTATTCCAGAGTTACGCCCTGTTCCCGCATTTAAGTGTTTATGACAATGTAGCGTTCGGGCTCAGAACAAGAAAGATGGACAAGGACCTGATCGACAAGAAGGTCAGGGAGATCCTTGAGGTCTGCGGCCTGACAGAACTTGCCGACCGTTTCCCGAAGCAGATGTCCGGCGGACAGCGCCAGAGAGTTGCCCTCGCGAGAGCACTTGTCATCGAGCCAAAGCTACTGCTTTTGGATGAGCCGTTATCCAACCTTGACGCGAAATTGAGACTTTCCATGCGTGTGGAGATCAAGAGACTTCAGAATCGCCTTGGAATTACCACATTATTTGTTACACATGATCAGGAAGAATGCTTCTCCATCTCCGACAAGGTAGCCGTTATGAACGGCGGCGTGATCGAGCAGTTCGACACACCGGAGAACATCTATAAGAGACCGGCGACGGAGTTCGTCGCGAGATTCATCGGTTTCGAGAACTTCCTTGAGCTTGCGAAGAAGCAGGACGGCGTTTATACGGCGCCGGATGGAAGCGAGTTCATAACTTCCATGGATCTTGAGTGCGAGAACTTCGCGGGAACGATCCGTCCGGACGATATCTGTCTGGCAGACGATGTTCAGACAGAGAATGTCTTAAGCGGAACGATCGGTGTCCGCACATTCCTCGGGAAGAGCTACCAGTACGAGGTGGAGACTTCCGCAGGTGTCCTGAAGGTAAATATGGGAACGGACCATGTTTATAAAGAGGGCGAGGAGATCCGGCTGTATCTGCCGAAGGATAAGCTGATCCTGGTGAGAAGATAGGGACTCAGGACCGTCTGGCGCAGGTCATGCGCCGAAGGGAGAACCGGAAAGCTCGAATCGTTCTCCGGACGGAAAACAATGAAGGGAACCATCGCTGAATGTGGGGGATATGGACGGATAGCTCCGGAACAGCCCCATATTCATGCGGGAAAATATGCAACTGCCCATTTGTGCAGCCTGTGCGGAAAGCACAGACCTGCGGGGTGGCTGCAAAACATTATCTTAAAAAGAGAGAAAGAGGAGAAAAACCATGAAAAAAACAGCAGCAGTTGTACTTTGCGCAGCAATGATGCTTACCGCTTGCGGCGGCGCATCCACAACAGAGACCACAGCAGCAGGAAGCCAGGCAGCAGGTTCTGAGGCAGCTTCTTCCGCAGAAGAGACAAAGGCAGCTTCCGGAGACGCACAGAAGCTTGTATTATCCACATACGGTCTCAGCGAAGATATTTCCGAAGAAGAGGTTTACACACCGTTTGAGAACGAGTTCAGCTGTGAGATCGTAACTGAGACAGGCGGCACAAACGACCGTTATACAAAGTTAGCGGCAGACCCGAACTCCACCATCGACGTGATCGAGCTCTCCCAGGCTATGACAGCGAAGGGCGCTGACGAGGGACTTTTCGATACGATCGACTTAAGCAAGATCCCGAATGCTGAAAAGCTGATCCCGGCTGCAAAGGAGCTTGCAGAGGCTGGACAGGGTGTTCCGTACACCATCAACAGCATCGGCATCATCTACAACCCGGAGCTTACAGGATTTGAGATCACAAGCTTTGACGACCTTTGGGACGAGCGCCTTGCAGGCATGGTTTCCATCCCGGAGATCACAACAACATTCGGACCGGCTATGGTTTACGTTGCAAGCGATCACGCAGGCGTTGACGTAACAACAGACAACGGCGAGGCTGCTTTCAAGGCACTTGCTGACTTAAAGCCGAACCTTGTTAAGACTTACACAAAGTCTTCCGACCTGATCAACATGTTCACATCCGGTGAGGTTGCAGCAGCAGTTGTCGGTGACTTCGGCGTTCCGACGATCGTAGCCGCTAACCCGACACTTGTTTACGTTACACCGGACGGAGCTTACGCAAACTTCAACACCATCAACGTAACAAAGAACTGTGCGAACAAGGAGCTTGCTTACGAGTACATCAACTACCGTATCAGCGAGGAGCTTCAGACAAAGACCGGTAAGGCATTAAACGAGGCACCGACAAACAAGGACGTTACATTCACTGAGGAAGAGTCCAAGGATATGACTTACGGCGACAAGGCTGCAAATGTTAAGGTTGTTGACTATGCTTTTGTAAACCCGATCTTAAATAACTGGATCGATCATTGGAACAGAACCATCAATAACTAATGACGAGGAAATTCATATGAGACCCGATTTCATTCTGAAAAATGTCATGGTCTATCAGACCTTCAGACAGTGTTTTGAAAAGCGGGATGTGGCAGTTGCAGGGGAAAAGTTTTATTGC
>CABVBU010000053.1 GCA_902496665.1 uncultured Clostridium sp. | reverse complement strand
TAGCTCAGTTGGTAGAGCAGAGGACTGAAAATCCTCGTGTCGCTGGTTCGATTCCAGCTTTGGGCATTAGAGGTACTGGTGAGGATGACTCCGAGGTATTATGGAGCTTCGCTCCATAATCGCCGTTTGCAACGGCGATAACTGCTGACATAGAAATTTTTTCTTATGTGAGCAAGCTCCCAACGAAAAACTTGCGATGTCATCAGTTGCCTCTCGTTACTTATACGCGGGTGTAGTTCAATGGTAGAACACCAGCCTTCCAAGCTGGATACGTGGGTTCGATTCCCATCACCCGCTCTTCTTATGAATTGCCGGATCTCTGAATTTCAGAGGTCCGGTTTTTCTATATAAAAATTACGTCAGAATGTCAGACTACCCCATAAAAGCTGATACCCCACAGGAGGACGAACATGAATTTACGCGAATATCTGAAAACCACCAACCTCATCACCGATGGCGCCTTCGGAACCTATTTCGCTGCAAAATACCAGACTCAGGATATCCCGGAGCTGGCGAATATTACTGCACCGGAAAAGGTAAAGAAGATCCACGAGGAATACCTGGATGCCGGAGCGAAATTTATCAGGACAAATACCTTTGCGTCAAACACAGAAACACTGCAGGACGACTTTGCAGAAGTTGAGAAAAACATTCAGGCGGCGGTTAAGATCGCGAAAGACGCGGTAAACGGGAGAGATGCCTGGATCGCGGGAGATATCGGCCCGATTCTGGTGAATGGGGCGGAGGATGCGGCGGCAGCGGCGGACGAGTATTATCAGATCGCGAAGACATTTGCGAAGCACGGTGTCACAGTTTTGGACTTTGAGACCTTTGCGGATCTCGACGGAATCCTTCCGGCGATCCGAAAGATCCGCAGCGAGTACGACATATTCATTGCAGTCTCTTTCTCAGTAAATCAGTTCGGCTACAGCGCGGCGGGACTCAGCGCGAAGCGCCTGTTAGCGGATGCGGCAGCTGTGCCGGAAATCGATGCGGTGGGATTGAACTGCGGTGTAGGTCCGGCTCATATGCGCCAGATCCTGGAAAAAGCGGGACGTCCTGGGGATAAGCTCCTTCTTGCGATCCCGAATGCGGGATATCCGACATTGACAAGAAATAAGCTCCGGTTCGGAAACACACCGGCATACTTTGCGGAGAAGATGAAAGAACTTCAGGCGCTCGGCGCGGATATTCTCGGCGGCTGCTGCGGAACGGCCCCGGAATTTATCAGAGAGATGTCTTCCTGTGATGGAATCCTAAGTAAGATTGTCCTGGATACAGAGACAGAAAATGGGGAGCAGACGGAGCATGTCCAGAGACATGGATTCCTCTACGATGAAAACGGAGAGAGAAAACAGAAAAAGCTCATCGCGGTAGAACTTGCCCCGCCGTTCGACGCGGATGATGAGAAGCTTTTAGAGTCCGCCTACCTCTTAAAGAATGCAGGCGTGGATGTCCTCACATTCCCTGACTCCCCGTCAGGACGTACAAGAGTCGATTCTGTCCTCATGGCGAGCAAGGTCCGCCAGGCCACAGGTCTCAATGTGATGCCGCACATCTGCTGCCGTGACCGGAATGCTATCGCGATGCGGTCCCTGTTTTTAGGAGCCGCCATTAACGATATCCACAACTTCCTGATCATCACAGGAGACCCGATCCCGTCCACAGCGAGACAGACCGTAAAAGCGGTATTTAACTCCGATTCCACCGGTCTTATGAAGATCGCGAGGGAAATGAATGAGGATGTGTTCGCAAAAAATCCGCTGTGCTACGGCGGTGCCGTCAACCAGGGAAGAAAGAACCTGGATGTGGAGATCGGACGTGTGAAGAAGAAGATGGAAGAGGGCGCGGAGTTCTTTCTGACCCAGCCGGTGTTTACGGAGGAGGACGCGGCGAGACTGCGCCGGATCAAGGAGGAAACGGGCGCGAAGATCCTCTGCGGAATCATGCCGCTGATCAGCAGAAAGAACGCCATGTTCATGAAAAATGAGATCGCCGGCGTCAACGTGACGGACGAGATCGTTGCGAGATACCCGGAGAAAGCGAGTCGAAAGGACGGCGAAGCAGTGGGAATCCAGCTCGCGAAGGAAGTTATGAAGATGGTGGAAGACTTCGCGGACGGATATTATTTCTCATTCCCGTTCAACAGAGTCTATATGCTGCAGGAGATCATGGGAAAATAAAGAACTGCAAAGATACAGATTGACAGCTTTTTTTCCTTGTGTTATCATGTCAACCGTTGTATAAAATCGGAAAACCCTTGAAAATACAGGGATTTTCTTCCTATAGAAATAGTGACGGCACCCCGGCATCCGGAGACGGCCGTAAACGGAGAACAGAAAAAAGAATGATTAAAACGATTACAGCCGCTGAGCTGATCAATGGAAGAACCTTTGACCGGACGATCATTGACATCCGTCCGGCGGAGGAATACAAAAAGGGGTCCATGGACGCCGCCTTAAATATCCCGGAGGAGAAGCTGGTGGAATATCTGGAGAATCCGGAAGAGGCGGACATGGAATCCGGCACCATCGGCGATGGAAAAGCCTGGGAAGAGGGCGTGAATGTGGGAAAGCTTCTCGCAGCGATCCCGAAGGACAAGCCGGTCTGGGTGCTCTGCCACACCGGAAACAAGAGTCTTTACGTTGCGGAGCTTTTGAGCGATGCCGGATTTGATGCCGGAAGCGTGGAGGGCGGATACCGTTCCTTCCTGCGCCTGTCCCTGTCCATGATGGTCATGAACGAGGAAGAGGTCACGGAGCGGACGAAAGCCATCGAGCGCAGCATCATCACGAAATACCGCAAGTCCATCTGGAGACGCTTCACAAAGGGAGTCCATGACTACGAGTTAATTAAGGAAGGCGACAAGATCGCGGTCTGCATTTCCGGCGGAAAAGACTCGATGCTGATGGCGAAGCTTTTACAGGAGCTGCAGCTTCACGGAAAGGTAAAATTCGACCTCGTATTCCTTGTGATGAATCCGGGCTACAACGAGGACAACTGGAATATCATCTTAAACAACGCGAAGCTTCTCGGCATCCCGATCAATGTGTTTGAGAGCGATATCTTCAATATTGTCGCTGACGTGGATAAGAGCCCGTGCTATCTCTGTGCGAGAATGCGCCGCGGATACCTTTACTCCCACGCGAAGGAGCTCGGCTGCAACAAGATCGCATTGGGGCATCATTTCGATGACGTGATCGAGACGACGCTTATGGGCATGCTGTATAGCGGAAAAGTCGAGACGATGATGCCGAAGCTCCACAGCAAGAACTTCGAGGGCATGGAGCTGATCCGCCCGATGTACATGGTCCGCGAGGCGGACATCAAGGCCTGGAGGGATTACAACAACCTTCACTTTATCCAGTGTGCCTGCCGTTTCACCGAGCGCTGTGCGACCTGTGGCGGCGAAAAGGGATCGAAGCGCGACGAGATGAAGGAGCTGATCGCGGAGCTCAGAAAGCGCTGCGATACCATCGACATGAACATCTTCAACAGTGTCCACAATATTAATTTAAAGACGGTCATCGGCTATCACAAGGGAGACTGGACGTATAATTTCCTGGATGACTATGATGAGGAAGAGAAGAAAATGCCGCTGTAGATAAGAATATTTTAGGGCGTCAGTCGGTGGAAAGTTACTTTTCATGGGTAGGAATTTTCTGAACTGAAAATTCCGTATGATACCGTTGTGACCGCGGATTTTGCCGATTCGGAATGCGAAGCATCGGCAAAATCCAGTTACAGTGCGCGGGCATGGAATGCCCGTGTACTGTAACTGTGGGAAACTTGCGCGGAGAATTAAACAAAAGCGTAATTGACAATTCTTTTCAAACACGCTATAATGAGATTCTATCGGAGATCTTGCGGATGTGGCGGAACTGGCAGACGCACCAGCCTTAGGAGCTGGCGGGCAACCGTGGGGGTTCAAATCCCTTCATCCGCATTCTTCTTTAGAATCACGAATCGAATAACTACCAGAATAGGGGAGTAGTCGGCGCCGCTGGCGCAGTAAGGCCAACATACTGGAAATGATCCTGGTTTTACTTTAAATGATGAGACTTATCTGTCGGGAAAAGACAGAGGGGGTCTCTTTTTTTATGCATTTGCGAGCCTTTCACTGGTGGGAAGATCAACAAGAAATAAAATTTGGAGGAAATGATCTATGGGACTTCTGGAATTGTTTATCCTGGCTGTGGGACTGTCGATGGACGCCTTCGCGGTGTCTGTCTGTAAGGGCTTGTCGGTGACAAAAATGGAACCGAGGCATGCGTTGCTCTGCGGCGCTTATTTCGGCGGATTTCAGGCGCTGATGCCGGCGATTGGTTATCTTCTGGGAAGTCAGTTTGAATCCATGATCACCCAGATCGATCACTGGATCGCCTTTGTGCTTCTCGGGATCATTGGATCGAGCATGATCAAAGAATCCAGAGAGGATGAAGAGGAAGAGGTCAGCGCAAGCTTTGATGTGAAGACTATGCTGGCGCTGGCAGTTGCGACGAGTATCGATGCCCTCGCGGTGGGAGTCACCTTCGCATTTCTCCATGTAAATATCGTCTGGGCGGTGACCTTTATCGGCTGTACGACCTTTGTTCTGTCGGCGATCGGGGTAAAGGCCGGTAATGTATTTGGAATGAAATATAAGTCGAGGGCGGAGTTTGCCGGCGGTGTGATCCTGATACTCATGGGAGTTAAGATCCTGCTGGAGCATCTGGGATTTTTAGGCTAATATGAGATACAAATAGACCTCCGGGATTCTTGACAATGGTATGACAGACCGATATAATGAGTAAGTATCTGAGAAGCGTACAGCAGTGTACGATGAGCATTGTATACATCAGGGTTCGGCATCATTTGATGCGGACCCTGTAACTATGTTGACATAAGCATGGAAAACGATTCTAATTTTCCGGAAAGTTGAAGAAATATGGAAAAGAGAAACACAGACAGACAGAGAGAATATCGGGATGATTACCGCCAGCATTCCCCGGCGTGGATCCGGGCACAGCGCAGGAAGAGAAAGCGCATTATGAGACGGCGGATCATGATCGGCGGTGCGGTGATCTGCATCGTGCTGATCGCGGGCGTGGTTCGGATCTTTTCCGGTGGAAAGAGCCATGGAAAAGAGACGGAGGCCAGTGCCATCGAGGAATCCACATTCCAGGCATCCGATATCAGCGTAAATGGAATTTCCTTAAAGGGAATGACGAGAAGTGAGGCGAAGGCCGCAATTGAAAAAGAATACCCATGGAAGGTGACGATCACCTGTAACGGGGAGAGCATCGACGCGGAGAACCTGATCGACTCCGATCTTGACGCGTTTTTAGATGAAATTTGCACGGGAAAGGCAGAGGGAGAGTACACCTTCGCGGTTGAAGATTCTGAGGATCTGCAGTCCGCTGCGGCAGAGGCAGCGGCGGATGCGGCGGCGAAGTGGGATGTGAAGGCAAAGAACGGCTCTATCTCCGAGTATGATGTTGCGACGGATAAGTTCCTGTTTGCGGACGGAACTCCGGGCAAGGCTGTGAACCAGGAGAAGCTTATAAAGGATCTTGTGGAGGCGGCTACAAGCGGCAATTATGACGCTGTGATCCAGGCTGAGGTCAATGAGAGCCAGCCGGAGCTTTCCGCAGCAAACGCGAAGGAGCAGTATAAGACTCTTTCTACGTTTACGACGGAGACTACCGCCAACGAGAAGAGAAACACGAACGTAAAGCTCGCGGCCAAGGCTATCAACGGAACCATCGTGCAGCCGGGTGAGGAGTTTTCCTTTAATAAGGTCGTAGGTCAGCGCACGGCGGAAAAAGGTTATCAGGAGGCTGCCGCGTACAGCGGTGGTGAGGTCGTTCAGGAACCGGGCGGAGGTGTCTGCCAGGTATCTTCCACGATGTACCGCGTGGCATTCCAGTCCGGTATGCAGATCACGTTCCGAAGATCCCATACCTTTGAGCCGAACTATGTAACTCCGGGACAGGATGCGGCCATCAGCTGGGATATTCCGGATTTCCGGTTTATCAATACGTCAAAGGCGGCCATCGGTATCCGCGCAAGCTACAGCAACCGGAAGATGACGGTCTCCTTCTACGGAGTTCCGGTGCTGGAGGATGGAATCACATGGAGTCTGGAGTCCGAGAAGACGGATGAGCTTCCGCCGCCGGAGCCGACCTATGTGGAGGATCCGACACTGGATCCGGGTACCGAGGTGACACAGAAGGCAGCGACGAACGGCAGCCGCTGGGTTACATATAAGATTGTTTCCAAGAATGGAACTGTTGTGGAAAAGACGGAAGATCACGCGAAGACCTACAAGGGCCATGCGGCCGTGATCCGCAGAAATACGGGAACCGTGAAGGTTTCACCGGAGGAGACGACAGCCGTTGAGTCCACGTCGGCGGCAGCAGTAGACGGAATGCCGGACGGATATGTTCCGGGCGAGAGCGTAGCGCCGGAGAGCTCTGCCGCCGCGACAACAGCCGCCGGTTCTTCCGGCACATCGACCACAGCGGCGTCCACCGGTGGCTCTGAGACGAAGGGCACACACAGTGAGACAACGGCTGCATCGACGACAGCGGCAGCGACTGAGGCTGCGACGACGGCTGCACCGACAACAGAAGCAACGACGGCAGCCGCGCCAAACGGCCCGGGTGATGAAACAAGTGCGGCTGCACCGACGGAAGCCATTGGAAATATTGCGGGATTTCCGGGAAATTAAATAGAGAGAATAAAGAAAACGCACATCATGCTTTCAAGAACCTTAATTATATGGGAGAAAGAAGATGTGCGTTTTGACTTAGTGTGAGAGAACGAGACGTCGCGGAGCGTAAACAATCGAACCGTTCGAGCCTGGCAGGGCTTGAACATACAAAAAGGGGCTGTCGCACTAATGTGCGGCAGCTCATTTCATATTCTCAACACAAAACGCCGAGCTTCGAAAAGCCCGGCGTTCGTGGTATAATCAGTTTAT
>CABVBU010000052.1 GCA_902496665.1 uncultured Clostridium sp. | reverse complement strand
ATCCATTCCAGATCAGCTTCGCTGATGGGATTTTTGCCTTCCAGCCTATGTTTTTTTACGGTCAGCGCAGCAAGTGCGCAGACCTACTGAACAGTTACGAAAAAACTTAAAAGAGACTTTACAGAAGAAAATACTGTGAGGTCTCTTTTTTGTTGTTTCAGACTAGAAAACTACAGGAGAATGGATTTAGAAAGCTGTTTTGAGGTAAGAAAAATTTGTGAAAATCAGCCTCGCATTGGGATACAGGATGTGGGCTGAATTTGGCTGCAAAATTTTGAAATGGGAGGAAAAATTTATGGAAGATTCATTCGTATACGAGGCAAAAGGTCCCACACTCATCATTCACCTGCCGAAGGAGTTCGACCATCACAACTGCCGGAATCTGAGGTATGAGACGGACCTTCTGATGGCGGAAAATTATGTCTCCAGGATCATTTTCGATTTTACGCGTACCCGGTTCATGGACAGCTCCGGCATTGGCGTCCTCTTAAACCGCTACAAGCAGATGAAAGCAGGCCATACCAGTTTTTACGGTGCCTGCCCACAGGTGATGCGGGTCTTAAAGGTTGCGGGAATTCTGGGACTGATGCATCAGTATGAGTCAAAAGAAGAAGCAATCTACAGCAGGGAGGTATAGGGATGGAAGAGACAGGACAGACCGTACAGGAAACGCAGAAAGTACAGGCAGAGCAGATTGGACAGAACGAGCAGGAGGGGAAAAATGTAGGAATGCCGGAGTGTGAGACTATGGAACTCATTATGGAGAGCCGGTCGGAGAACGAGGAGTTCGCGAGAGTCGTGGCAGCCGTTTTTGCAAGCCGCCTGGACCCGACATTGGAGGAACTGGACGATATCAAGACCGCCGTGTCGGAGGCGGTGACGAACGCGGTGATCCACGGATACCGGGGACAGGAAGGAAAGATCTATCTCTCGGCGACGGCCTGGGAAAAGGAACGGCTGCTTTCTGTGACAGTGCGGGATGAGGGCGTCGGGATCCGCGACGTGGAGCAGGCCATGGAACCCATGTTCACCACATGTCCGGAGGATGGGAGGTCCGGCATGGGATTTTCCTTCATGGAGGCCTTCATGGACCGGGTGGAGGTGGTCTCCGCGCCGGGAAAGGGAACCTCCGTCACCATGAAAAAGAAGATCGGCAGGTGACGGGATGGCGGACACTGCGGAACTCTTAAAACGTTCACACGCAGGGGATAAAGAGGCGAGGGACCGTCTCGTCGTGGAGAACGCGGGTCTTGTCTGGAGTATCGTCCGGAGATTTATCGGGAGAGGACCGGAACCGGATGACCTGTTCCAGATCGGGAACATCGGCCTTATAAAGGCCATCGACCATTTCGACACAGAACTGGGCGTCCGGTTTTCCACCTATGCCGTTCCCATGATCACTGGGGAGATCAGGAGATTTCTCCGGGATGACGGGATGATCAAGGTCAGCAGGCCGCTAAAGGAACTGGCGGGAAAAGTCGGGGCGGCGAGAGAAAAGCTGGAGGCGGACCTTGGGCGGGAGCCGACAGTGGAGGAGCTTGCAAGGTCGGTGGGAGCCAGCCGTGAGGAGGTTGCGGCATCCATGGAAGCTGGGGCGAGAGTCGGATCCATCTACGAGCCCTTCGATGCCGGGGATGAATCCGGCGGCTGCCTGGCGGATAAGATCGCGGAAAAGACATCGGAGAATGACAGGGTCCTGGACCGGATCGTGCTGGCGGAGCTTTTGTCCGGTCTCGGGGAGAAGGAACAGCAGATCATAAAAATGCGGTATTTTGAAAATATGACCCAGACCGTGATCGCAGGGCGGCTTGGAATTTCCCAGGTGCAGGTGTCGCGGCTGGAGAAGAAGATCTTGAGGGAGATGAGGGAGAGACTGACCTCTTAAAAGGTGAAAATGGTCCAAAATGCATAGCTATGTATAATGTCCATTCATTCGGAACATCCTAGTTGTAAGGAATAGCATATGATGTTTCAAGAACAGGGCAGACATTATGTCCTGATGCAGCAGTGGGAGCCATGCGGCAGCTTTTTGAAAACAACTGTGGGAAATTTCCTTAATTGAGGCGGAAATTGATGCGATAAAACAGGATGAGAAGGTGGATGAATATGAAACCGTTGAAGGACTATGTGGAGATCATTTTTGCAGTTCTGGCGCTGGCGGCACTGGTGTTTGTGTTCTGGTATTTTCTCGTGGCGGTTCCGGCAAAGAACGCGGAGCAGTCCGGGACATTCGTGATGGCGCCGGGGACGGAGCGGGAAGTCCGACAGGGCGCCGTCACGGGCGTTTTAAAGACCATTGAGGACATGGACAGAAAGCCGTGGAGCGCATGAGCAGCACGACGATCTACTTAAAGCTTCCCCAGGTGAAGGAAGTTTATGAGCCGGAGGTGTCCCTCGGAATGATCGCCGATGTCCACAGCAGCGACAGGGCTGCGGAGGCGAAGGCGAAAGCCGTGAAGGTCACCTCATTTTCCGGGAAGGGAAAAGAGGCGGCATTTGTGGGAAACGTCATGGATCTCGTGGAGAAGATCGAGAAGATCGGTCAGAATATCCAGGTGGACAATATCGGGGAAACCGATTTTGTGGTCACATACCGGGCCGGGAAGAAGAAAAGTGTGATCTGGGAGTGGATGAAGACGGCCATGGTGTCCGCCGTGGCATTTTTCGGGGCGGCCTTTGCCATCATGACCTTCAACAATGATGCCAACGTGACGGATGTGTTTGCAAAGCTCTACGAGATGATCATCGGGACTCGGGCGGACGGACCGACGATTCTGGAGGCGTCCTATTCTGTGGGGCTGGCCCTAGGAATTTTATTGTTCTTCAACCATTTTGCCTCCTGGAAGATCACGGTGGACCCCACGCCTATAGAGGTGGAGATGCGGCTCTATGAGGAGAACTTAAATAAGACGTTAATCAAAAATGGCGGGAGAAAGGAGTCAGGCGTCGATGTATCTTAAGCTTGGGATCCTGGCCTTTGCGGGCCTTGGTGCCGGGGCAGTGATCGCTGCCGGAATCTTTGCCTTCCTCGCCATCATCGGTGTGTTCCCGAGACTCATCGGCGTGACCCACACGGCGGAGCATGTGATTCTTTATGAGACACTTCTGATCCTCGGGGGAACATGGGGGAATCTCGCGGACCTCTACAGCGTGCCGTTTCCGTTCCCGGGAAAAGCGATGCTGGCGGTGTGTGGGACGGCTGTCGGGATCTTTGTGGGATGTCTCGTGATGTCACTTGCGGAGACGTTGAAAGCACTGCCGGTCCTGAACCGGCGGATCCGGCTGGCGGTGGGGCTGCAGTATGTGATACTGGCGGTGGCAGCTGGGAAGGCGTTTGGGTCGGCAGTGTATTTTCTGTGGGGATTCGGATGATTGATAAAATACATGGAGGAAATTATGGAGATCGATAAGAAAGAGTACGGAAAATATGTGAAGCAGGTGACACCGGTCCACAAGACCTGGAGGAACCTCTGGCGGGCGTTTCTCGTTGGCGGACTGATCTGCATGCTGGGACAGGTATTCACATCCATCTACATGTCCTTCGGGATCGAGAAGGAGAGCGCGGCGGCGTGGACGACATTGAGTCTCATCGGCCTCAGCGTGATCCTGACTGGGTTTCATGTGTACCAGAGGATCGTAAAATTCGGTGGAGCCGGGGCCCTGGTTCCCATCACAGGATTTGCGAATTCCGTGGTATCCCCGGCAATCGAGTATAAGGCGGAGGGCCATGTCTTCGGGATCGGCTGTAAGATCTTTACGATCGCGGGGCCGGTGATCCTCTACGGGATCTTTGCAAGCTGGGTGCTGGGGATGGTGAAGTATTTCTGGAGATACTTGTAAACGAACCGGCAGGAACGTATAATGGAGAGAGAAGATGCGGCGGCTGTGGAGCATATGAACAGCGTCAGCATGGAATAAGCGGAGGAAAACGTGAAATCAGTATCGATCTATACGCTCACAAGAAATCAGAATATTTCCTGCGTCCAGAAGCTGGAGAGGCAGATGTCGGGGCGTGGGTACTTTTTGAAGATGCGGGAGTGGGAGCTTGACAGTATGAAGGCCTTTGTGAGGGAATTGGAGACGCATATGGACGAGGTGTATGCGCTCCGGTTCTTTTACTCGTTTCAGATCCCGAGACTGGGAAAGGAGTTTGATCTTCTGCAGATCAGGGAGAACCAGATCGTGAATGTGGAGTTAAAGAGCGGTGTAGTTTCCGACGAGGCGCTGAGGAAACAGCTGATGCAGAACCGGTATTATCTCGCGGTGCAGGGAAAGACGATCCGATCCTATACATATATCAGCAGCCAGAACCGGCTTGTCCGCCTGACGAACCACGACCGGATCGTGGGTGCGGACTGGGACCAGCTCTGCGCGGATCTGAGGGATGGCGGAAAGGACTATGAGGGCGATGTGGAGGAGCTGTTTCAGGCGGAGCTGTATCTGATCTCGCCTCTCACAGAGCCGGAGCGATTCCTGAACAAGGAATATTTCCTGACTGCCCAGCAGCGGGATATCGAACGCCAGATCTTAAAGAAAATCCGGGCGGAGCGGACCGGGGCGTACTGGTTTACGGGACTTCCGGGGACGGGAAAGACGCTGCTGCTCTACGATATCGCCATGAAGCTTTCCGGGAGGCAGAGGGTCTGCATGATCCACTGCGGGGAGAGCAAGAAGGACTGGAAGCGGCTTCATGATAGACTTCGGCGGGTGGAGTATCTGCCAGATTCGGAAATTGGGCTGGAGTGCGGTCTGGAAGAGTATTCCGCGGTTCTGGTGGATGAGGCACATCTTCTTGAGCCTGGGGCGCGGGAGCTGCTGGCTGGGATCAGTACCCGGCGGCCGGTGATCTTTTCCGGGGACTGCGAGGATGCGATCTCGCCGGATGAGCTGGGGGAGAGCGCTGAGATGGTGTGGAAATCTGTGCCGGGTGTGCAGACATTCCGGATGACGAACCGGATCCGGACGAACGCAGAGCTGTCTGTTTTTATCCAGAATATGATGCATCTTACCCGGGGAAAGGGGAGACGGATCTATCCCCATGTCTCGGCGGGGTATGCGAATGATGAGGAGGAAGCAGAGAAGCTTTTAAAAGGGTATCTGGCGCTGGGATATCGGTATTTTGAGGAAAATGCCGGGAGCAGCGAGGATGTGGAGCGACTTGTCGTTTTGATAGATGAGAGATATTTTTATGATGAGACAGGATATCTTCGGTCTGGGGACAGGAGTGTAAGGTGGATGTTTCACCGGCTGAATCAGGCGAAGGAGGAGCTGGCATTTGTGGTGAAAAAGAATGAGGCGGTGTACTCGGTGATTTTGGGGCTGCTTCAGGCGGTGTGATCGAAAAATTTATAGAATGTGTGTCGTGGGAAAAGATGCGGAAATTCGAGATGGACTTCGGATTCCTGCATCTTTTTGTTTGTTCTGGGAATTCTATTTGCATGGAGACCTTATTTTGGTGTACCTGTGTGAGGGTGAAGGCTGTTGCGAATGACTGCGCGGGGCACTGGAGTGTTAAGGTATATTTATTTAGTACGATTGGAGCCGTTTTTGTTCAAAAAGTACGATATGTATGGATGTAACTGATAGGAGAATTGAGACCAGAATAAAGATGGGAGTGGATCGAAAGATGGATGAGAAAACAGGAACGTTAAGAAAGCAGCGCGGGCGTGCCAGTGTGGTATTTGAGAATCCGCCGGTGATCACGGCGGCTGCGTCGACTGTGGGAAAGAAGGAGGGAGACGGTCCTCTGGGGGAGTTTTTTGACCGGGTGGAACTGGATTCCATGCTGGGGAAGAAGACCTGGGAGGAGGCGGAGAGCGAGCTTCAGAGCAGGACTGCAGGGCTTGTGATTGAGAAGAGCGGACTTTCAAAGGAGGAGATCCGGTATTCGTTTGCGGGGGATCTTCTGGCGCAGCTTATCGCGACTTCTTTTGGAAATATGAACCTGGAGATCCCGATGTTCGGGCTTTACGGGGCATGCTCGACGATGGGGGAAGGTCTGGGGCTGGGTGCCATGTGCGTGGAGGGCGGATTTGCGGATCATGTCCTTGTGAGTGCTTCCAGCCATTTCGCGTCGGCGGAGAAGCAGTTCCGGTTTCCGTTGGAATATGGGAATCAGAGGCCGTATTCGGCTACATGGACGGTGACGGGGTGCGGAACGGTGCTCGTGTCCTCCGGGGATTACCGGGGGAAGGAACCGCCGCTCGCGAAGATCACGGAGGTGACGACGGGAAAGATCGTGGATATGGATTTTCATGACTCCATGAATATGGGGGCTGCGATGGCGATGGCGGCGCTTGATACAATCCTGCGGAATTTCAGGGATCTCGGGGTGGATGAGACACATTATGATAAGATCATCACCGGGGACCTGGGGACGGTGGGACGGAGACTTCTGCTGGATTATCTTATGAAGGCGGGGTACCGGATCGAGAGCCGGTATATGGACTGCGGGATCGAGATATTTTCACCGGAGGAGCAGGACACCCATGCCGGGGGAAGCGGATGTGGGTGTTCGGCGGCGGTGCTCTGCGGGTATGTTCTGCCGAAGATCAGGAATGGGGAGTGGAAAAGGGTGCTGTTTCTGCCGACAGGGGCATTGCTTTCTACGGTGAGCTTTAATGAGGGGAAGAGTGTGCCGGGAATCGCGCATGGGGTGGTGCTGGAGACGCCGGATTTTCTGTAAGAACTTAGCCGGGGATTTTCGAAGGAGGAAAAATCTGTTGGAAAAAATGTTAAGGGAAGACGGACGTGGATCATACAGAGTGTGAAATATAAATCTTAGGAATGAGAAATGGAGTGAGTGTGGCTATGGAATATATCAGAGCTTTTCTTGTTGGTGGTCTGATCTGCATGCTGGTGCAGATCCTGATGGATAAGACAAAGATGATGCCGGGGAGGATCATGGTGCTGCTGGTGGTCAGCGGGAGTGTCCTAGGATTTTTGGGAGTGTATGAGCCGTTTGCCGAGTGGGCCGGGGCAGGAGCGACTGTGCCGCTGCTTGGATTTGGAAATACACTTTGGAAAGGGGTTGTGAAGGCAATGTCGGAGGATGGAGTGCTTGGAATCTTTAAAGGGGGATTTACAGCCAGTGCTGTGGGGATCAGCGGGGCGTTGGTGTTTGGATATCTTGGGGCGATTATCTTCAGGCCGGGGATGAAGGAGTGATGAGAGAATGAAAAAAGTGTAGAATTCTGAGACTTTTAATGGTATGATAATGTTATCAGAAATATCCATGTATTGAGAGAAAATAATGACAATAGAGAAAATGGGTTGGAAAGTATTTAAAGAACTCAGGAGGTACTGGTTATGGAGTGTCGGATCGAGGATGTTCAGTATTGTGAAAGGTTATTTCAGAGTTTTTATGATATCGGAAGTACGTCGCAGGGCGGCGTGACGCGGCTGGGGTATTCGGAAACGGAGGACGCGATGCATGAGGCCTTTAAGGGGCTTGGAAGGGAGCTCGGGGCTTCTGTGATTACGGACGAGGTTGGGAATACTTATGTGACGAATACAGACGAGGACGGGTATACGCTGATCGGGTCGCATCTGGATTCTGTGATCGAGGGCGGCCGGTATGACGGAGTGGCTGGTGTGATGGCCGGGCTTATGGTGATGCGTTGGGCGAAGGAGGATGGGATCAGGATTCCGCTCCGTGTTGGAGCATTCCGGTGTGAGGAATCCAGTAATTTTGGGTGCTGTACGATCGGAAGCGGACTGATCACGCATGAAGTCTATAAACAGGACATCGGGCACCTGATGGCGAAGGACGGAGAGTCTCTGGAGAGTATTTTTGAGCGGAGAGGTTTGACACTTCATCCGAAGAAGATCTCCGGGCTGCAAAGGTATCTGGAGTTACATATTGAGCAGGGAAAGGTGCTGGAAGAGTGTCAGACAGAGGTCGGTATCGTGGGAACGATCGCGGGACCGATCCGGTACCGCCTAGAGCTGCGGGGGATGGCGGAGCATTCCGGTGCGACGCCGATGGATATGAGAAGCGACGCGCTCTGTGCGGCCGCGGAGATCATTCTGGAGATGGAGAAGATCGGAAAGTGGGAATCCGCTTACCAGTCGGTGGCGACGGTGGGTGTGGTTCAGAACCATCCGAATGTTCTGAATGTGATCCCGGGCCGGGTGGAGCTTGGCGTGGACATGCGTGGCATTGATCAGGACAGTCTGGACCGTATGGAGCGGGCGTTTAAGGCCGCGGTGCGGGAGAGCTGCAAGAAGCGCGGCGTTGAGTATGTGGCGGAGAAGATCAACAGCATTCCGCCGATCAGTATGAGTGAGTCAGTGGAGGACGGCCTGGAGCAGGCGGCGAAGCGGCTTGG
>CABVBU010000051.1 GCA_902496665.1 uncultured Clostridium sp. | reverse complement strand
TACGGATAATTCCTTGATAGCTTCGATAAACTCAGCGGTTGTTAACTTTGCCATTATAATTTACCTCCATATAATTTTATATTCACGTTTGTTTTCACAATTGATATAACAGCATATTCATGCTGCCTGAAACAGAATCACGCAATGCGTTTTTCCGTTTGCAGATCCGGGATGACGATTAAGCCTCTGCCGGAGCCTCTGCGCCCTCGCCGTTCTTCTCTGCGATCTGGTTGAGAACACGAGCGAAGTTTGCGATCGGAGACTGCATGCTTCCAAGAAGTCTTCCAAGAAGAACCTCTCTGGACGGGATGCTTGCGATCACATTGATTCCTGCTGCATCGTAGTATGTTCCCTCTACAACGCCGCCTTTTAATTCAAGCTTGTCAGCTTTCTTTGCGAACTCAGCTAATACTCTAGCCGGAGCTGTTGCGTCTTCTTTGGATACAGCCAGAGCTGTCGGTCCTTCAAGATTCGGCTCAAGTGCTTCGAACTCAGTTCCCTTTGCAGCGAAGCGGATCATTGTGTTCTTATATACTTTATAAGAAACGCCAGCTTCTCTTAACTGTTTACGAAGAGCAGTATCCTGCTCAACAGTTAATCCACGGTAGTCAACGACTACAGCAGACTTTGCTCCGTTGAGGACTTCAGCGATCTCAGCAACAACCGGCTGCTTTAATTCAACTTTTGCCATGAATGGTTTACCTCCTGTTTTATTTTAGTATTGGATTCGCCGTCACAGCATTTTCTATCGCTTTACGGAAAAAACCTCTCCGTCCGCAGACAGAGAGGTTTACAAAATTCTGTGTGAGTTTTGTACGTTCCTCGGCAGGTGTTTTTACCTTACGCCTTACGGCACCTGCTGTCTTCGGCATTCAATACTCGAATACTTTATCATAATATATTCGGATTGTCAATCAGTTTCCACAAAAATTTTCGCTTAGTTTGTTAACTTAGCTACGTTTAACTTAACGCCCGGGCCCATTGTGGAAGTAAGAGTAACGCTCTTTAAGTAAGCGCCCTTTACTGTGCTCGGTTTTGCTTTGTTGATTGCATCCATAAGCGTCTGGAAGTTGTCCGCTAACTGTTCTTCTGTGAAAGAAGCCTTACCTACTGGCACGTGGATGATGTTTGTCTTATCGAGTCTGTACTCAATCTTACCAGCTTTGATCTCTTTGATAGCCTTTGTAACGTCCATTGTTACTGTACCAGCCTTCGGGTTCGGCATTAAGCCCTTCGGTCCAAGTACACGACCAAGACGTCCAACAACGCCCATCATATCCGGTGTAGCAACAACTACATCAAAATCTAACCAGCCTTCGTTCTGGATCTTCGGGATTAAGTCCTCTGCTCCAACGAAGTCAGCGCCTGCAGCCTGAGCCTCATCAGCCTTCGGTCCTTTAGCGAATACAAGGATACGAACAGTCTTACCTGTTCCGTGCGGCAGAACTACTGCACCACGGATCTGCTGATCAGCATGACGGCCATCACAGCCTGTTCTTAAGTGAGCCTCGATTGTCTCATCAAATTTAGCAACAGCAGACTTTTTAACTAATGCGATTGCATCTGCTGTATCATAAAGAGTAGCGCGGTCGATAGCTTTTGCCGCTTCTACGTATCTTTTTCCTCTTTTCATTATAAAAAACCTCCTGTGGTAGTGTCGGGAGTCCTCCCTCCCACGTGATTGTTGCTGTATATGGAGGTCCGTCCTCCATTCAGTTGCTTACGATCAGTCTGTTACGGTGATACCCATGGAACGAGCAGTACCAGCGATCATGCTTGTAGCAGCCTCGATGCTTGCAGCGTTTAAGTCTGGCATCTTGAGCTCAGCGATCTTCTGTACTTCAGCTCTTGTAAGAGTAGCTACCTTTGTTTTGTTCGGTGTTGCGGAACCGGATTTGATCTTTGCAGCCTTCTTTAATAATACAGCAGCCGGCGGAGTCTTTGTGATGAAGCTGAAGCTTCTGTCAGCGTAAACTGTGATAACAACCGGGATAATCATATCGCCCTGGTCAGCAGTTTTAGCGTTGAACTCCTTTGTGAACTGTACGATATTTACACCGTGCTGTCCAAGAGCCGGTCCAACTGGCGGAGCCGGTGTTGCCTTGCCGGCAGGAATCTGTAATTTAATATAACCTGTAACTTTCTTTGCCATAATTAGGCACCTCCTAAATAATGTGGTAATGTCGGGGATTTCCCTCCCACGCGGGCACAAAGTCCGTTTTCCTAAAAAGGTACGGACGACCGTTCAGGACTTTTGTCCGTTTACGGTCACATTTTCTTGATTTCAGAAAAGCTCAGTTCCACCGGTGTTTCACGGCCGAACATTTCGACGTTGATTGTAATGGACTGCTTGGACTCATTGACGGTTCTAATGACACCGACTGTATCTTTCCATGCGCCGGCCGTAACAACTACGGTATCTCCGACGGCGAAATCCACAACGACATCCGGTGTCTTAAAGCCAAGGCTCATCATCTCTTCTTCTGAAAGCGGCACCGGCTTGGATCCCGGTCCTACGAATCCGGTCACACCTCTGGTGTTCCGTACAACATACCATGTGTCATCATTCATGATCATATGAATCAGCACATAGCCCGGGAACATCTTACGCTCGACCTGCTTCTGAGCACCGTTTTTAAGCTCGATGACTTCTTCCAGCGGGACGGAAACCTCTAAGATCTGATCCTGAAGACCTCTGTTTTCGATTGTTTTCTCAATGTCAACCTTTACCTTATTCTCATATCCGGAATAAGTGTGTACAACATACCATTGTGCTTCTGACATATCTTCACCTCATCCTTAACCAAGTACAATATTGAGACCAAATTTGATGATCAGGTCAAGGGCTGCGATCACAATCCCCAGAATTACTGTTGATACGACTACAACAACGGTCTCTTTTGTAAGCGTATCTTTATCCGGCCAGATGATCTTACTGAATTCAGCTTTTAAGCCTTTGATAAAGTCCGTTTTAGGGGCTTTCTCATTACTTGCCGTTTCTCCCATAAATTCACGTCCTTCTTGCAAACCGGATTACTTAGTTTCTTTGTGCATCGTATGTCTCTTGCAGAATCTGCAGTACTTCTTTGTCTCCATGCGGTCCGGATGAGTTTTCTTATCCTTCGTCATGTTGTAGTTGCGCTGCTTGCATTCTGTGCATGCCAGTGTAATCTTAGTGCGCACGACTTCCACCTCCGTTTAAATTCTTTGTAAGGCGGTCCTTTTTCTATTCGTTGCTATCGTTTTTTGAGCATAAAAAAAAGACCTATATCTTCCATTCGCCCGAATATCATACCATAAGAATTTCGGCTCGTCAAGTATTTCCTTTAGGAATGCGCAAAAAAGGCTTCCTGTTTCCGTATATTGCAAAACAGGAAGCCTTCTGAAATTTACAGTACCTTCGATAAAAATTCCTTCGTTCTCTCATTCTTCGGATGCGCGAAGAACTCCTCCGGTGGAGCTTCTTCGAGGATTCTTCCCTGATCCATGAACAGCACGCGGTTCGCAACCTCTCTCGCAAAGCCCATCTCGTGGGTGACAACAACCATGGTCATTCCCTCGTTTGCAAGCTCCTTCATGAGATCCAGTACCTCTCCTACCATCTCCGGGTCAAGAGCACTCGTCGGCTCGTCAAAGAGGATCACATCGGGCTTCATCGCCAGGGCGCGGACGATGGCCACACGCTGCTTCTGCCCGCCGGAAAGCGTGGACGGGTAAACATCCGCTTTATCCTCAAGGCCGATGCGGCGCAACAGCGCAAGAGCTTCCTCTCTCGCCTGCGCCTTGATCTCCGCCTTTGTCTTCGGCGCGTCAGGAGCCAGTGTTCCGTTTCTCTTCGCCTTCTTTAAATCTTTGCAACGCACATAGACCGGTGCCATCATGATATTCTCGATCACAGTCATGTTGTTGAACAGGTTGAAGTGCTGGAATACCATGCCCATATGACGGCGGTGGATATTGATGTCCACGCGCATATCGGCAATATCTACGCCGTTAAAAATGATGCTGCCGGAGGTCGGATCCTCCATACAGTTCAGGCATCTTAAAAATGTACTTTTTCCGGAGCCGGACGGGCCAATGACTACAACGATGTCACCTTTATTGATGGTCACATTGATTCCCTTCAGGACTTCCAGATCACCAAATGTTTTTTTCAGATCAATGACGTCTATCACTCTTCTTCAGGCTCCTTTCCATCAGTTTAACAAGAATTGAGATCACCAGCACGAGAACGATGTAGATCGCTGCCATGACAAGATACGGGACCATGAACTCGTAGCTGTTGCTTCCGATATAGTTGAAGGCAACGTAAAGATCCGCCGCGCCGACGAAGCTGACAACGGAGGTTTCCTTGATCAGGGCAATAAACTCATTGCCTAGAGTCGGAAGAATATTCTTCACTGCCTGCGGGATCACGATCTTGATCATCGCAGGACCAAAGCCGAGACCGACTGCACGTCCCGCCTCAAGCTGTCCCGGATCAACGGACTGGATACCGCTTCGCATGATCTCGGAAATATACGCGCCGCTGTTTAATCCAAAGACCACCATGGCAACACGGACGCCCGGCAGCTTGATCCCCATAAGGGGCAGCATAACATAGTAGAAGATCAGAAGCTGCACGACCATCGGGGTTCCGCGGAAGAGGCCCACATAGAAGCTGCAGACCGCGTTCAGCGCCCGCGGAAGTGTCTTATATTTCGGCAGGACGCGGACCGTCGCGATGATGGTACCGATCAAAACACCGATGAGCATGCCGACTACCGCGATCAGAAGCGTATTCTGAAGGCCCTGCACGACCTTGACGTAACCGTTTTTCTCAATAAATATCTGTACAAACTTGTTCCATTTGTTCCCGAAGTTTCCCATAATACCTCCAGATAGCAAAAACACAGCGTTTCCTGCCATGTTCCAATACAGTCAAAAAGCGGGAGCGAACCGTATTCCTGCCCCCGCTTTTCTGACCGGTGTTTCCAATATTTTTACTGCATTGCGTTGATCGCCTTTGTGATGCTTTCCGCCGGAGCCGCATCAATGATCACGTACTTCACGTTGCCGTTGATCATATCCTGAACTGCAAGAGAGCCGCTCTTATACGGTACGCACTCTGCCGGAAGTCCCTCAAAGCCCCAGTCATCACTGCCCTCAATGTAGTACTGGGCTGTTGTTCCCTGCTGTACGCCGATCTTGTCGCTCGCGCTTAAGCCCTTAAGGACCTCTTCTACGGAAGCTGCATCCTTGCAGTCATCAAAAGCCGTATCATCTGCCAGTGTAACCAGTCTCTGGGATGCTTTATAATACGGATCGGAGAAAGTCACATATTCTTCTCTCTCCTCGTTGATCGTTAAACCAGCCATTGCGATATCGCATTTGTGCTGGCCAACGGATAAGCATACGGCGTCAAAGTCCATGTTTTCGATCACAAGCTCCTTGCCAAGCTCCTGTGCAAGAAGAGAAGCAAGCTCCATATCGATTCCCTTGTAGCTGTCACCGTCTACATACTCAAACGGCTCAAAAGCCGCGTTTGTCGCAACAACAAGCTGATCCTTGGAAGCATCATACTCTGCAGACTCTACTGCAGCCGGCTCGCCGTCACTGAAATACTTGTCGCAGATCTCATTGAAGGTTCCGTCCTCCTGGATCTTTGCGATGAATGCGTTTACCTGCTCAAGCAGCTCCGGCTGGTCTTTATCCACACCGAATGCATACTGCTCATCTGTAAGATCATATTCGATCACCTTGACAACCCCTGCTGCCTCATCTTTCTTTTCCTCCGCAGCAGCACCTGCTGTTGTCTCTGTCTTGTTCTCTGCTGCTGCCGTTGTCTCTGTAGTCTTGCTGCCGCAGCCTGCAAGAAGTGATGCTGCCATCGCAGCGGTCAAACATAAAGCAATCGCCTTTTTCATAATATGTTCCTCCTCTAATCCAATACGGATTTGCAACTTTTTCGATGAGACCCACTATATCACAGGCCTATACAAAAAGCAAGCGTTTATACATATATTCTTGCATATTTATGCAGTCGCTCTCATTCTATAACCTGTATGCATACCACTTTTCCCTGTCCTATCTGCCCCCGGTCATGCAGATCACAACGAAATAGACCCGGCTGATCCCCGATGCCCGCAGGGCTCTCGCACACGCCTCGATGGTACTGCCCGTTGTATAAATATCATCCACAAGGATCACGCTCCTGATCCCCTCCGGGATCTTTCCCGCCGCGAAGGCACCGGAAAGGTTCTTAAGCCGCTCTGCCGCCGAGAGATCCTTCTGCGGCAGCGTCTTCTTATTTCTCACCAGCATTTCCGGTATTACCGGGATCCCCAGCTTCTTTCCGACGACCCGTGCAAGGATCTCTGCCTGATTGAATCCCCGGGTCTTTTTCCTCGTGACATGGACCGGCACCGGGACCAGGGCGTCCACGCGCATCCGGCGGATCGTCCGTCCGTACCGTGCCGCCAGGGCTGTCCCATAAAAATCCAGGTACTCTCTCTTATTATTGTACTTGATCTGCGCCATGGAATGCCTCGCCGCCTCGTCGTAATTTAACATGGCGATCCCGTACTCAAAGGCACGCGAATGGCGCATGCAGTCCGGGCAGAACTCCATGCTCTCATCTTCAATTTCTTTTCCGCATTTTTTGCATACCGGCGATTTTACAAACGAAAGTTTCTGAAGGCAGTCCGGGCAGATCATCCGCCCGAAGCCGCCTGTGATATCCCCGCACACCGGACAGCGGCGGGGATATAGAATATCAAGAATTTTATTAAATTTCATGTTAAATATAAATATTCGAACAAATAGCGCAGGTCTATTTCTGCCTCATAGATGTATCAATCTCCAGAATTCGATCTTTCAGCCCTGAATACCTCTTCTGTTCCACCTCATTATCCACCATCGCCTGGAACACCTCCGGGATTCCCACGAGGCAGACACAGGATTTCGCCCTGGTGACCGCCGTGTAGATCAGGTTTCTCGTCATCAGCATCCGTGGTCCCGAATGGACCGGGATCACCACTGCCGGATATTCGCTTCCCTGGGACTTGTGGATCGTGATCGCGTAGGCAAGCTCCAGCTCCTCTAACTGCTTAAAGCTGTACTCCACCATCCGCCGCTCGTCGAATTCCACCTCCATGGTCTCCGCGAAGCTGTTGATGGAGCGGATGATCCCTGTATCCCCGTTGAAGACACCCTCACCCTTATCCACCGGGATTCCGTAACGGTTGCGGACCTCCCACTCGATCTGGTAATTGTTCTTGATCTGCATGACCTTGTCACCCACACGGAAGATCGTTCCGCCGGACTCTTTCTCCTGCTTATTCGGCGCAGGCGGATTAAACTTCTCCTGAAGCTGCTTATTTAACGCCTCAACTCCGAGAGCGCCTTTCCGCATCGGCGTCATGATCTGAATATCTGACATCTCAGCGTGGACATAATTCGGCAGCTTGTCCTGCACAAGAACCATCATATCCTTCACAATATCTGCCGGATAATCGCGACGGATAAACAGAAAGTCACGGCTCTTCTTATTTAAAGGAACCACTTCCCCGTCGTTGATCTTATGGGCATTGACGATAATATCGCTCTGGGCCGCCTGGCGGAAGATCTTTGTGAGTTTCACCACAGGGAACGCCTCCGACGCGATCATATCCCGCAGAACATTTCCCGGTCCCACACTTGGAAGCTGGTTTACATCGCCCACAAGGATCAGTCTCGTTCCCACATTCACCGCCTTTAGAAGCGAGTGGATCAGGCTGATATCCACCATGGACATCTCGTCGATGATGATCACGTCCGCGTCCAGAGGATTTTCCTCATTCCGCTCAAAGTGCATGCCCTCCAGCCGGTTCTCGCCGGAATTGCCGCTGCTCTTTGAATCCATGGCAGGCGCCCCGGTGAGTTCCAGAAGACGGTGGATCGTCTTCGCCTCATACCCCGTCGCCTCCGTCATGCGCTTCGCCGCGCGGCCCGTCGGGGCAGCCAGAAGAATGTCCATATCTTCCTGGTCGAAATAGTGGATGATCGTATTGATAGTTGTCGTCTTACCGGTTCCAGGACCTCCGGTGATGATAAGGAGACCGTTGCCCACCGCTTCCATGACCGCCTGCTCCTGAAGCTCGTCCAGCTCGATCTTCTCCGCCTCCGTGATCTTTTTCAGGCGCTTTTTCACGTCCTCCTCATCGATCTTCGAGTGGAGATTCAGATCATGCAGCATTCTCGCCGTATTGAGTTCCATATAGTAGAACTGTGCCGGGTAGACGATCCGTTTCTCATCCTTTTCCTTCACCACCAGCTTCTTCTCCATCTGGAGATCCACCAGGTGCTTTTCCATGTGCTCCGGCTCCACGTTCAGGAGCGCCGACGCATTGGCAAACAGCTCTTCCTCCGGCAGGTATGTATGACCGTTTCCCGTCGCCTGGAGCAGGGCGTAGAAAAGTCCGCTGCGGATCCGGTAATCGGAATCCGTGAAGATCCCGACCTTCGCCGCGATCTCATCCGCGATCTTAAATCCCACACCCTGGATATCGTCCGCCAGCTGATACGGATTTTCCTGGATCACCGAGTACATTCCCGGACCGTAGTGCTGGTAGATCTTCACCGCAAGATTCATGGAGATCCCGTACTGCTGAAGGAACACCATGGCCTGGCGCATGTCTCTTTTTTCCTCCACCTGGCTGCTGATCTCCATCGCCATGCGCTCGCTGACGCCCTTGACCTCAGCGAGACGTTCCGGCTCCTCCTCCATGATCCGGAAGGTGTCCGCCTTGAACTTCTTTACGATCCTTTTAGCTAAAGCAGCTCCGATGCCTTTGATAGCACCGGAGCCGAGATACCGTTCAATTGCCAGTGTGTCCTCGGGAGCTTTTATCTCATAGCTCTCCACCGCAAGCTGTTCGCCGTAGATGGAGTGTTCCACCATCCGGCCCGTCGCCTCGATCCGCTCTCCCTCACTGATGTAGGGAAATGTGCCGACGAGGATATATTCTTCTCCTCCGTCCGCCACGCTTAAGACCGAGTAACCGTTATCCTCGTTGCGGTATTTGATTCTTTCCACATAGCCTGTTACAGTTGCCATTTTTTATTTTTCTGCGCCTTTTCCGCCGTGTGCGAACTCGATAAATTTACCGGTTCCGATCGCAACTGCCGTAAGCGGCTCCTCCGCGATCATTGTCGTGATTCCGGTCTTCTCCTCGATCAGGGCGTCAAGTCCGGAGATCAGGGATCCACCGCCGGTAAGAACGATTCCGCGGTCGAAGATATCAGCCGCGAGCTCCGGTGGGGTGCGCTCCAATACATTGTGTACAGCGTCTACGATCTGCATCGCCGGCTCCCTTAACGCCTCAAGTGTCTCGTCGGATGTGACAACGATGGTCTTCGGGAGACCTGTCACAAGGTTTCTTCCGCGGACTTCCATCGTCACAAGCTCCGGACGGCGGTAAGCCGCACCGATATTGATCTTAATCTCCTCGGCGGTTCTCTCACCGATCAGGAGGTTATGTTTCTTTCTCATATAGCGGACGAGGGCTTCATCGAAGTCGTCTCCGGCAGTCTTAATAGAAGTACTTACAACCGTACCGCCGAGGGAGATCACCGCGATATCCGCAGTACCGCCTCCGATATCTACGATCATGTTTCCGCATGCCTTGG
>CABVBU010000050.1 GCA_902496665.1 uncultured Clostridium sp. | reverse complement strand
CGTAGAAGTTTGCACCAAGGATATCCATCTTGTTGATGAATGCCATTCTCGGTACGTTGTAGGTATCAGCCTGACGCCATACGTTCTCAGACTGCGGCTCTACACCACCCTTTGCACAGAAAACGCCGACAGCGCCATCAAGTACACGGAGGGAACGCTCAACCTCAACAGTGAAGTCTACGTGACCTGGTGTATCGATGATATTGATACGGTGCTCAAGTGCGCCAGCCTTCGGCTTTGTCTGCTCCTGGAGTGTCCAGTGGCAAGTCGTAGCTGCGGATGTGATTGTGATACCTCTCTCCTGCTCCTGCTCCATCCAGTCCATGGTAGCAGTACCTTCGTGAGTATCACCGATCTTATAGTTAATACCAGTGTAATAAAGGATACGCTCTGTCGTTGTTGTCTTACCAGCATCGATATGAGCCATGATTCCGATATTTCTGGTTCTCTCTAACGGATATTCTCTTCCAGCCAAGGATTTTTCCTCCTATTAGAATCTGTAGTGAGCAAATGCCTTGTTAGCCTCAGCCATCTTATGCATTTCCTCTTTCTTCTTTACAGATGCGCCAGTGTTGTTAGCTGCATCCATAATCTCGTTTGCAAGTCTCTCTACCTGGGTCTTCTCGCTTCTCTTACGGGAATAGAGAGTGATCCAGCGAAGGCCTAATGCCTGTCTTCTCTCCGGCTTAACCTCGATCGGTACCTGGTATGTTGCACCACCGATACGTTTTGCCTTAACTTCGAGAACCGGCATGATGTTGTTCATAGCCTCTTCGAATACTTCTACAGCGTCCTTACCGGTCTTCTCAGCGACCTCTTCGAAAGCGCCGTAAACAATTTTCTGAGCAACGCCCCTCTTACCATCAAGCATGATGTTGTTGATCAGCTTGGTTACAACTTTGTTGCTGTAAAGCGGGTCTGCTAATACGTCTCTTTTCTGAGTATGTCCTTTACGTGGCACGTTACTTCCCTCCTTAATTATAAAAATTATATCATCGGTACTCACATGTTTCCATAAAATGTGTTCGCGCTCGGTTTTCTATCTATCTCCTGCAACCACAGGTCAAATACCACCGGCACTAATATGCGTTATTCGCATTCACTTTATTCCTGTTAGTGATCCCTATGCGGTTGTTCAAGTTATTGGCCGTTCTGCTTAAAACGGGAAACTCAAACTCCGCTGCGCTACGTTTGAGTAGCAATAATTGCTTCGCAATTATTTTTTATCTTTCGGTCTCTTTGCGCCGTACTTGGAGCGAGCCTGTCTTCTGTTGGCAACGCCTGCAGTATCAAGAGTACCTCTGATGATGTGGTATCTGGTACCCGGAAGGTCCTTTACACGACCACCACGGATCAGAACAACGGAGTGCTCCTGAAGGTTATGTCCCTCACCCGGGATATAGCTTGTTACTTCAATACCGTTGGAAAGACGTACTCTGGCAATCTTTCTAAGAGCGGAGTTCGGCTTCTTAGGAGTTGCAGTCTTAACAGCTGTGCACACACCTCTCTTCTGCGGAGCAGATGTATCTGTGGCTTTCTTATGAAGGGAATTGTATCCTTTCTGGAGTGCCGGAGCTGTAGATTTCTTTACAGATGTCTCTCTACCTTTTCTTACTAACTGGTTAAATGTTGGCATTCTTTTCACCTCCTGTGATATTGACTGTTGGTTGCTGCTTATCAGCCTTTATGCGCACAAAAAACGGGACGTACCCGATGCACGCCCCATTATTATATACAGAGTTTTTCTGCATGTCAAGGAGAAACCTTAAATTTTCTTTGAAAATACGGCGTTTTTCGACTGTGACACGCCTGGATGAGTTGTCTCAAATTCATCTCTTGTGATTTTGACCTGTCTGGCCTGTTTTTCTCTCTGATTTTTATTGTTTTTTCATTTTTTGTACACTGCCTTAATGATGCGGCGCAGCATTTCATGGATTCCATTCGAACGCAAATCGCACAAATGTCTGTGCCATATCTTCCCTCTTTCAGGGAGCTACTCCCCAAGGCAGAACATATCCACCGTAACATCAGCGAGAAGATTTCCCTTTTCATCTGTCACTTCGCTGCGGACGATGGTGATCGACCTGCCGCGGCGGATCAGGATGCCTTTCGCATAGACCGTTCCTTCCGATACATTTCGGATAAAGTTTATATGGGCGCTCTGGGTCACATATTTTCTTCCATCGGCTCTGGCCGTGAGGCCTGTTACCACATCCGCCAGGGCATAGAGCATTCCGCCATGGACCATGCCCATCAGGTTTGTCACGCCGTGGGTGATCTTCATGCTGATCTCACTGCATTCCGGGGAGATCTTTTCAATCTTCATATTTGTATATCCCATAAATGGATTGTGTTTTACATACTCGTCCGGGTCGAGGACGTTCCATGTTTCTTTCATGACTTTTTCCTCCTTCTGCGTTCCGGCAGTGTCAAAAATCCCATCGGCACAGCCGGTCCGGAATAGATTTTTGCCCGCAACTGTAAAGGTATCGAACCGTTACAAGCGCTGTATATTTCCAGACAGGATTTTACCATACCGGCAGTCTTCATGCAAGCCCCCGGTGCGATTTGATCTCCCAATGCAATTTGTACCACAGCCGATACACATTCAGGAACGATGCCTCTTCCGGACTGAATCGTTACAAATCTCATTCGATCCTGAGGGAGACCGCATCTGCGGTCTCCTCTTTTAATCTATCCTTCGTTAAGGATTTGGTGCCAGAAGTCCAGCCGTTCTCAGGTTCGCAAGCAACTCGTTAAACTGATTCACCACATTCTCCGAGTCTGTAGCATTTGCCACCGGAGCGGCCGCTGTCACTGTCCCTGCCGGGCCTGTCGGGCCTGTCGGACCGGTTGGCCCCTGCGGACCGTCTGCACCGATCGGACCTGTCGGGCCGATTTCTCCCTGCGGTCCCTGTGGACCAGTCGCACCTGTCGCTCCCACTGCTCCTGCCGGTCCTACCGGACCCATCGGGCCTGTCGCTCCCACTGCTCCTGCCGGACCAGTCGCACCTGTCGCTCCCGCTGCTCCTGCCGGTCCTACTGGACCCATCGGGCCTGTCGCTCCCGCTGCTCCTGCCGGTCCCATCGGACCCATCGGTCCCATCGGTCCCATCGGACCTGTCGCTCCCGGCGCTCCGTCAAATCCCGGAAAACCCTGTGGACCTCTCGGTCCTTCAGGACCCGGGCATCCCTGAGGGCCTCTCGGCCCCTGCGGTCCCCGGCAGCAGCAGGTTCCGTGTCTCCAGCCATATCCCCAGCCGCTTCCGCAATTTCCGCCACAGCCGCCTCTTCTGTTTCCTCCGCAGCCACAATTTCCTCCGCAGCCACCTCTTCCATCTCCGCCACAGCCCTGCGTTCCGTCCCAGCGGTCTCTTCCGTCTCGGCCGCAGCCACAGCCTCCATCCCAGTGTCCTCTCTCGTCTCCGCCCCGGCAGCTCTCTGCTCTGCAGTCCTCGTTCTCCCAGAAACCATATCCACAATTACGCATAACCAATTCTCCTTTCAGCATATTCTTCTGCAAACATCCCGTACAGGTTGTTCGCTTACTATAATCTATGCTGCCCGTCCGAAACTGCTACTTCTGCGATTTCTGTCCGAAACTCCCGCTGTCACCTCACTGGATCCGTCCAATTTGCTGCGCTTTTCTTTTCTCAAAATATTCCCTGTTTAACCGGCATGCCTCCGTCCCCGGCCGGCACCTCTCCGCCAGATCATTATACCGCTCCGCCATCTTCCATTCCCCGAGCCTGTCATAGCAGACACACATCTGCAGATACGGAATATATCCCCGGCACTCCGGCATCACAAAACCGTCCTCCCCTGTCCGCCTTCCGGTCTGAACTGCCTGCCCGTACCAGAAAATTGCGTCGCGGCAGCGTCCGGCCGAGAAGAACCACCATCCAAGATCACAGCAAAGCTCCGGTTTCGGAATTCCCTCAGAAAGTCCGGAAAGCAGGAACTTTATCGCCCGGTCCCGGTCCCCGATCCGGTACATACAGTACGCCCCATGCCTGCAGGCATCCACCCGGTCTTCCCGCCAGCCATCCGGCAGTTCCAGATATTCCGAAAATACAGAAGCAGCATCCCGGTACCTTCTGTGATAATATAATTCCTTTCCATAATAATACTGATCCCGCGGAGATAGTTTCCCCTTCTCCCGGAGCATCCGCTCAAATATCCGAAGATTCCTGTCCGGATCCCCTGTCCCCACTTTCCGGTGCTCGATCATGATATCTTCCCGCACTACTTTTCCAAAGGGTTCCACCGCCTCATGGATGCGCCCTTTCCATACGGCTTTTCCGCACCGTCTTAAAAGACGTTCTCTATAAAAGAAAAATGACGGTGCGCCATCCCCGTCATATCCAACCGCGTATTTCATCATCACCACATCCGGCCGTTCGTCATCCAGCCGTCTCTTCAGATCCATTAATTTTCTCCGTTCCTCCTGCCTTACCACATCATCTGCATCCAGCCAGAACAGGTAATCCCCCGTTCCCCTGGAAAAAGCAAAATTTCTCGCCGCTGCAAAATCATCCTTCCATTTAAAATCATAAACCTTATCCGTAAAAGAAAATGCGATCTCCTTCGTCCGGTCCATAGAACCTGTGTCCACAATTATGATCTCATCCGCAAATCCCCGCACGCAGGTCAGGCATCTTCCGAGGACCTTTTCCTCATTGCGCACGATCATGCATAGACTAATGGATGCCATAATCTCTCCCTCTTTGTCCTGTTTCTTCAATTTAATATATGATAGATTCTCCAATCTGCTATTCTCCCAGACGCAGCTGCGGGCAGATCCTATTACAGGTGAAACTACATTCCTGCAGAACCTGCCGCAGCCATCTTTGAACAGGGATTTCCTGTGGCACAAAAAGGCGCTGATCTGCCATGACCTCTCAGCCATACGCAAACCAGCGCCCATTTACACTTCACTTTTTAACAAGCCGGACCGGTCCCAATTTTACCGTCCCTATTCCGCGTCTGCCACATAAGCCACAGCAATATCTTCATAACCATCTGTAGACGGAATCTCAAAATAAACTTCCTTGCCCGGATTCTTATATGTCATATTGATATCCATCTTATAGTTCGTCTCATCAGCTTCGGATGTTGTACGATCTGTGATACTCATTCCGTAGTCCATAAACATCTTCATAGCCTCACAATAGCCATCTTTGTTGACCGTCATCTCGCCGTTCGACTCATTGATCTTCATGTCCAGACTTACCCCAAGCTCCTCGTAGGTCTCTGCGGTCGCGCCGGTAATTGCGGTCAGGATCTCGTTGATCTTCTGGTCATCAATGGTAAATGCAAGTTTCCTTGTGTCACCGCTTGTATACATTCTCAAGCCTTTGACGACATCCGTATCCAGATCCATGTTGATCTGTGTGGCCTGAGCTTTCGCAGCTTCCAGATCCATGGCCTGCCTGTACTTGAGGCCCATAGTGTTCACATACATGTATCCGTCTGTGTAGAACATATCGATCGGCACTGCAGTTCCAAGCGTATCCGCGGTACCCTTGCAAACAAACTGCATGTCTCCGTTCGCGTCCTCTTTCATCATCAGCTTCATATTCATGGACATATCAATATCCTGTCCGAGATAAGACATGGTGATCGTATAGTCCACATCGATATTCGCGCTCGGGAGAGACTCGCTAAGCTGCTGTGCCTCTTCATAGACCTTCAGTGCCTCCGGATCGTTCTCCGCGACAGCGATCGGAACTGCCTTTACCTGGGTAACACCATTTACGCTCCAGGCACCATTTTTGTCGATCTCATATCCGTCCGCATGACCCGTATTTGTCTGGGCATATCCGGCATTCATCTGCAGATAACCGGAATTTCCGAAATAATAGCACTGTGCCCAGCCATCATGATCACCATCGATCCAGTACCAGCCGTTCCGGCAGTAGGAACCGTCATCATTCTCATACCACCAGCCGTTCATATCCTCGTGCCATTCGCCCGCGAATGCCGGGAAGGACAGTGCCATTGCTAACGGCATCGCTGCAGTAAGGATCATTTTCCACTTTTTCATAAGAGAGACCTCCTTAAAATTCAACAACCGCCGTCGGTCATCTGCACAAGTTTCCAGATGCCGGAGCGCCTGTTCTGTCACCCATCTGCCCACATACTTCCGGGAGTTCCATGTCTCAAGTATAGCATTTCAACCATGCAATCGCAAACCATTTTTCCTGTAGACTTCTTACGTTTTCTTTAACTGCAAAAATCCGGCAAAGCGCTTCTGCACGCTCTGCCGGATCCAATCTTTTTTCCTTATTCCAGATATGACTGCTCTGCCTGTATCACTGCGTAATAACCATCCCATTTCTCTAAGATCAGTTTCGCGATCCCCTGTTTTACCTCTTCGTTCGTTTTCCCATACTGGAATGGGACCACCGCATCGAAGATCAGGTTCGTATGAGTCGGCCCCTGGACCATGCGGAAATCATGGATGGTGACGCCTGGAAAATGTTCGTTGATCATGTCAACAACTTCCTTTTTCGTCTCATTGATCGCCTCGTTATTCACCACGATCGGATCCATGTGGATCACGGCCTCACAGCCAAGTTTTTCCTTCAATTCCTTCTCGATCCGATCAATCACGTCGTGGATCTCAAAGATGTCGCAATCCCCGGACACTTCCCCGTGGAGGGAGATCATGCGTCTCCCCGGGCCGTAATCGTGGACCACAAGATCATGGATCCCAAGAATCTCTGGATGAGCCAGAACGATCGTCCTGATCTCATTTACAAATTCTCTGGAAGGCGGTTCACCGAGAAGCGGATTCAGGGTATCCTTCGCCGCGCTAAATCCGGCATACAATACAAAGCATGCCACAAGGCAGCCGCACCATCCATCGATACTAATGCCTGTCACATGAGCCACCGCCATGGAGATCAGGACCGCCGTTGTCGCGATGGAATCGCTCATACTGTCCATAGCCGTCGCTTTCATGGTCTCGGACTGGATCTTTTTGCCGACTGCCCGGTTGTAAAAGCACATGTATCCCTTTACACAGATGGAGACCACAAGGATCCCCACCGCCAGAGCACCTGTCTCCACCGGCTCCGGATGAAAGATCTTCTCTATGGAAGTTTTGAAAAGCTCGATTCCCATGAGAATGATGACCATGGAAACTCCAAATCCGGAAACATACTCGATGCGCCCGTGTCCAAAGGGGTGGTCCGCGTCAGCCTTCATGCCGGAAAATTTAAATCCCACAAGAGAGATAAAGGATGATCCTGCATCTGACAGATTATTGAATGCATCCGCCGTAATAGCGATGGATCCACTGATCACGCCCGCCAGATATTTTCCGGCAAACAGAAAGACATTGAGCGCGATGCCCACAATACTGCAGAGCATGCCGTAGGCACGGCGCACATCGCTGTCCCCGAACTGATCTCTGTTTTTAATAAATAAGCCGGACAGTATCGTAATCATGTAAAACACCTCCATCGGTCCGCACACTTGCCGCGCTGACCCGCAAAATAATACAATTTATAACCCAGGTCTTCTCACATTCAGCACGCCGCTTCGCCAAATCATTACAAGTTGCCTTCTTCTAACTATCTGTATACTCAAACAGCGAGGAAAAACATGATCTTCTCATGCTCTCCTCGCTGTTCTTATATGCCTCAGCATACGGAAAAGTTCCTGTCCCCAGAAACCTTTCCGATATATTTATTTTTCAAAATACCGATCACTCATCGATATCCTGTGTATCATCCTCGTTGAGAATGATCTTATCTGCTTCCTCAAGCGGAGCATCCGTCTCCTCCTGCGGTGCTTCAGCAACCGGTGCTTCCTGCTCCGGGATCTTATCCACGATCTCGCCTGTGCTGAGTTTGATATTGCGGTAACGCTTCATTCCGGTACCAGCCGGGATCAGCTTACCGATAATAACATTCTCTTTCAGACCGATCAGGTGATCGACCTTGCCGTTGATCGCAGCCTCAGTAAGAACCTTTGTGGTCTCCTGGAAGGATGCGGCGGATAAGAAGGAATCGGTTGCAAGGGATGCTTTTGTGATACCGAGCATGACCTGTTTGCCCTCTGCCGGCTGTTTGCCTGCAGCGATGAGCTCCTCGTTCATCTCGTTGAAATCAAGAACATCCATGGATACGCCCGGAAGAACGTCGGAATCACCGCTCTCCTCGACACGGATCTTCTTTAACATCTGACGCACGATCATCTCGATATGCTTATCGTTGATCTCTACACCCTGTAAGCGGTAAACACGCTGTACCTCACGGATCATGTAATCCTGTACGGCACGAACGCCCTTAACCTTTAACAGGTCGTGCGGGTTGATGCTACCTTCTGTAAGAACGTCGCCGGCCTCGAGAACCTGTCCGTCCGTAACTTTGATTCTGGAACCATAAGGGATCAGATAAGTCTTGGAGTTACCTGTCTCCTGGTCTGTAACGATGATCTCACGTTTTTTCTTTGTATCTTTAATTGTAACAACACCACCGAATTCAGCGATGATCGCAAGTCCCTTCGGGCGTCTGGCCTCGAAAAGCTCCTCGACACGAGGAAGACCCTGTGTGATATCGCCGCCGGCAACACCACCACTATGGAAGGTTCTCATGGTCAGCTGTGTACCCGGCTCACCGATAGACTGAGCTGCGATAATACCAACAGCCTCACCGATCTGTACAGCCTGTCCTGTTGCCAGGTTGGAACCATAACACTTTGCACAAATTCCCACATGGGAACGGCAGCTAAGAACAGTACGGATCTTTACTGTATGTCTGCCCATGCGCTCAAGTGCATTCATAATCTTTGCAGCACGCTTTGGTGTTACCATGCAGTTTTCGTGAATAATTTCTTCTCCTGTATCAGGATCAACAATTGTCTCTGCGATAAATCTGCCGGTCATACGCTCCTGAAGCTGCTCAACAACTTCCTGACCATTCATAAAGGAACCGATTTCCATATATGGAATGTTCTTTCCTTCACAACAATCCATCTCACGAACCATAAGCTGCTGAGATACATCAACAAGACGTCTTGTCAAGTAACCAGAGTCAGCGGTACGAAGTGCGGTATCGGACATACCCTTTCTTGCACCATGAGCGGAAATGAAGTACTCCAATACGTCAAGACCTTCACGGAAGTTTGATTTAATAGGAAGTTCGATTGCCTTACCAGTTGTGTTTGCCATAAGTCCACGCATACCAGCCAGCTGCTTGATCTGCTTATCAGAACCACGGGCACCAGAGTCAGCCATCATGAAGATGTTGTTGTACTTATCAAGACCATCAAGAAGTGCCTTTGTCAGCTCCTTATCAGTTGCTTCCCAAGTCTTGATAACCTGGTTGTAACGCTCCTCATCGGTGATCCAACCCATCTTGTAGTGCTTTGCAATCTGGTCAACAGTTGCCTGAGCCTTCTTAATCATCTCTGGCTTCTGCGGCGGAACTGTCATATCAGATATGGATACGGTCATAGCTGCTCTTGTTGAGTACTTGTAACCCATTGCCTTAATGGAGTCAAGAACTTCAGCAGTCTTTGTTGCTCCGTGTGTATTGATAACCTTCTCCAGAATCTGCTTTAACTGCTTCTTGCCGACATGGAAGTCAACCTCAAGCTTTAATGCGTTCTCTGGAATGCTTCTGTCTACATATCCTAAATCCTGTGGAAGGATTTCATTAAACATACTTCTTCCAAGTGTAGTATCAAGTGTATCCTGAAGAACAGTGCCATCTGCCATTGTCTTTCTTACACGAATCTTGATTCTGCTGTGGAATGTAATGCAGCCATTCTCATATGCAAGCAGTGCCTCGTCCATACTCTTAAAGCACATGCCCTCGCCCTTTGCACCTGGTCTTTCCTGAGTCAGATAGTAAATACCAAGGACCATATCCTGAGAAGGAACTGCTACAGGACCTCCATCAGACGGCTTTAACAGGTTGTTCGGGGACAGCAGCATGAAACGGCACTCTGCCTGTGCCTCTAATGACAGCGGCAGATGGACAGCCATCTGGTCTCCATCGAAGTCGGCGTTGAATGCGGTACAAACAAGCGGATGAAGCTTAATTGCCTTACCTTCAACAAGGATTGGCTCGAATGCC
>CABVBU010000049.1 GCA_902496665.1 uncultured Clostridium sp. | reverse complement strand
GTTTTCTTACGGTCAGCGCAGCAAGTGCGCAGACCTACTGAACAGTTACAAATAAGTTTACATAACAAAACCACCAACAGAAATGAATCTATGAGGTGGTTTTGGCTATGCAGACGATTATTCAAAAGCAAATTGATTCAAAAAAACGATAGAAGTGTCCAAGGCCAAGAAGAGTGCCGATTCTATCATGCACTGATCTTCTTCGGCCGGTACCGGATATCCGAGACCTTATACACCGTGATAAATGCCTCCGGATCACTGGAACTGATATAGTTCATGAGTGCCTGATACTCACGCTTATCCACGATCGTAATGATCTCATTGTGCTTCTCAAAATTATACGCACCGATCGCTTCATAGATCGTTGCGCCGCTGTGTAGATTGTTAATAATGAACTCGCGGAGTTCTTCCTCTTTTTTCGTGATAATGCAGACACGTCTCTTGACATTCTGGTCAAAAATAAAGTAATCGAGGACGATTCCGTTCACATATGTACCGAGCACACTGAGCACGACGGTCTTCTTGTCATAAACGAACGCGGAAGAAAGCGCCACGCACATGCCGGAGAGAGACATTGCCTTTCCGAGATCCATATGCAGGTACTTGTTCATGATCTTTGCGACGATATCCAGTCCGCCGGATGATGCATTCATGTTAAAGAGCATTGCGAGACCGATGCTGACCACCAGTACATAGCAGACCGCATCCAGCTCCTGACTTCCGGTGAGGGATGTAAAATCCGGGAAGATTTTCTCGAAAATACCTAAGAAAACCGGCAGCATGACACTCGTGTATACCGTTTTTGCGCCGAACTCCTTACCGCAGAAAATAAATCCGATGATCAGCAGGAGGATGTTGAGCGCCATCGTGATCACGGAAAGCGGAAGCGGGATAAAGTGGGTCAGAATAATTCCGAGACCGGAAATACTGCTGATTGATGTGTGGCTTGGTACCAGAAAAAAGAAGACCGCTATGGCTGCGATTGCGTCAGCCAGAGTCATGACAAAAATTTCTTTGATTAACCCCTTGTTGTTCATAATACAGAACCCTTTCCCATTGCAAGCTGCTGATTTCCCGTGGGTGTTCCCTCTATGTCTTCCTCACGGGTACAATTTTCGGTTTAAGTATATACTGGATGGACATGATATGCAAGAGAACGTGGTGAAGTGTGACCATGATAAAAGAATATGAAGACAAGAAGATGATATGGCTGGACTGCAACTATGAATTACTGTCTGAGCAGGGCATGAACAGCAATGCTGCCTGAAAAAGGACAGAAAAAGTTAAGGAAATTTACAGGCGGAGGTAAAAACTGTATGGTACTATAAATAGTACAGACAGCTTTGATTCATGCTGGATACGGTAACATCACGATCAAAACAGAAAGAGAGGAGATTATGAACAATAAAAAGAAGATCCTGGCGGCTGCAGGCCTTCTTGTTCTTGTGGGAGCCGCCGCGACGGCATTCTATATAGGAAAGAAGAATAAAACACAGGCGGCGACATCAGTAGCCATTATCGGCGGTGCGGACGGACCGACATCGATTTTTCTCGCCGGAAAACCTGGCAATTCCGCCGATGAAGGAACAAAAGCCGCAATTTTGGACCTCGAGACCGCAAAAAAACAGCCCTATGGTCAGGTAGTGGAGCTCGACTATGTGAGTATCGACAGGATCTCCCTCCACGGCTCCTTCGGATACATTGCTTTCGACATAAATGGCTCCGATGATTCTGCGGCAATAGAGCCGGTGGCAGCCTACACCCTGGAAGAGGCTGGTCCCATCGCGACACAGGGCGATGAGTATACGGAAGTCCTCGGAAGTGCGGATGGCTGTGTGGTGGCACCGAAGGCGTATATGAAGGAAAAGAATCCGATGTACCTCTACTCCAACACCTATGGAGATGTGACGGAGCTCCCGGAAAAAGTCTGCAAGATCCTCAGAGAGAATAAAGAAAACGGCAGCTTCAAGGATGCATATCTGACGGATGACCGTCTGAATCAGATGGCATCGGATATCTACAACGAATATGGCAGCACACTGCTGTACGGTCCGGTGGCGATCCCGGAGTTTGACAGCGAGGTCTACGGCTTCCTGGCAGCGGACGGTGACAACCTGGAAGACGTCTGGTACGGAATCTGGCATGCCCCGCTGGAGGACCAGAGATTCCCAATCACAAAGATAACACTGTTTGATTAAAGCTTCAACGAGAGGATTTTTTAATGCTCAGACTTGATAAAAACTTGTTGGTATCATGCTTATAACATGATGTTGACAAGTTTTACTAACTTGACAAAATGTTGTCATCCATGTATACTTAACTGGTCCGCACAGCCGGGGAGATAGCGGTGCCCTGTACCTGCAATCCGCTACAGCAGGGGTGTTGTTCTGCCTCGGGTACTTCCTTGTGAAGCTGCCCCGGGTAAGCGGCGCTGACGTTTTGGTCTCGCGCAATGGGACTCTCTGAACCATGTCAGGGCAGGAATGCAGCAGCATTAAGGAGAACCTTCCATGTGCCGCGAGGGAGCCGGGACCGAGCTGGCTGCCAGGGTAACGTTCATGAGACGTATTCAAAGCAGAACGTGCGGACAAAAAAGGAAAGTTTAAGAGGTGACAGCTAATGAGAAAGAAATTTCTGTTATTGCTGGCGCTTCTTTTTTTATTGGCCGGCGTGATCTTTATCCTGCCCTCAGTGCGGGATCATGCCCCGGACCGGACGAAAGAGAGTGCCACAGAAGAGACAGAATCAACAACGGAGACAGAATCTGAAACGCCCACAGAGACGGAAACAGAATCTGAGACCGAGACAGAAGAAACGACTGAGGAGGAGACAGAAGGTCCCGGAGATCCGGTGGACCGTGAAAAGGTGGAGACTCATCTGATCATTGCCTCTGACACGCACTATATGTCGCCGTCCATGACGGATTACGGCGCGGCGTTTGACAGTCTCGTAAATAGCAATGATGGAAAAGTGATCCGCTATCAGCCACAGTTATGGCAGGCGTTTAAATCGGAAGTCCTCGCGGCCAACCCGGATGCCCTGATTTTAAGCGGAGACCTGAGCTTAAACGGTGAAAAGGCAAACCACCTGGAATTTTCCGAAAAGCTTCGTGAGATCGAAGAAGCGGGAGTTCCGGTCTATGTGATCCCCGGAAACCACGATATTAATAAGCCAGATGCCGGAGAATACTTCGGGGATCAGAGAACCGATGTGGAGAGTGTGACATCGGAAGAATTCCGTGAGATCTACGCGGACTTCGGCTATAACGAGGCGAAGAGCGAGGCACCGGATTCCTTGAGTTACCTGGTGGAGCTAAACGACACCACCTGGCTCATGATGCTGGACACAACGGTCTGCGAGCCGGAAAATGAGGTCTACGGCGAGATCAAAGAGGGCACACTCGAGTGGATGGAAGAATGCCTGAAGGAGGCGTACGCCGAGGGAATCACCGTGATTCCTGTGGGTCACCATAATCTCCAGCGCCTGAGCCGTGTCTACGTGGAAGAATGCGTGATCGAAAACTGTGATGAGGTTTTGGAACTCTTCGAGCGCTACCTGACACCGGTGTACTTCAGCGGTCATCTTCATACACAGAAGGTCATGAAACACCTGACGGAGCCGGGAATGGGTTCAGATACATACGGAATCTGGGAAATCGTCAGCAATTCCCTGATCCTGCCGCCGTGCCAGTATGGAACTGTGACCTTGAATACGGACGGCAGTATCGACTACATGGCAAAGATCGTGGATGTTTCCAGCTGGGCAGCCGCGAATGGGGAGACGGATGAAAATCTTCTCGATTTTTCTACCTACACGGAGAACTATCTGCAGACAGTCCTTAAAAACCAGATATCCCGGAAACTGGAAGATGTGCCGAAAGAATTAAGGGAAGTCATGGTCGACTTTTATACCGACCTGTATAAAGACTACTACGCCGGAGTGCCGATCAGCTACTCGGAGAAGAAAAATGAGTTTGGCTATGGTCTTTGGGTCCGCTACATGGACCCCAGCACCGAGTTCCGCCAGCTCGACGGAATGATGCGCGACACGATCTCCGCGAACAATCACGCAGAGATCCCGAATCCGATCCACTTGAAAAGGGCGGAATAATGCGAAACAGCAGCTGAAACGTTATCTTTGATGCGTCCACAGTTGTCCTCCGGGATTCACAGTCCGGACTATTTTATATAAAATGTGGCATAATAGTAAGAAAAGAGATGTGACAAGGCATTACTGCTCCCCGGGTAGGGATTTTCTGAACTGAAAATTCCGTACAATACCGTGGAGGCAGCAGATTTTCCTTGCCCCTCTCTTTTCTTTGTATTATAATCTTATCTTGGATACATGCATTCATATTTCGACTGAAAGAAATCGGAGAAAGGACAAGACGATGAAGAGAGTTGGATTCCTTACGAGCGGCGGCGACTGCCAGGCGTTAAACGCGACGATGCGTGGAGTCGCGAAAGGTCTGTACCAGATTTACAAAGATGAAGTGGAAATTATCGGATTTGAAGACGGCTATAAAGGTCTGATGTACGCAAACTACCTGATGATGAAACAGTCAGATTTTTCAGGCGTCCTCACAAAAGGCGGAACGATGCTCGGTACCTCCAGACAGCCGTTTAAGCTGATGCGTGTGCCGGACGAGAACGGACTCGACAAGGTGGAGCTCATGAAGCACACCTACTATAAATTGAAGCTGGATGCACTTGTGGTCCTGGGCGGAAATGGAAGCCAGAAAACGGCGAACCTCTTAAGCCAGGAAGGACTCAATGTGATCGGTCTCCCGAAGACCATTGATAATGACCTCTGGGGAACGGACATGACTTTCGGATTCCAGAGCGCTGTGGATATCGCCACAAACGCCATCGACTGCATCCATACCACTGCTTCCTCCCATGGACGCGTCTTCATCGTGGAAGTCATGGGACATAAAGTCGGCTGGCTCACACTTCACGCGGGAATTGCCGGCGGCGCGGATATCATCCTGATCCCGGAGATTCCGTATGATTTGAACAAGGTCGTAAAGAAGATCAAAGAGCGCACAAAGAATGGAAGCCGCTTCTCGATCCTCGCGGTGGCAGAGGGCGCAATCTCAAAAGAGCAGGCAGCTCTTTCAAAGAAAGAATATAAGAAATATCTGGAAGAACGCGCCACAAAATACCAATCCGTTGCGTATGAGATTGGTGCGAAGATCCAGGAGATGACAGGCCAGGAGATCCGAGTGACGGTTCCGGGTCATATGCAGCGCGGCGGCACTCCGGTTCCGTATGACCGCGTGATCTCCACAAGAATCGGCGCGCATGCGGCCGATATGATCAAAAATAATGAATTCGGCAAGCTTGTCGTTGTAAAGAACAATGTGATCACGGATATCCCGCTGGCAGAATCTGCCGGAAAACTGAAATATGTGGATCCGCAGTCTGATATTGTAAAAGAAGCGAAGCTTATCGGAATCAGTTTCGGAGACTGATAGAGAATGTCATATCAAGCGTTATATAGGAAATGGCGCCCGCAGGTATTCGCGGATGTAAAAGGCCAGGACCATATCGTTAAAACCTTACAGAATCAGATCGATTCTGGCAGGATCGGCCATGCATATCTTTTCTGCGGAACCCGCGGAACGGGTAAAACGACGGTGGCAAAGATCCTGGCCCGGGCGGTAAACTGCGAACACCCGGTGGACGGAAGCCCCTGTGGGGAATGTCCAAGCTGCAAGCAGATCTTAGCTGGAACATCCTTAAACGTGGTGGAGATCGATGCTGCGTCCAACAACGGCGTCGAGAATATCCGTGAGATCCGGGAACAGGTCCAGTACCCGCCGACGGAAGGAAAATATCGTGTATACATCATCGACGAGGTCCACATGCTGTCCACAGGCGCGTTCAACGCCTTATTAAAGACACTTGAGGAGCCGCCGTCCTACGTGATCTTTATCCTTGCGACCACGGAGGTTCATAAGATCCCGATCACGGTGCTTTCCAGATGCCAGAGATATGATTTCCGGCGAATTACGCTGGACACGATCACGGCCCGGCTGAAGGAATTGACAGAAGCAGAAAACATGCCGGTGGAGGACAAAGCACTCCGCTACGTGGCAAAAGCCGGAGACGGTTCCATGCGAGACGCCTTAAGTCTCCTGGACCAGTGCGCGGCGTTCCATTTCGGCGAGACACTGACCTATGAGCATGTGCTGGACGTTCTCGGTGCTGTGGACAACAGCGTATTCCGGGACCTGTTCCATGCGATCCGGGAGAACCGGACAAAGGACTGCATCCTGAAACTCGAGGAGATGGTAGTCCAAGGCCGGGAACTGTCCCAGTTTGTAGTGGATTTTATCTGGTTTCTCCGCAATCTGTTGCTTTTAAGGACAGCAGATGACGCGGAAGACCTTTTAGATATGTCAGAGGATAATCTGACACAGCTGCGGGAAGACGCGGCACTTGTAGATGAGAATACATTGATGCGGTATATCCGCGTGTTCTCGGAACTGTCGAACCAGATCCGCTTCGCGAATCAGAAACGTGTGCTGATCGAGCTCGCGTTCATCAAGCTCACAAAGCCGGAGATGGAACAGAGCATGGATTCTGTTCTGGAACGGCTGGAGAAGCTGGAGCGCATGGTGGAGGAAATGTCCGCGGGCGGCTATGTTCCGGCACAGACTGCCGGAATGGGCGGCGATCCAATGATAAATGCCGGGCAGCAGATCCCTCCGCAGGCATATGCACAGCCGGTTTACAGCGGCGCTGGTGCGCCGGGAAACGGCATGGCCCCCTCAGGGCAGCCCGCACAGAATCCGGCAGATATGCAGAACCCGCAAGGTGCCGGCCAGAATTATGAGCCGAGGACCGTATCCCTGCCGAAAGCCCAGCTGGAAGATCTCAACATGATCCGCAACGAGTGGGGAAAGATCGTCCGCGACATGGGCATGTCCATCCGCCCCAGTTTCCGGGAGACGGTCGTGGAACCGGCGGGCGACAGCTGTCTCTGCATCGTATTCAATGATCCGATGAACTTTGCCATCGGAAGCCGCCCGAGTGTTCTCGGGGATCTGGAACGGTATGTGGAACAGAAATACGGAAAATCCCTGTACTTTAAATCCCGTGTCCGGGAAAGCGGGGAACGGATGGATACACGCTACATCAGCGATGATGAGCTGAGGGAAAATATCCATATGGATATCACGATCGAAGATTAGCCGCAGCAACATGCTGCGATTAATAATAAAATATCTGGGTCGAAAGCTGAAAACAGGACCCGTTACTCCCACCCAACGGGAGCGAAAAATGGCTGTAAGACAGCCACATAGAAAATAATGAATATTCAGGAGGAATTACACCATGGCAAGACGTGGCGGTTTCCCGGGCGGTATGCCGGGCAATATGACAAATCTTATGAAACAGGCGCAGAGAATGCAGCGCCAGATGGAAGAGAAAACAAAAGAGCTTGAGGAGAAGCAGTACACAGCAACAGCAGGCGGCGGAGCTGTATCCGTTACCGTATCCGGTAAAAAAGAAGTTGTCGCTGTAAAGATCTCTCCGGAGGCAGTAGATCCGGATGACGTTGAGATGCTTGAGGACCTTATCGTTGCGGCTACAAACGAGGCATTCCACCAGATGGAAGCTGAGTCCAGCGCAGTGATGTCCGAACTCACAGGCGGCCTCGGAAACCTGGGAGGGCTTTCCTTCTAATTATGGATTACTACAGCAGTCAGATATCAAAATTGATCGAGGAGCTGTCGAAACTTCCGGGGATCGGAAACAAGACAGCCCAGCGTCTGGCATTCCATATCATCAACATGCCGGAGGAACAGGTAGAGCGTCTCTCCAGCTCGATCCGCGACGCGAAGCACAATGTTCATTACTGTAAGGAGTGCTTTACCTTGACGGATCAGGAACTCTGCCCGATCTGCCGGAGTCAGACCAGGGACCACAGCGTGATCATGGTCGTGGAGAACCCGCGCGATCTGGCGGCATACGAGAAAACGGGCAAATTCGACGGGGTGTACCATGTGCTTCACGGCGCGATCTCCCCGATGCTTGGAATCGGACCGGGAGATATCAAATTAAAAGAGTTGATGATGCGCCTTCAGACAGAGGAAGTAAAGGAAGTTATTATCGCCACAAACTCAAGCCTTGAGGGCGAGACGACCGCAATGTACATAAGCAAACTGATCAAACCGACAGGAATCAAGGTGACAAGGATCGCCAGCGGTGTTCCGGTGGGAGGCGATCTGGAATATATTGACGAAGTCACACTTCTTCGGGCATTAGAAGGCCGGGTGGAGTTATAAAACCGGCAGCTGGACAGCTGGGCGGTTTCAGGAGATGCGAAAGAAATGGATAAATACGAGTTTAATATTAAAGTCGAGCAGATCAAAAAGATGGTCAGCCGCGGAGACTACGGAACTGCGATGAAGATCGCGGATACCATTGACTGGCACCGTGTCCGCAACGCAAGCCTGCTGTCCATGATCGCTCAGATCTATGAGAAAAATGAAGAGTACCAGGAGGCGAAGGATATTCTGCTCCTGGCATTCGAGCGCGCGCCGGTAGGAAAGCGCCTGCTCTATAAGTTGGCGGATCTCGCCTTAAAGGACGGAAGTACCGCCGAAGCGGAGGCGTACTATAGAGAATTTTGCGATCTCGCGCAGGATGATCCGCGCCAGTATCTGCTTCGCTACAAGATCTTAAAAGCGAAGAAAGCTCCGGTGGATCAGCTGATCCGCGCACTGGAAGTGTATACAGCATCCGAGGTGGATGAAAAATGGCTCTACGAATTGGCTGACCTTTACCACAAAGCCGGGATTGAGGACAAGTGTGTTGCCACATGTGACCGCATCATGCTCTTATTCGGCCTCGGCAAATATGTGGACAAGGCAATGGATCTGAAGCTCCAGTATGCGCCGTTGAACAAATATCAGATGGACCTTGTGGAAAACAGAGACAAATACGAGGCAAAGCTGCGTGCCGTTGAGGAAGAGTACAGCGGAAATGCACCGGAGCTGAATGATTATGATGAGGGAACCCCGGATTCTGAGGCCTCCAAGCAGGTTGCCATGCAGATTCATGAGGATGCCCAGGCGAAAAAGCTGGCAGACGAGATGTCCAGACTCTCGGAGGAAGAAGGACGGACTGCTGTTGTCGAGGAAGACGATGACATGGGTGCCACAAGAACTATCGCTGACTTAAGCCAGGTCCGCCGAGGTGGACAGACAGCGGCACCGGAAGTACAGGAAGAGGAAGAAAATACGATCCCGACCGAAGAAGAGCGTGAGATCGAGCGCCAGAAGCTGGCGATCCGCGCCGCAAAAGAGCGGGAAGAGATGGAAGAGGAAGCTCTCCGCCGTGCTGAGGAAGAGCGGGAAGCGGCAAGACGCGAGGAAGAGGAACGCCGTGCGAAGAAGCAGGCGGAGATCGACCGTGAACGTGCCCGCAGAAACCAGGTCCGCAACATCCCGGCTCCGGAAGAGGATGACGACGATGGAGAGCTGGAGCTGGAATCCCTGGATGACATGCTGGATACCAACAATCTCATGATTGAGGCAGAGACGGACGAGGAAGGACTTTCCATGGCTGTCAGCTCCTTAAAGGAGATCCACCGTGAGCTCGGCATCAAGAATCCGGTTGCAAAGATCAGCAGTGAAAAGTTAAATAAACGAGGAATCAGCGCGGTAGCCGATATGCTGGCAGGAAAAGACCTGATCATCCAGCATGCGGCAGGACTCACTGATGCTGTCCAGAACGAACTGGATGATCTGATGGAGAAAGACCACTCAGGAATGATCGTTGTCCTGATCGATACACCGGAGAACCTTGAGGCACTCCATGCCCACAATACATCCCTTGCAAGCAAGTTCCAGTATATCGGAAGTGATGAGAACGCGTCTGCGCAGAAAGAGGCAGATACCGAGATGGAAGCTGCGCTGAAGCGCTCCACAGAAAAGCAGGAACAGATCGCCCGTGACGTGGTAAACGCGGAGCAGGAGACAGAAGAGGAGCCGGGACAGGAAGAAGCTGAAGCACCGCAGGAAGAGCCGGAGTACGAGGAAGAGGAAACGGACATCCTGGAAGAATCATCCGAGCCGGAAACAGACGAAGAGGACGAGGAAGAACCGGAGCCGGAGGAATACATTCCGCCGAAGAAGGCAAAACTCTTCGCAAAGCAGGAGAAACCTCAGAAAAAAGCGCCAGTGGCTGAAGAAGAGCCAGAGCTCCCGGAGGAGACTGCGTCCGCAGCAGAGGAAGTCGTTCCGGAGGATTACGACGATAAGGAAGAGATGGACCCGGATGAGTTCGCCCAGTACGCGTGCAAGTATGCCGCGGAGATCGACTGCAGCATCACCGGAAAGAGCCTTCTCGCCTTGTATGAGCGCATCGAGATGATGGAGGAGGATGAAGTCCGCCTGACAAAGGCAGCAGCCGTAGACCTGATCGAGGAAGCCGCTGACAAGGCGGAGAAAAAGTCTCTCGGAAAGAAGATCGCGGGACTCTTCTCCCCGACCTATACAAAAGAAGGTCTTCTGATCCTTCATGAAAAGGATTTCTTTGACTGATAAAGAGTGTGATGGAATGCCTGTGCGCTGCTTGAAACGTGTTCAGGCGGCGTATGAGGCATTCGGAGACATGCTTATAGGAACTGAATATTGCGCACTACAGGATCATTGCTTTTGCGATGAGCCGGGTGCGCAAATTTTTCACCGATGTACACGAACTAATGTTTGCGTGCAAAGATCACCCGTAGGATATGACTGGGAATATTATAGGAGAAACATATGGAAATCAGACTGATTGCGGCGGATATGGATGGAACACTGCTGGATGACGAAAAACGGATTCCGGAGGAGAACCTGCGGGCGTTTAAGGCGTGCGCGGCCCAGGGAATCGAGATCGTCCCGGCGACAGGCCGCACGATGCGCGGTCTGCCGGATGAACTTCGAAATCTGCCGGGCGTACACTATGCGATCCTCACAAACGGGGCGCAGGTAGTTGATCTGCGGACAAATGAGATCATCGATTCCTGCCGGATCCCGGTGGAACTGGCGGAAAAGATCATGATGATGGCGCGGACGAGCCCGGATGAGATCATGTATGACGTGTATGTGGGCGGGATCGGCTATACCATGCCGGAATTCTACAATGATATCTATAAGTACGTGTCATCGGAAGGATTGGCAGAACTGGTACGGAGAACCAGGGACTCGGTTCCGGACAATGTCGCGTACTTAAAAGAGCGCGGTCAGGACGCGGAGAAGATCAACATGTTCTTTTGTGACATGGATGCGAGAAAACGGATGAGAGAGGAACTTTCGAAGATCCCGGGGATCCTTGTGTCCTCGTCGATCCCGAATAACCTCGAGATCAACGCGGAAGGGGCAGACAAAGGCGGAGCGCTGATCCGTCTTGCCGCACGCCTTGAGATCCCCAGAGAGGCCACCATGGGCTTTGGAGACGGGGAGAACGATCTTTCCATGATCCGCATGGCCGGAATCGGTGTTGCCATGGAGAATGGAGAGGAGTCTGTAAAGGTGGCAGCAGATTATATTACGAAGACCAACAATGAGGCGGGCGTCGCGAAGGCGATCTGTCACTTTACGGGGATTCAGATATAACAGGAAAAAGGCAGACATGTGAATGCTTACCTGCAGGTGCGGCGGATATGCGCGCCAGCGGAACAGCTGAGCTTCCTTGAATGGAGGGAACGTGCCTGTATATGACAGGAGAAATGATGGAAATATTGGAGATGTTGTCCGGCCGTTGGCTGGAAGTGGCTGTTGCAGCGTATCTCATCGGGATGATGCTTTACGGTCATTACAGAGGTTTTATAAAAATAGCGGTATCCGTGATGTCTCTTTTCATCACGCTGTTTGCGGTGCGCGTAGCGATCCCGCAGACGACTGCATGGCTGGAGAATAATACCGCTTTATATGAAACGATGAAGGAGAGCGCATTAAAGGCCAGCGGACTTGACGAAAAGATGGAAGAGATGGCTCAGACAGCCGGTCTCGCCGGAAAAGCCGGGGAACGCGCGGTTATAGAGAGCCTGGAGATCCCTGATCAGGTCAAAAAGCTTCTAATCGAGAATAACAACGGAGAAGTATACCAGGAGATGGGAGTTCAGGTCTTTGAGGACTATGTGGGAAAATACCTTGCGGACCGAGTGATCCGTGTGATCATATTTACGGTGCTGTTTATAGTATTCTATGCATTCCTTCATATCATCATAGTCTGGCTGAACTTGATCTCCAGGCTGCCGATCCTGTATGGGCTTAACAAGATCGCCGGCGCGGTTCTGGGACTCGCAGAGGCACTGATCTTTATATGGGTGGGTTCCCTGGTCCTTACTCTGTTTTCGGGCAGTGAGATTGGAAAGAGCATGATCGATCAGATTAATGGAAGTATTTGGCTGACGTGGCTGTATGATCACAATATGCTTTCTTACCTTGTAGTCGGGCTGGTGAGATCCGTCTTATAATAGAAGAAGATGGAACCCCGTATATGCGGATTATCAGGCGATGCGTGAGGTGGAAATTAGGTATTTAAAAGAAAAATGTAAAGCTGGGGCACATCTTGCGTTGAAAACGCAAGTGCACCCCATTATGTTGTAATTGCGCGAACAAAAGAAATAATTTCAAAAAAACTGGAAAAAAGTGTTGACTTTTCCGCGGGGATTTGTTATTATAATACTCGCCTTGAGCGACAGGGCAAAACTTATTAAGAG
>CABVBU010000048.1 GCA_902496665.1 uncultured Clostridium sp. | reverse complement strand
GCTGTCCGCCGACAAGGAGACCCTTACCCGGCTGCTGGCGCAGACCAAGAAGGTCATCAGCGGCAGCAAGGAGGGCTACGACGCAGAGCTGGCGCTGCTCCGGGAAAAGCACACCGAGACGGAAGAGCGCATCAAGCGGCTGGTGGAGTCCCTGTCCGTTGCCAGCGAGACCTCCGCGAAGTACGTCATGGAGCAGATCGACGCACTCCATCAGGAGAGCGAGACCCAGCAGCTGCGCCTTGCCGAGCTGGAAGCCCTCACCGAGCAGAGCCGGATGCTGCATCAGGAGTTCGCCTTCCATCAGGAAATGATCGAATCCTTTGCCAGTGCAGTGGATTCTGCCACGCTGGAGGAAAAACGCCGCCTGCTGCGCACCATCGTCAAAAAGGTGGTCTGGGACGGCAAAAATGCCTATGTGTACCTCTTTGCGGAGGATGGAGAGGCAGATTTGCCACCCATTGACCAACCTAGGTATCCGTTGGGAGAGGATAGCGAATGAGATCTTAATGATGTTCCGGTCCGGGAAAAAGTTTTCCAAGGAAGTCTCCATCTACGATCCCATCGGCGCGGATAAGGACGGGGAGACAGTGAGCCTCTTGGATATCCTTGAGGCAGGGGACAGGGAAGTCCTTGAGACTGTGATCATCAAGCAGGACGTGAAGATCCTCTACGAGGCGTACAAGGAGAATCTCACGGAGATGGAGCAGACCGTGATCCGCATGAGATATGGATTGTTTGGGACAAAGGAGCACACGCAGCGGGAGATCGCGGAAAAGCTCGGGATCTCCCGGTCCTATGTGTCAAGAATCGAGAAACGAGCGGTGGGGCATATGCGGGAGGCATTTTATGAGCCTGCCGGGAAGGATCTGTGATATATTTCATAGAAGGTTTCTGTGGGAAGGGAGTTCAGGAATGATTCAGATGGAACGAGAAGTTCACGGTTCGTCCGACTTCCTTCCAGGAATGAGAGGACCGGCAGCAGGGCATGGAGCTGCGGATGTAGAGACAGCCGTTTTTTATATAAGTGAAAAAAAGAAAATAGAGGATCGTGAAAATTAAAAGTACGTGTTTCTGTCAGGAACACGTATTTTTTTTGATATATGCAAAAAAGGCTTGCATAAATATACATATAGAGTTATAATTATGCAAAATTATTCAAAAAATATTCATGGTTACCATCCGCACCCCACACATTCAGGCGGATGGAGACGAACCTGGGATCCAGAACAATCTATGAGCGAGAGGAGAGCAATTATGAAGCCAAAGGTATACATTGACGGAAAAGAGGGAACCACCGGACTCCAGATCTACGACAGACTTGCATCAAGAGACGACATTGAACTCCTGTTAATTGATGAAACAAAGAGGAAAGACCCGGATGAGAGAAAGAAACTCATCAACGCGGCGGATATTACCTTCCTCTGCCTGCCGGATGCGGCGGCGAAGGAAGCGGTGAGTTTTGTGGAGAAAGATTCCGCGAGAATCATCGATGCGTCCACGGCGCACCGTACAGCACCTGGCTGGGCATACGGGATTCCAGAGCTTTCCGATATGCATAAAGATGCAGTCATTCATGCAAAATTCACAGCAAATCCGGGCTGCCATGCGTCAGGATTCGTGATCCCGGTCTATCCGCTCGTGGCGTCTGGAATGATCCCGAAGGAGACGCCCCTCACTGTATTTTCCCTCACCGGATACTCAGGCGGAGGAAAAAAGATGATCGCGGAGTACGAATCCCCGGAGAAGCCGGAACTCTACAATACGCCGAGAATCTACGGTCTGAGCCTTAAACACAAACACCTACCTGAGATGCAGAAGATCTGTGGACTTGATGTTCCTCCGGTGTTCTGCCCGATCGTGGATGACTATTATAAAGGAATGGCAGTGACCGTCATGCTGCAGAACTCCATGTTAAAGGGAAATCCCACAGCGAAGGATATCCACGAGGCGCTGGCTGCCCATTACGACGGAAAGAAAGTCGTAAAAGTCCATCCGTTCGGATATGAGGACCCGATGATCTCCGCCGGAACCATGGCCGGAAAGGACAGCATGGAACTGGTCGTCAACGGACATGAAGGTCAGACGATCATCACGGCGCTGTTTGACAATCTCGGAAAAGGCGCGTCAGGTGCGGCAGTGGAGAATATGAACCTGATGTTAGGATTTGAGGAGACAGCTGGACTGAATTTATAAACAGAACACCTGATTCTATCAATAGGAACAATCTGAAATAGAAGGAGAAAATTTTATGGAAAATCTGAAACCGGAGACAAGAGCGGGCGTCCTTGTGGAGGCGCTCCCGTATCTTCAGGAATATAATGGAAAGATCGTAGTCGTAAAGTACGGCGGAAACGCCATGATCAATGAGGATTTAAAGCAGGCGGTCATCCGCGACATCGTCCTCTTAAATCTCGTGGGGGTGAAGGTTGTTCTCGTCCACGGCGGTGGCCCGGAGATCGGGGAACTTTTAAAGAAGACCGGAAAAGAGTCCAAATTCATCAAGGGTCTTCGCTACACAGACAAAGAGACGATGGAAGCGGTCCAGATGGTCCTCTGCGGAAAACTCAATAAAAATCTGGTAACCCTCTTAAAAAATGCCGGAGGAAAAGGCGTGGGAATAAGCGGAATGGACGGCGGACTGTTTGAGGCGGTCAAATTGAACGATCCGGACGGAACGGAATACGGCTATGTGGGTGACATCGTTAAGACAAACCCGCAGATCGTCCTTGATATGCTGGAAAAAGGCTATATCCCGGTAGTTACCTGTGTTGCCGCAGGGATTGACGATACCTGCAACTACAACATCAACGCGGATACGGCGGCTGAGAAGCTTGCCATCGCGTTAAAAGCGAAAAAGCTGATCATGCTCACGGACGTAAGAGGACTTTTGAGAGATCCGTCCGATGAGTCCACACTGATCAAACGCCTGAAGGTCTCGGAAGTTCCGTCTCTTGTCAGGGAGGGCATCATCAAGGGCGGCATGATCCCGAAGGTCAACTGCTGCGTGGAGTGTGTCCGTCAGGGTGTGGAGCGCGCGAACATTCAGGATGGCCGTGTGCCGCACTCGATCTTAATCGAGCTGCTCACAAATGAAGGTGTAGGAACCATGTTTTCATAAAAGGCAGACGCAGATCCATGCGAAGATGCAGGTTCCTGTAAGAAAATGCATCCGGCGCGGAATGTGCCAGGGTACACGTTTTTTCAAAGAAACACAGAAAAAGCGTGGATCTGCCAAATCAGTTGCCACAGGAGGTACGATATGACAGCGGAAGAGATCAAGAAAAAAGATTCAGAATATATCATGCATACATACGGACGGTTCGACATCGTCCTTGACCACGGAAAAGGAGCGACGCTCTGGGATGCGGACGGAAAACAGTACGTGGACCTGACATCGGGAATCGGAGTAAACAGCTTAGGCCACGGAAATCCGGCGATCGTAAATGCCGTGACGAAACAGGCGGAAAAGCTTATGCATGCTTCCAACCTCTATTACACGGAGCCCATGGTGAGTGCCGCAGAGAAGCTCGTGACAGCCACAGGGATGGGAAAAATCTTCTTTGCAAACTCCGGTGCGGAGGCGAATGAGGGTGCCATCAAGCTCGCAAGAAAATATTCCTATGATAAATACGGCGAGGGCAGAAGCACCATCGTGACACTGATCCAGTCCTTCCACGGAAGAACTGTCACCACATTAAAGGCTACAGGACAGGAAAAGTTCCACCAGTACTTCTTCCCGTTCACGGAAGGCTTCGCCTACGCGAAGGCAAACGATCTGGCGGATGTGACCGCGAAGGCAGACAAGACCTGCTGTGCGGTCATGATGGAGATGATCCAGGGCGAAGGCGGCGTTCTGCCGCTCGATAAGGAATTTGTTCAGGGCGTCGCGAAATTCTGTAAGGAAAACGACATCCTGCTCATCGTGGATGAGGTCCAGACCGGTATCGGAAGATGCGGCAGCCTCTTCGCCTACGAGCAGTACGGAATTGCCCCGGATATCGTGACTATGGCGAAAGGCCTCGGCGGCGGTCTGCCCATCGGCGGCGTGCTGGCTGCGAAGTCCTGTGAGGACGTCATGGGACCTGGAACCCACGGTTCCACCTTCGGCGGGAATCCGGTGAGCGCGGCATCTGCGAATGTGGTCCTCGACACAGTGCTGAAACCGGAATTTTTAAAAGAAGTAGAGGAAAAGGGCGCTTACATCAAAGAAAAAGTCCTGGGCTTTCATTCCCCGGCAGTGAAGAATGTCCGCGGTATGGGACTCATGCTCGGTATCATTGTGGATCCCGAAAAGCGCGCCGGATATGTTGCAAAGCTTATGGAACAGGGCGTTCTCGTCCTGACGGCCGGAACAGACGCGATCCGTCTGCTGCCGCCGCTTGTGATCACATATGAAGAGATCGATCAGGCACTTGAGGCCATGAAAGGGGTATTTGAATCATGAAACATTTATTAAAATTACTGGATCTCAGCACAGAGGAGATCACCGGGATCCTGGATCTGGCAGACCAGTTAAAGTATGAGAGAAAGCACAACATTCCGCACGAGCTCTTAAAGGGTCAGACTCTCGGAATGATCTTCCAGAAATCTTCCACGAGAACACGTGTCTCCTTCGAGACAGGAATGTATCAGCTGGGCGGACATGCACTGTTTCTGTCCTCCAGAGACTTACAGATCGGCCGCGGCGAGCCGGTTCAGGATACCGCCCGCGTGCTGTCCAGATACCTCGACGGTATCATGATCCGGACCTTTGAGCAGAAGGAAGTGGAGGATCTCGCAAAGTTCGGCTCCATTCCGGTCATCAACGGTCTGACGGATTTCTGTCATCCGTGCCAGGTCCTTGCGGATCTCATGACGATCCGCGAGAAGTTCGGAAGCTTTTCAGGACTCAAGATGTGCTTCATTGGCGACGGCAACAACATGGCAAACTCCCTGATCGTCGGCGGCTTGAAGGTCGGCATGAACGTAGCTGTCGCGACACCGGACGGATATAAGCCGGACGGAGATGTTCTGGAGTTCACAAAGGCATATGGCGATAAATTTGCCTTGGAGAGCGATCCGTTTATGGCGGCCGCAGGCGCGGACATCGTAATCACAGACACCTGGACCTCCATGGGCGAGGAAGCTGAGAAAGAGGAGAGAAAGAAAATTTTCAAGGATTACCAGATCAACAAACAGCTCCTCGCAGCCGCAAACGCAGATGCCATGGTCCAGCACTGCCTTCCGGCATACCGCGGACAGGAGATCACAGAGGAAGTCTTCGAGGAACATGCCGACGAGATCTTCAACGAGGCAGAGAACCGTCTGCATGCGCAGAAGGCGGTTATGGTAAAGCTGATGAAAAAGGACTGATTGGAAATTTAGAAGGTCCCTGCGGGTGCGAGAGCGCCTGTGGGGGCTTTTTGCGTCAGTGTAGGATCATTCATTTGGTTTATATAAAGTTTATGAAATTTTAACAGATGTTTCCTAGGGAAAGCCTCATATGCGTGTTATACTATGACTATATTTATAAAATTTTTCGATAAGTTATGATGGCGGATTGTATGGCAGTTTATGTGTCGGCCGGTTGAGATCGAAAATGTTTTATGTGCAGGAGGCGGAAATTATGGAGATCCACGAATTTTATATACCATCCAGCAGCGGCCTGGCGAATCTCCACTGTATGGAGTGGATTCCGAACGTCGAGGTGAAGGCCGTCGTCCAGATTGCCCATGGAATGATGGAACATGTCGGACGCTACAGGGAATTTGCGGAATTCCTTGCGGACCACGGGATTTATGTCCTCGGAAACGATCACCTGGGTCATGGAAAGACCGCGGCAGCGGAGGAAGACAGGGGATATTTCGGTGATCATGCGGGCGCGGTATCCGTGATCCGCGATATGCGCCGTGTGACGGTCCATGCCCAGAAAAAATATCCTGGTGTGCCGATCTTTCTCTTAGGCCACAGCATGGGTTCATTCTTCGCGAGACGATACCTGACGGTATACAAGGACGGAATCGACGGCGTGATCTTACTTGGAACCGGGGCACCGAAGGACGCCGAGGTGCGGTTCGGACATATGCTGGCGGACTCTGTCTGCAAGAGGAAAGGGACAAGATACAGGAGCAAAATGCTCTACAATCTGTCCCTGGGAAACTATAACCGAAAGTTTAAACCGACGAAGACACCTTATGACTGGCTGTCCAGGGATGAGAAGAAGGACCGTGCCTTCGGGGACGACCCGCTGACGAACTTCATCTTCACCGCGGGCGCATACCGGGACTTTTTTGAGGTGATCTTAAAGACCGCAAAGCTTGAAAAAGCAGGCAAAATGCGCATCGACCTCCCGGTTTTGATCCTGTCCGGGAGCAAGGATCCGGTAGGTGAGGAGACAAAAGGTGTGAGGAGAGTCTATGACCGCTATGATAAAGCAGGAGTGGAGGATCTTTCCATCGGCTTTTATGAGGGTGCGAGACATGAACTCTTAAATGAACTCAACCGCGAACAGGTATCTGGGGATATTCTGGAGTGGATCGAGGGGCATGAGAACAATAAATAAATAAATAAAAAGCGGCAGACTGGCTGAACAGTTACCAATATTTTTCTTAAACATTCTTAAATACATCTATATTATCAACAATGGTGAAAATTTCACCTGTCAAAAATAGTTCTGAAAAATTCAGCAAAGCAAAAACATCTTAAACATGTTTGGAAAGGAGTCTTTTTGTTCAGTAAGATCAACAGCATATACCTTCGCGGCATGGAGGGAAAGAATGTGACCGTGGAGGCAGACGTCAGCGATGGACTTCCGGGTTTGATCCTCGTAGGTTATCTTGCGTCCGAGGTACGGGAAGGCGGAGACAGGGTGCGGACGGCAATCAAAAATCTTGGACTTTCCCTGCCGCCAAAAAAGATCACGATCAACCTGTCCCCGGCAGATTTTAGAAAGGAAGGGACCGGATTCGACCTCGCGATCGCCGCTGCAATTTTATCCGCCTACGGTGGATTTCGGGCGAAGGATCTCGAAGACGCTGTCTTGTTCGGAGAACTGGGGCTGGACGGGACTGTTCGGGGAATTCCTGGGGTTATGGCACTTACAGACCAGGCACGGGAAAGTGGTTTTAAACGTGTATTTTTACCTGTGGAGAATGTGAATGAAGCATCCGTTATAGGGGGAATGGAACTTTATGGGATCCGGGATCTGAGACATCTCCTGGAGGTGCTTTCGGGAAAGCTTCCTATGCAGGCGGAGTCAACGATAAATATGGACGAATTGCAGAATTCCATGAACCGTTACGAGGTGGACTTTTCAGAAATTTCCGGTCAGCCGCTGCTCAGAAGAGCAGCCGAGGTGGCGGCAGCTGGAAAACACAATCTTTTGATCGTTGGTCCTGCGGGAGCTGGAAAGACCATGATTGCAAAAAGAATGCCGACGATCATGCCGGGGCTTGATATTGCAGAGAGCATCGAGATCTCAAAAATCTATAGTGTGAGCCATCTCCTGACAGCCAAAGAGCCTTTGATCCGGACACGTCCGTTCCGGGCGCCCCATCACACCGTGTCGGTTCAGGCACTGACCGGAGGTGGGAGAAGACCGAAGCCGGGGGAGATATCTCTTGCCACCGGCGGGATTTTGTTCCTTGACGAGTTCCCGGAATTCTCCAGAGCAGCCCTGGAAACGCTGCGTCAGCCTTTGGAGGAACGAGAGGTGACTGTCTCGAGAGTGGAAGCTTCCGTGACATATCCCGCGAATTTCCAGCTCGTTGCGGCCATGAACCCCTGTCCCTGCGGTCATTTTCCAGACCGTTCCCGCTGCCGCTGCACCGATGGACAAATAGCCCGGTATTTACAGAAAGTATCGGGACCGATGTTAGACCGGATTGATATCTGCGTGGAGGCATCACCGATCACTTACGGAGATATCAGAAGCAGTGGAAATAACGAATCATCCCGTGAAATCCGTGCCCGTGTGAAACAGGCAAGGAAGATCCAGAGAGAACGTTTCGCAGGTGAAAATGTCCGCTGCAACAGCGAAATGTCAGGACGTCATATCCGGAAATTCTGCGGGCTCGGACGTGAAGAAGAAAAGTTTATGGAAGAAGTTTTTAAAAAGCTCGCCCTTTCGGCCAGGATGCATGACCGAATCCTGAAAGTAGCACGGACAACGGCAGATCTTGCAGGAGAAGAGAAGATCCGGCTCTCGGATCTCTGCGAAGCAGTGTCCTATGTGAAGAGCCGCGATAAATTCTGGGGAAATTAAAAGGAGAATATGAAATTATGACAAGTAATACACTCACCGACCGCGAAGCCCTCTACTGCCTCTGCCGCGTTCCCGGTTTTGGCGGTGTAACGATCAGAGGCCTGAAAGACACATTCGGGAGCTACATGTCTGCCTGGACAGCAAAGCCCCAGGAACTGCGGAAATCAGGAGCCCTCACAGAGCGACGCGCGGAGGTATTCCTTGAGTCGAGAAAATATGAATCCGCATGGCGGAAGGAGTTTGCCGGTCTGGCACAGAAGAACATCCGCTTCGTCGCGGAATGCGACCCGGACTATCCGAACCGGTTTCTTCCATATAAAGACCGTCCGGCAGCTCTCTTCGTAAAAGGCAGTCTCCCGGAAAACGAGGTTCCGTCGGTGGCCATCGTGGGCGCGAGGGCCTGCACGGAGTATGGGAAGGAAGCGGCAGGCTTCTACGCCGGGGAACTCGCCAACGCCGGAATCAACATCATCAGCGGCATGGCAGCAGGCGTGGACGGCTATGCCCACAGAGGCGCCATCGAACGTGGAAAGCCTACCTACGCAGTCTTAGGCTGCGGGGTAAACGTCTGCTACCCACGGGAAAACTACAAAATTTTCCGCGCCATGGAGGAAAACGGCGGCATCCTCTCGGAGTTCGTCCCGGGAACCCGCCCCGCCGCCATGAATTTCCCCATGCGCAACCGGATCATCAGCGCCCTCGCCGATGCGGTTATTATAATAGAAGCGAGGGAGAAGAGCGGATCCCTTATCACGGCGGACTTTGCCCTGGAGCAGGGAAAAGAAGTTTTCGCCCTTCCGGGACGGGCAAATGACCCCTTAAGCGGTGGCTGCAACCGCCTGATCCAGGGCGGTGCGAACATGCTTTTAAGCCCCTCGGATGTGCTGGAATTCCTTGGGCTGAAATACGAAAGAAAATTAACGATTCATAAATTTTCACAAAATAGGCTTGCCAAGAACGAAAATTTGGTGTATGCTTCGGTTGATTCGCGCCCCAGATATCTGGAAGAGATCGCCGCGTTATGCGGACTCTCTGTGACAGAATGTATGGAAGCCCTTTTAAAGCTGGAGCTTGCGGGACTTGTTTTTGGAACCGGGAATCAATATTATAAAAAAGCGGAATGATTGCAGAAGGATGTGAAGAATATGGCAAACAGTCTTGTGATTGTAGAGTCTCCTGCAAAGGTTAAAACAATTAAAAAATTCCTGGGAAGCACATATGAGGTCGATGCGTCCAATGGGCATGTGAGAGATCTTCCGAAGAGCCAGCTCGGAATTGATGTGGAAAATGACTATGAACCGAAATATATTACGATCCGGGGCAAGGGAGATATCCTTGCGAAGCTCCGGAAAGAAGTAAAAAAAGCAGATAAAATTTATCTCGCAACTGACCCTGACCGTGAGGGAGAAGCGATTTCCTGGCATTTGATGAAAGCGTTAAAGCTTGACGAGGTAAAAGATAAAAAAGTATACAGGATCAGCTTCAATGAGATCACGAAAAACGCGGTAAAGGCGTCCTTAAAGGCACCCCGCGATATCGATATGAACCTGGTGGACGCCCAGCAGACGAGACGTATCCTGGACCGTATTGTTGGTTATAAGATCAGCCCGATCCTCTGGGAAAAGGTTAAAAGAGGCCTTAGCGCCGGCCGTGTCCAGTCTGCGGCCCTCCGCATGATCTGCGATAGGGAAGAGGAGATCTCCGCGTTTATCCCGGAGGAATACTGGAGCCTCGACGCGATGTTAAAAGCTCCGGGTTCAAAGAAACCGGCAGCAGCCCATTTTCATAATGACAAAGATGGAAAAACGGAGATCAGGAGCAAGGCGGAGCTTGACACTTTGCTTGAGTCCTTAAAGGGACAGAAATTTATCGTGACAGACATCAGAAACGGAGAGCGCACGAAGAAACCGCCGCTTCCGTTTACAACGAGTACCCTGCAGCAGGAGGCGTCCAAGGCGTTGAACTTCTCCACCCAGAAGACCATGCGCCTCGCCCAGCAGCTCTATGAGGGCGTTGATGTAAAGGGTCACGGTACCGTCGGTCTCATCACCTACCTGCGTACCGATTCCACCCGTGTGGCTGAGGAAGCAGAGAAGATGGCAAGTGATTTCATCGCTGAGAACTACGGCGAGAATTACCTGTCCCAGGGTGAAAATACAAAGAAGAACAGCGGAAAGATCCAGGATGCCCACGAGGCGATCCGTCCGACAAATCTTTCCTTAACACCTGTAAAGGTAAAAGAATCCCTGGCACGAGACCAGTTCCGTCTCTACCAGCTGATCTGGAAGCGTTTCACGGCGAGCCGCATGTCTGCGGCTGTCTATGAGACAACATCCGTAAAGATCGGAGCGGGCGGAAACGAGTTTACGATGACGGCATCCAGACTGAAGTTCGACGGCTTCATGTCCGTCTATATCGAGGCGGATGAGAAAGAGGAGAAAAACCAGATCCTCTCGAAGCTGGAAAAAGGTGAGGAGCTTGAGCTTGCGGATCTCGTGAGCGCCCAGCACTTTACCCAGCCGCCGGCCCATTACACAGAGGCATCCCTGGTAAAAGCCATGGAGGAACAGGGCATCGGCCGTCCGAGTACCTACGCACCGACGATCACAACGATCTTAGCCCGCCGTTATGTGGTAAAAGAGAACAAGAACATCTATGTGACCGAGATCGGTGAGGTCGTCAACCGGATCATGAAGCAGTGCTTCCCGAGCATCGTAGACATTGCCTTCACCGCGAACCTGGAGTACCTGTTAGACAGCGTCGGAGAGGGCCTGACTCCGTGGAAGACCATCGTAAGAAACTTCTACCCTGATCTTATGGAAGCGGTGGAAGAGGCGCAGAGAACCCTGGAGACTGTCCATATCGCAGATGAGGAGTCCGATGAGATCTGCGAGCTCTGCGGAAGAAGGATGGTCATCAAATATGGTCCTCATGGAAAATTCCTCGCATGTCCCGGATTCCCGGAATGCCGAAACACAAAGCCGTATTTGGAGAAGACTGGAATCCCGTGCCCGAAGTGTGGAAAAGAAGTTATCATTAAGAAGACGAAAAAGGGAAGAAAGTATTACGGCTGTGAAGCTAACCCGGACTGTGATTTCATGTCCTGGCAGAAACCATCCACTGAGAAGTGCCCGGAGTGCGGCAGCTACATGGTGGAAAAAGGAAACAAACTCGTCTGCGCCAATGAGCAGTGCGGATTTGTGATGCCGATGAAGGAAAACAAGGAAGAAAAAGAAGATTAATATAACGAGATCAAGATCCGGCAGGGTGTCCAGAAGAGGCTCTGCCGGATATTTGCCGTCAGCTTTAAAGTCCGCAAAGCATCTGTTTTGCGAATTCTTCGGTGAAGTTCGCATGATTTTTCGCAGAACCTTCAGGAATGATGTGTCCCAGATGGTCAATGATTCTGGAAATTCTGTGATAATCGCGTCGAACAGAGCAAACGTCACAACAAAAGATATAATTCCGACAGTTCAAACATCCCAAATGTGATAAGAACTTGACAATTTATTTCGATTTATCTTAATTATCCGAAAAAGTCTTGAAATTCCAGAAATATCGTGTTACAATTTAATCGATCAAATATTATTCGTACGATATCAGAAAGTAAAGGAGGTTTTCGGAAATGAGTGTTGAATTATTGGATAAGACCAGAAAAATAAACAAACTGCTCCACAACAACAATTCGCACAAGGTCGTATTCAACGACATCTGTAAAGTTTTAAGCGAAATTTTGCTGTCGAACATTCTCGTGATCAGCAAGAAAGGAAAAGTCCTGGGTGTCAGCATCTGTCCTGGTGTTGATGAAATCCACGAGTTGATTGAGGACAAGGTAGGCGGCTATGTTGATAAAATGTTTAACGAACGCCTCTTAAGTGTCCTTTCGACCAAGGAAAATGTAAACCTTGCGACTCTCGGTTTCGCTGAGGAGAACGTAAAGAAGTATCAGGCGATCATCGCTCCGATCGATATCGCGGGCGAGCGTCTCGGAACCTTGTTTATGTACAAATCCGACGAGCAGTACGATATCGATGATATTATCCTCTGCGAGTATGGCACGACCGTTGTCGGCTTGGAGATGATGCGTTCCGTAAACGAGGAGAACGCCGAGGAGACAAGAAAAGTTCAGATCGTAAAATCTGCGATCAGCACCTTATCCTTCTCCGAGTTAGAAGCGATCACCCATATCTTCGAGGAGCTTGACGGAAACGAGGGAATCCTCGTAGCCAGCAAGATCGCCGACAGAGTCGGGATCACCCGCTCCGTGATCGTAAACGCGCTCCGCAAATTCGAGAGTGCCGGGGTTATCGAGTCCCGTTCTTCCGGTATGAAGGGAACCTACATTAAGGTCTTAAACGATGTGGTATTCGATGAATTAAAAGCCTTAAAGGCAGTAAATACAAAATAAGACAGGGGAGACCTGTGGAAAAGAGGCGCGGCTGGGTCAAAAGCCGCGCCTCTTTTTTAACCGAATCAAGTAAGTCCCCTGCT
>CABVBU010000047.1 GCA_902496665.1 uncultured Clostridium sp. | reverse complement strand
CGAACCCGCCTTTCCAGCTTGGGAAGCTAGCGTTCTACCGATGAACCATATCTGCGTTTCTTTTTCTGATACTCGTATCATAGCACATTTTCATGGATTCTACAAGGATTTTTCTGGTAAATCGGAAGAAATCGTTCTTGTTTTTCCGACAACATATACAAATCATTTATCTATATCTGTCCCTTGCATTCCAATCTTTTGCAGCATCAGCTGATTCCTGCATTTTCCTCTCTGCAAAACATGTTTTAAAATCATGGTGACAGGACCGTTAAACATTTCCTGCCACCATGTTTAACATTTCAGCCCGAATTTTTATCTGCGTTACGACAATTCCGCGATCCTGGTAATCCCCACATAAATATGAGAAATTTTATACCATGTAGCAAAATCTACCACTCCGGTCTGGGGCAGTCCAAAGATCGACTGAAATTTCCGGACAGCTTCCGCGGTAGCCGGACCATAGATCCCGTCAGGGGTAATATCCGGAATTGCGGTATACACGCTGGAGATTGCGTCTAGCTGCTCCTGCAGCTGCCGCACCTTATCACCGGTGGCACCAATTTTCAGATCATACCCCGGCCACGATGCCGGGATACCGGAGATCTGTTCCGCCGTATTGATATACATATCATCTCCATAAAAATTCCGCAGGATCTCGATCGGACTATACCCCGCTTCTCCGAGCTCGCAGCTGCCCCATTGCGTCATCCACCCCGGGCACCGAACCTTCCGTCCATCGCAATACTGGGTCAGGATCGGCTGTTTCACTCCCGGGCGCGAAAGATAATTATCAAAAATATCATCCACCACAACAGAGATGGACTCAAAAATATTCCGCCCATAAATCCATTTATGATCATACGCCGTTGATGATGTGATCGTAAAATCATATCCCTGATTGCGGTACCATTCCGTATAAACACGGTTTAACGTGAAGGACATGATCGCCAGCACATTCGCGACGATCGCGGAGCGGGGCCAGGTCGCGTATATCTCACTGGAGGCTACATTTTTGATATAATCCCGATATGGGACATAATAGTTGGCCGCGGACGCATTCGTTGGCACTCCGTCATGTACCACGACCGTCTGGGGGACGACCACTCTGGATAGAACGATCTCTCCTGTCTCTATAACAGGTTTGATCTCGCTCTCCGCGATTTTTGGAAGGTAATCACCATAAAGCGTGTGATCCGGAATCGTCACGATCTCTGTCTGCTCTCCGGCCGGAACATTCGAAAGAGGCCGCAAACGAATCCCCTGGATCGCCGTCACGTCCGCCAAGACCTCCGTTCCTGAAACAACAAATGGCTCAAATCCCGGTGCTGTGATTCGGATCGTGTATTCTGCATATGGACGTTCCGTCTCCTCCGGTGACAATGAAAGCTCTAATGGCGGTGCATCTAATGGGAAATTCTCCGTCTGTCCGGAACTGTTCGTTCTCGTCTCCTCAATAATTTCATCTGGTTCCTCCGTCCTTGCTACCACAATATCCGCATCCTGCACCGGAAAACTGTTCGCGTCCGACACAACATCTACCTGCAAATATCCCTGTGCCATAATTTCCTCGCTCAATTGAATATCGTTCTATTTTATGCAGCGGATGCACGCATGATACATTTCTACACTTATAATATCCCGGACGTCAATATCGTTATAGTCCCGGCCGATGGCCTATCTGCTGAATAAATTTTGTTTTCTTATATCAAAACAGGCATCCGGAAACCTATATAAGCTTCTGAATGCCTGTCTCTTTTTCTTATTTTTCTTATTTTCTATCCTTCCATCAGCTTCCTGATCTCCTCCGCAAGAAGCTTCACATTCCTGATCAAGCCATCAAATGCCCCATATCCGTAAAACCGGATAAACAGGATGCCGACCGGTACAGCGATGATCATTCCCGCAATACCGCGGAACTTAAAGCCAAGGTATAGGAAAAACAGTGTTGCAAGCGGCGGAAGTCCCATGCTGTCACCGACGATCTTCGGCTGGATCACCTGACGGATGCCCTGTGTTAAAACATAGAGAATGATAAGACTGAGCGCATAACCGTACTCCCCGGTAAAGAGCCTCACCACTGCCCAGGGAATCAATGCCGTTCCTGTACCGAACATCGGCAGGAAATCCAGAATCGCGATCGCGATTCCAAGAAAGATCCCATATGGAACCCTGAGGAATAACATTCCGATCACCAACACCACTGCGACCACGAACATGATCTTAAACTGCGCCAGAAAATACCCGCCGATCAAAGTCCTGATATCGCTCTTCATCATCCGTCCATACTTGATCACAGGCTCCGGCATAACCTTCCGCACCGTCTCCACAAGCTTATCATGATCTGCCAGAAACAGATAAGAAGAAAGGAATACGATGATCGTATTCACAAAGACCTCCGGCAGCGTCCGCACTACGCGGCTGCCTGCGGAAGCTGCGATCTTCTGAACAAAATCGCCGATATATCCACCCACATTCTCCAGCTCGGAAACGATCGTCGTCTCCGTGTCTGCAGGAAGATACTTCAAAAGTCCCCCGATCCGCTCGCAGGCCAGATCGACTTCCTCCCGGATCGACGCATAAATTCCGGGCAGTGCCTGCCCAAACTCCGTCATTTCCCGGAATACCCAGGAAAACAGCGCATAGATGCCGAAAATCACCAGTGCCAGCACACCCGCGATCAGAACCATCGAGCCGTGCCTGCGGACGATCTTCAGCCGCTTTTCAAAAAACCGCACCAGCGGATTTGCGATTGCTGCCACGATCCATCCGATCACAAACGGAAGAAAAAACATCACCAGCCTCAGTCCCCAGACACAGACCAGATAAACTGTGAGCAAAGGGACCAGAATATTCAAAATAATCCCGGCATACTTTCTGAAATTCATTCCATGGACCTCCTAATCTGTAAAAATCCTGCTTCATTCCATCCACAGTATTTTACTCAGTCGATCCCCCTTTTTTAGTACTCCACATGATATCATGCGGTTTGACATACTTTCAAACCGATTCCGGCTAATGATCTGTACTCTTTTCACCGGTTTTCCCGCCAACACTACTTACAAAGCCCGTACTCCTCTGCAATCTTCTTAAATGCCGGCAGAGACCTCTCGATCTGCTCATATGACACACAGTAAGCCAGTCTCACGTACCCCGGACAAGCAAACGAACTGCCCGGAACCACCAGCACGTGATGTTTCTTCGCCACCTCGCAAAATTCCTTCTCGTTCTCCACCGGAGACTTCACAAACAAATAAAATGCTCCGTCCGGCTTCGCACAAGTAAATCCATACTCCGTCAGCGCACCATAGATCAGATTTCTGTTTTTCTCATAAGTCTCCAGATCCACTGTAACGTCATGCTCAATGCAATACTTGATCACTTTCTGAACCAGTGACGGCGCATTCACACACCCGATCACCCTGTTCGCGATCGTAGCCGCCCCGATCAGGGCCGCAGAATCATCCACCTCATCCGGAATCACCACATATCCGATACGCTCGCCCGGAACAGAGAGGGACTTACTGTAAGAGTATCCCACAACCGCATTGTGATAGTACTTCGTCACAAACGGAACCTCCACCCCGCCGTAGGCCAGCTCACGGTACGGCTCATCAGAGATCAGCACGATAGAAGTACCAAACTCCTTCTCCTTCTTCTCCAGGATCGCAGCCATAGCCTTGATCGTCGCCTCATCATACACAACACCCGTCGGGTTGTTCGGGTTGTTGATGATCACAGCCTTCGTCTTAGCAGTGATCTTCGCCTCAAACTCATCAAGCTTCGGCATAAATGTCTCAGTATCCGGAGAAATGATCACAACCTTTCCGTCGTAGTTTCTCACATATGCATTATATTCCACGAAATACGGAGCAAATACAATAACCTCATCTCCCGGGTTTAAAATGCTCTTCAGGATAATATTTAAACCACTGGCAGCACCAACTGTCATGATCAGATTCTTAAAGGAAAAATTCGTCCCGAACCTCTTATTCAAAGACTCCGCGATCGTCTGACGGACATCCTCGTAACCTGCGTTGCTCATATATCCATGAAGTGTCATGAAATCCTCATTCTTCACCACATCGAGGATCGCCTCTGTCACCTGCGGAACCGGGACATTCGGGTTTCCAAGGCTGAAATCGTAGACATTCTCCTTGCCGTAAACAGCAGCCATTCTTTTCCCTTCCTCGAACATTGCGCGGATCGCGGAATTATTTGCCATAAATGGTTTCATTTTTTCTGATATCATAGCTGTCTCCTCCGTCTGTTGTATTTAATCTCTAAAAAAATTCCAAAGGCACCGGTCACCACAAAGTAAAACCAGGTCGTAGGATTGGAATACCAGGTTGTAAAAAACGAGAGCATAAAATAGAGCGCTCCCTGAGAATAGAACAGGTACCACGCCGGATTTCTTCCCGGGTACGTCCTTGCGGAAAGCCACGCGGCAGCCACTCCCAGTACCGATGAAAACATGAAAACACCGGCGATCCCAAAATCATAGTACGCGTCGTAAAACAGCGTAACCGTGGTCAGCTCCTCCTTATTCACGTAGATCGGCCAGTCCACTAATGCGGGCTTTATAAACTTAAGCCCCGATAATGCCCAGAGCGGAAACATTCCCTTAAGTCCCATTGAGTGGGCCGGAAGCTCCCGTACCAGACAATCAAAATTGTCGTAATTGTTTGCAATATACATGTAAGGCTGCGTGATAAAGATCGGCGTAGCCGCATTCTTCATCTCAAAGATCCCATTCAGATACGTCACATCATGGCTTCTTGCAATCGTTAAGATCACATAGAGTGGAACAAGTCCCGCCGCCGCCATGAAAAGATACCTGATTTTCCTGTGTCCGCTGACGATCATAAATGTCAGCACTGCGAGAATCACCGCAAAGATCAGCTGAAATCTCGATACACAAAGCACCGGGATCAAAAGCGCGATCCCTGTCATAATGAGGGAAACGATTCTTTTCGCCTTCCCCATCTCCCTGTCATAGAACCATAACAGCACTTCCATGGATGGAACCAGAACACAGGACACTGTCACATAGTGGACACCGGAAATATGGAAATAGGAGTACGCATGCGGCACTCCACGGAGCAGGAACGGAACATATCCCAGTCTGAATGCCTCAAACAAAAAGGCCGCAAGGGACAGAAATGTCAGCCCTGTAAGGGCAATAAAAACTCTCATCCCATATTTCTCCGCGGTTTCCCCTGTAAACTCCTGGGAAAAATCATCTTCTGTCTCCTTCTCTTCCCCATGTCCAAACTTCTTTTCCGCCAGCGCATACACATTCCAGAACGCTGCGAATGCGACAAAGAAGCATGCCCATGTCTCTAAGCTCCAATCCTTCTGAAGACTCGAGAGCTTCAAACAGGAGATTCCCTCTCCCCCCACATAAAACAGGGAAAAAAGACCTCTCAGGTGGAGCGGATTCCCACTCTTTTTATATTCCCACAGATAAAGATATAACGCCGCAAACATCAGCGACATTCCCGATAAGGTAAAATGGGCGCTGAATGCAAAAAGCATGGCAGCGCCGTAACAGATCACATAAACCAGCATATCAGCCTACTCTCCGAGACCGCCATTGATCAGTTCTGTGATTGTTTCCAGAGCTTCCTTTTCGTCCGCTCCCTCACAGATCAGCTCGATCTCATCTCCGCACTTTACGCATGCCCCCAGCACACTCAGTACACTTTTCGCATTTGCTGTCGTGTTTCCATATTCAAATTTGATCGAACTCTGGAACCGCAATGCCTCCTTGCACAGAAGCCCTGCCGGCCTCAGATGAAGACCGGTTGGGTTTCCAATCGTAACTTTTTGCTTTACCATAAGTATTTTTAACTCCTAATTTCGAAATATGGTCTGAAGACCTGTCGCCTGACGGGCTTCCGTCGTCTCCGGCGGGACGATCACCGCATGTCTTGTCGCAGACGCAGTGATCTCCTCCTCTGTCTCCGCCTCCCTGCTGCTCTCAGCGGCAGTTTCCGACGTTTTTGTTGTCTCTTTCTCAGTTGTCTCAGGCTCTGTCTCCGCAGCAGACTCCTGTTCCTTTGCGACAGTTACCGTACAGCTGGAAATTCCCAGCAGATCATAGGCAGAATCAAGCTCCCTGTTAAGCGTCGGCTGAACCTGGTGACTTCCCTCTCCCATTCCAGAGACATTCAGACTCAGGTCCTCAGCCGTAAGCTGCAGGCTGTCAAGTTCTTCCTGAAGCGCACGGATCCGGACTGTGATCGTTCCCGGGTCTGCCCGATAGCTATAGGAACTGTTCGCCCCAACATAACTGTCAGAGCTGATGCGGACCGTATATTCCCGTTCCTTCAACTGCTCCACCGTAAGTGTCACCGTGATCTCGGAACTGTCCATGCCAGCCAGGGAAACTCCCTCCGGCAGATAATCATTCAGATCGATGGTCTTCACGATATTTGCCCTCGCGCCGGAAACATCAAGCTCTTCCTTCGGGATCGTGATCGTATTTAAGGATGCCAGAGCGCTCTTTAATCCGACCACCGGGACACTCTTAAGTCCGCACTCCACACCTGTGTAGCGATAGCCGCTCGCCACCTCACCAGTGACATCGAAATCCAGGCTCAGATTCTTCACCTTCAGGATCTCCATGGTGTAATCGACACTCTTGCAGTTGCTGATCAGACGATCGCTGATCGTAATGCTGTTTTTGTTCGCGTCATAGAACTTCGGTTCCTCCGAATCGCTCCAATCCGCGTTCTTTCCGTCTAAGTTGATCTCGATTCCGACGCTGCTGATCTGTCCGATCAGGGATTCCGGACCTTCGACCGTAAGTGTCTCTGGTGACAGTGTCACCTTGCCAGTCTGGTAGCCGTCCTCAAGCATTCCCGTCGTCGTGACGCCGATGGTAAATGTCTTCCTCTGAAGCGGCTCCGTCTCGATCTTGATCGTTCCCGTCCGGCTCACCGGCATTGAGACCAGGTATTCGGAGTGGTTTAGGACCTCGACCTTGATCGGGATCGCGCCTGTCACGGACCACATGTCTGTCATATCCGCGTACGCCCGGAAATCTGAGGAACGGATCCGATACGCATTTGTCGTCTTTACCTCATACTGAACTGTGGTCGTCGATTTTCCGACAACCGCATATGTCAGGTTGTTCTTCGTGAGGACGTCGCTGTTGATGATCTCTACCGGCACCTCCACAGTATCCGTCATGACCGGATCCGCCACATTGACGACCCCCAGCCAGACTAAAAAGGCACACAGGAAGGAAATCAGCAAAAGTCCCCATCGTCTATTCTGCTTTTCTTTCATTTTTATGCCATCCCTTCAAGAGTTTGAACGGGCCGGATACCGTCTCCTCCTCCGGCTTTGCAGCGATCGCAAGCTTTAACTCTTCCGGACTGTTGATCCTTCTGAGACTTCCGCCCTCCGCCAGGGATACCCGTCCAGTCTCCTCGGAGACTACAACGGTCAGGCTGTCCGTGCTCTCACTGATTCCGAGAGCCGCACGGTGTCTTGTTCCCAGGTCTTTGCTGATGCTCAGGTTATCAGAAAGCGGCAGATAACAGGTCGCAGAGGTCACGCGGTTTCCACGGATAATGATCGCGCCGTCGTGAAGAGGCGTATTGTGTTCAAAAATATTGATCAGAAGCTGGCTCGTGACGATTCCATCCACTGGGATTCCCGTGCGCTCGATCTCCGGAAGCGGAGTGTCGCGCTCGATGACGATCAGGGCTCCTGTCTTTACTTTTCCCATTTCAAAGGCCGCACGGGTAATCTCATTTACGGTCTTCTCTGTATATCCTTCCTGCTGTCTGGAATTCTCAGAAATAAAAAGGTCTGTGATGATATTTTTGCTTCCGAGCTGCTCCAGCGCTTTTCGAAGCTCCGGCTGGAAGATAATGATGAGGGCTGTCAATACGAGCTGGCCCATATGGTTGATGATCCAGGTGATCGTATTTAAATGGAGCATCGCCGCCAGCAGGTAAAAACCAACAATGATCATACCGCCGCGGAGAAGCACTCCCGCTCTCGTCGACTTCACCCATAAAAGGACTTCATAGATCAGAACTGTGAGGATCAGAATTTCAAAAAGATTCGACAATGTGATCTTCGGAATAAATGTAAACCAGGAATACATATTCCCAAGAAATTCTGTCATTTTGTTACCTCCGTACAATTATTCACGAGTTTCGTTCTTCTCATGTCTCACATTTTTTCTCGAATAAATCCGCTGTACCTTCACATCCGGTGCAGACACCGTGAGCTTCGGGACAGCTTTCACATAGTAATAGTAGTCATCGTCTTCATACTGCAGATACTCTGTTCTCGTGTAATCCACCGCGAACACAAAGAACTGGTAGATCAGGGCGATCACCACCGATGCGACGATTCCGAAGATCATGGAACCTGCGGATACCGGAAGGTTGAAATTGAAATCACCGATAAAGATCACTGCAAGCTGTGTGATCACTCCGGCAACGATCGCGATGGACCAGGAGTAATCCACAGAAAGATTCTTAAGAATAAATACCACGAGGATCGCAGCGGCAAAGGCAGCCACCATGACCCACATCAGCTCGTTTCCAAATACATTCTTTACGATCTGGATAAACCGGTCTGCCATCTCCACCATGGAGCTTCCTGTCAGTGTTCCCGCATTCTGCTTTAAATATATCAAAATATAGTAGATGCAGACACCGCAGCACACCGGGACTATGGACACAAGACTACCGGAAAGTCCTACGATAAGCGGAACCACATATGGAATCCGCAAGAAGAACAGTAACGGGGTCAGAAGAAGCAGATACCCGTCACCCGGGCGGAAGCCGTAGTAAAGGACCGTCACAGCGAGCATGAACACAAAGATGATCAGGGCGATCTCCAAAGATACCTGGGCAACATGGATCAGAATAAAGATACCAGCCAGGAACGCCGTCACCCCATATGGAATAAAAGAGGCGATCAGTCCCATCACCACCGGGATCAGCGGATTCTTAAGCTTCGACATAAAACCTACATTCGCGTTGATCAGCCAGAACGTAAGGAATCCCACCAGGAATTTTACGACCGGTACGATGTAAATATTATACTTTCCATAAAATTGTTTCAGTTTTTCCTTGAATACTAAAAGTCCGATCACTTACTCTTTTCCTCCCCGTTTTCCTTTGCAGGCTGCTGGTCATATTTTTTATCAAGGCGCCGCAGCTTTGCCTGATAGATCTTCAGTCTTCCGGCTGCTTCGTCATAACGTCTCGAATAGATCTTCCAGGTCACAACAAGATATGCGAGAAGTCCCGCAGCATAGTAGAATACAAGGCGCACCCCGAGAGAGATCAGGTCATCCACCGCCATGGCGTTGATCAGATCATCGAACCGGTATAGGACCCACAGCGCCAGGCACAGGCACACGGTCAGCGAGTATGCGATAAAAGACCGGATCAGATGGCTTCCAACGTAGTCGCTCTTGAAATACCGGTTTGCCGGGATGGATTCCTTCATCATTTTCTTTTCAAACATGGCGATACCCGTCATCAGCCGGATCTTCTCCTCATTTAACATGGCAGTCTCCTTTTTCCATCATTTAAAGCCTAGCAGCTGCACAATAGATCTGCACACTTGCTGCGCTGACCGTAAAAAAGTATAGGCTGGAAAGCAAATACCAATATAACACACTTTCCCGCGCTTGGCGAGACGAAGTCCCTACATTTATGAAAATTTTAAGGAAAATGTAACGGTTCCGGCAACAATTTTGTTACCTGTTTAATGTCTCGATAAATCTTCCAAATGCCTCACGCCCTGCCTCTGTGCGCTTATAAACGCCCGCATCCTCAAGGACATTCGCGAACACATGGCCGACCTCATCCTGTAAGATCTCCATCACATTATCCTTTGTGATCTTCTCATATTTCGGAAGGAACTCTTCTACCCAGTCTGCATGTTTTGCGATGGATTCCTCGCTGCGGATGTCCTTTCCTTCCACGATATAGTCGGCAAGCAGGGCAAGCTCATCCTTCAATCTCGACGGAAGAACTGCCAGGCCCATGACTTCGATGAGTCCGATGTTCTCTTTCTTGATGTGGTGGAGCTTCGGGTTCGGATGGAACAGACCTAACGGGCGTTCCTCCGTGGTGCGGTTATTTCTCAGTACCAGATCCAGCTCAAACTTTCCGCCGCGGAATCTCGCGATCGGGGTGATCGTGTTATGCGGCTCCCCGTCTGTCTCCGCGTAGATATCCGCGTCCGCGTCTGTATATCCGCGCCATGCAGTTAAGATCTTATCCGCAAGATCCACAAGGCGTTCTTTCTTCTCACTGCGGATCCTGATCACGGACATTGGCCATTTTACGATTCCTGCTTCTACATCCTCATAACCATTCACTGTAAAACTCTTCTCCACCGGCGCTTTCGCCATCGCGAAGGTATATCTTCCGCCCTGGAAATGGTCGTGGGTCAGGATGGAACCGCCGACGATCGGGAGATCCGCGTTGGATCCCAGGAAATAATGCGGGAACATGGTCACAAAATCAAATAACTTTTTGAACGTGTTCCGGTCGATCTTCATCGGGATGTGTTTTCCGTTGAAGACGATGCAGTGCTCATTATAGTAGACGTACGGGGAATACTGGAAGCCCCAGGACTCGCCGTTTAAGGTCAGCGGAATGATCCGGTGGTTGTTTCTCGCCGGATGGTTGATTCTGCCCGCGTAGCCCACGTTTTCCATACAGAGCAGACATTTCGGATATCCGCTCTGCTTCATGGTCTTTGCAGCGGCGATAGCTTTCGGGTCTTTCTCAGGCTTTGAGAGGTTTACCGTGATGTCCAGGTCGCCGTACTCCGTCTTTGTGATCCACTTTAAGTCCTTGCAGACACGGTAGCGGCGGATGTAGTCGGAGTCCTGGCTCAGTTTGTAGAAATAAGCCGTTGCGTCCTCCGGGGACTTTTCATACTCCCCGTGGAATTTCTTTACGACCTCGCTTGGGCGCGGCATCAGGCAGTTCATGAGTCTCGTGTCAAAAAGATCCCGGTATACAACGCTGTTGTTTTCAAGGATCCCCTGCTCTGCAGCGTAGTCGGTGAGCGCGTTTAAGGTATCTTCCAGGCTGATCTCGTCTGTAATCTCGCCCGGCTCCTCGTATTCGGACATTTTCAGTACTTCCAGGATCTGGTTTCTTGCGTAGATCTCATCTTCGGCTTCGATAAGTCCGGTCGTTCTGCCGTACTGAACCAGTTTCTTTATTGACATTTCAATCATGATCGAATTCCTCCGTTTTTTACGGTATATTGACAGATTTAAGTATAACGTGCGTATCTTCTTGTTTTCGCTGCACAAAAACAAGAAGCATAGGGCGGCCGCCCTATATCAATCTGCTCTGCAAAAACACTTATACAAGTAAACTTGCAGCGCGTTTTTTGCAGAACAAATTGCCGCACCTGCAACCTGTTACATTTTATTATAATAAATTTACCACCCTAATACAATCGCTATTTTATTTTTTTATCCCCCGCATCGCACGCTGAAGCCGCTCCGTAATGATTCCGCCCACGATTCCGATCAGTGTTCCCGCGATGCATCCGGCTGCCAGAAGAAATGGCAGATAATAAAATACCCCTGGTGTCTGGACGATAACTGCCGCAAAGGTGATCTGGCCGATATTATGGGCAATACCGCCAAGAACGCTGATGCTGACCTGGGAGAGCTTTCCGGTCTTCTTCAATACCGCCATCACAAACAAGCTTAAAAAGCTTCCGGACAGCCCGTAGATCATGCTGTAGGGATTTCCAAATGACAGTCCCACAAGAATGATGCGGATCAGGGTCACGGCGATGGTTCCGGGGATTCCAATTAGATAGAGCCCCACCACCGTTACAAGGTTCGCCAGTCCGAGCTTTACACCTGGGACTGGGATCGGGATGGGAATCAGTGTCTCAACAAAACTCAGCACCATGGCAAGGGCGATCAGAAGCCCATACAATGCCACAGTTATTGCCTTTTTTTCTCGATTCATCGGATCTGTTCTCCTCTTTCTTGACTTTCAAAAGTTCATTTGTTAGAATAAATCGGATATCCGGCAGTGCAGCCTCTGATATTTTGTACGACAGGCACGAGTGCCTGCTGCGGTCTGTGTTTTCGTATTAATATACAAAATTTCTGCTGTCGAATGAGCTTTTAATATTTATTGTACAGGAAGTATCTAACACATGAATAAAAAAACAATATTTGGCCTCTGTGCCGCCGGTCTCCTCTTTGTTTCCGGCATGACATTGAGCGGGTGCGGAACAAGCAGCGGACCGGGACTTCTCACACAGGAGACTCCTCTCAGCCGTTCCGATTTTCTGCTCAACACCTTCGTCACCATCACGCTCTACGATTCCGACGACTCCTCTATCTTAGACGATTCGATGGCACTTTGTAAAGAGTATGAGAATATTTTCAGCAAGACCTTAGAGACCAGCGAGCTCTACAAGATCAATCATCGGACCTCCGACACTGTCACGGTCTCCGACGACATGGCAGCGCTTCTGGCAAAAGGTCTGGAGTACTGCGAGAAATCTGACGGTGCCTTTGACATTACAATCGAGCCGTTGAGTTCTCTCTGGAATTTCACAAGCGGCGAGGCCGTGATCCCGGATGAAGCAGACATCGAAGCAGATATTCCGAAGGTGGATTACCACAACCTCGTCCTCTCCGGAAATACGCTGACATTCCTCTCCCCGGATACCACCATCGACCTGGGTTCTATCGCGAAGGGCTATATCGCCGACCGGATCAAGGAACAGCTCCTGGATGCCGGTGTGAAGAGCGCCATTATCAATCTCGGCGGAAACGTCCTCTGCGTGGGCGAAAAGCCGGACGGAAGCAAATTCAACATCGGACTGCAGAAACCTTTTGCGGACAGGGATGAGACATTTGAGGTGCTTGGGATCAATGATCTCTCCGTCGTGACATCCGGTGTCTACGAGCGGCATTTTGAGATCAACGGAAAGAATTACCATCACATTTTAAACCCGGCAACCGGGTATCCTTACGATAACGGACTGATCTCCGTGACGATCCTCTCCGAGGAGTCCGTGGACGGGGATGGTCTCTCCACCACCTGCTTTTCCCTTGGCCTGGAAAAAGGACTGGAGCTTGCGAATTCCCTGGATGGAATCTACGCATGCTTTATCGATGAGGATTACAATGTTTACTATTCGGGCGGAATGGAAGACTTTATTATCAAACAGTAATATTTAGATCAGACAGTCTCCCGGATTTTTTGACCGGCACTGATGCAAAACACAAAACAATTACCATTACACTATTTTCAGGGATTTTTTATGACAGAAAGCAAAGATACGAAACAGAAACTTTTTAAAAAACAGGATATGATCCTGATCGCCGCAATACTTGCGGCAGCCGTTCTTCTTTTTCTCGGGACAAAACTGATGCATAAAAGCCCCGCGGAGATCGTCGAAGTTTCCGTCGATGGAAAAGTAGTCGAAACCCTCGATCTCGCAAAAGATCAGGAACTCACGATAGACAGCGTGTCCGGCGGTACAAACCATCTGATCATCAAAGATGGGGAGGCGTGGGTCTCCGAGGCCACATGCCCCGACAAGATCTGTGTTCATCAGGGAAAGATCCATCTGGACGGCGAGATCATCGTCTGCCTGCCCAATAAGATGACGGCACAGATTAAGAGCACAAAATAGACAATGCAGTCAGCGTGCAGACCTGCTGAACAATTAGTCTAAAATAATAACTGTTCAGTAGGTCTGCGCACTTGCTGCGCTGACCGTAAGAAAACATAAGCTGGAAGGTACTGGATAGTTACCTAATATAGAAAAACCTGAGAAGTCTCAGCACGGCTCCTCAGGTTTTTATTATACTGGTCAGCAATACGCTCTTACTCCGCCAGTCCCATCTTCTTCATCTCTTCCGCAACAGAATCCTCACAGGATCTCATGGCGAGGATCGTCATTTCCATTAACTTCGGCAGTTCCCAGCCGAGATTCCCGGCACCTTTTGTGATGACGTCCCTGGAACATCCCGCAGCAAATTTCTTATCTTTAAATTTTTTCTTTAAGCTGGACACTTCCATGTCTTTCGTACTCTTTGATGGGCGCATCTTCGCTGCCGCCCAGATCAGACCGGTCAGCTCATCTGCCGCGAAAAGGACTTTTTCCATCTCATGCTCCGGCTTCGCGTCGATCCACTCGTGGATTCCGTATCCGTGGCTGCAGACCGCATGGATCACCTCATCCTCGGCTCCACCCTCTTTTAAAAGACGCGGCGCGATCAGGCAGTGCTCCTCCGGATACTCCTCGAAATCGATATCATGAAGGATTCCGCAGATCTCCCAGAATCCGGCCTCATCTCCGTATCCGAGCTCATTCGCGTACCATTTTAAAACGCCCCCGACAGTCAGGCCATGGAGAATATGGAATGGCTCTTTGTTGTATTTTCTGAGGAGCGCGATGGCGTCCTCTCTCGTCAGTTTTGTCTGCATGATTTTATGCCTCCATACTTATAAATTATCTGTAACTATTCAGTACCTTCACTTATAAATTATCTGGTAACTGTTCAGTAGGTCTGCGCACTTGCTGCGCTGACCGTAAGGAAACATAGGCTGGAAGGCAAAAATCCCATCAGCGAAGCTGATCTGGAATGGATTTTTGCACGTAACTATGAAGGTACTGAATAG
>CABVBU010000046.1 GCA_902496665.1 uncultured Clostridium sp. | reverse complement strand
TTCGGTTATGAGCAAGTAGCGAAGCGGATTGCGAATATCCGCTTGACTATCCTGTTTGTCCCAATGCGCACCTGCGAAACCTCTGCCGCCGGCAGCTTCTTTCGTATGCATAGCAGCACAAAAAGCCATTTTATGGATATCTCCTGAATTTCAGGACTTTCCCATAAAATGGCTTTTTATTGACATTTTCATTTCACATCTATCATTTATCTATCCACATATTCCCCATAAGCGATCAGCGGATCCCCTGCTTTCACGCCAAGACCCACAGTCTGGTACAGAACAATTCCCGGATACTCTGCCCGGTACTCCCGCAAAAGATTTCCCCAGATATCTCTCACCGTTCCAAGGATCTCGCCGCCCGCGAACACATCTCCTGCGGAAAATACCGGATACCACAATCCATCTGTCTCTGCCTCCAGATACTCCGCTCTAGTCACATTCTTCTGCTGTACCGTATGAACCTCCTCACCGGAAAGAAGTCCCACACGGATCATAATATTCTTCACATCCCGCTTATATGCCTGAACTTCACTGTCCGTAAATCTTCCGCCGCCTCCGCGTTCCATAAGGATCGCAGGGAGACCTCTCTGGCATGCGCTGCTGTAGGCGCCGGTGGTCGCTGTGGAGCTGGCACGCACCTTCATATCTGCCGCCATCGCCATGTTTTCAGAGATTCCGGCGATCTTTTCTCCCGCCGCCACATTATAGTAGACAAACGGCATGACTTCTTCACTGGTATCACCCGCATGAAGATCGATATAAAAATCAGCTTTCGCCTGCAGCTCTTCCGTGATCGTCCATGCGATCCTCTCCGACCATGTTCCGTCCTTTTTTCCCGGAAATACCCGGTTCAGGTTCTTCCCGTCCTCCGGCACGAAAAAGCGGACATAATCCCGGAACGCAGACGGATTCGCCACATGAAGGCAGATCACATTACCTGAGATCTCCTTCGGATCAAGTTCCCTGGAAAGCTCGGAGAGCACCTGCACGCCAATATATTCCGCGCCATGGATTCCCGCTGATATCAGGAGCGTAGGTCCTTCCTTCGCCCCGCAGATAAGTGTAAGCGGAAGTTTCTGTCCGCCGCCTTCTATTTCCAGCCACCCTGTCTTCTTTTCTCCTGCTTCTGCACAGATCGTTCCGATCTCCAGCATATTTCTGCCACCTCCTGAGCATATTTTCTGCTGCGCACTGTAACTGTTCAATGCCCTCACCGCTACTATGCACTTTCTTTACTTCCTTTTACGTCCATTTCATCATCATACTCTTCATCAAACTCAATAATGGAATCCAGCAGTTTTCTCGCATACATATCCGTGGTCTGCGCGATCCGAGAAACCGGGATATGTTCCGTGATCCGTCCTTTATATAAGAACATGACTTCGTCGCAAAGGTATGTGACTGATGTAAGGTCGTGGGTGATAAACACATACGTCAGCCCCAGCTTCTCCTTCAGCTCCTTTAAGAGATCCATCACCTGCACCTGTGTGTGTGCGTCGAGGGATGAGATCGCCTCATCAAACAGGATGAACTCCGGCTCACACGCCACGGCACGGGCGATGCAGACACGCTGAAGCTGTCCACCCGAAAGCTCATGCGGAAAACGGTCGAGAAACGTCTCATCCAGACCGACTATCTCCAGAAGTCTGCAGTATTCCGCGCTCCGGTCCGTTTTTTTTCCGTTCTTCCGTTCCTTCACCCGAATTCCTTCAGCCAGAATATCCCGGATCCTGAACCGCGGGTTCGCAGATGTCGTATAGTCCTGGAATACGACGCTGAGCATGTTCTGAAGCTTCTTCTTTCCATCTCGTGACGCATATACATTTTTCCCTTCCAGCAGGTATTCCCCGCTGTCCGGCTTTAACAGACCGCAGATCACCCGTCCAAGCGTCGATTTTCCGCTTCCAGATTCACCTAAGATTCCAAGGCAGCTTCCCCGTTTGATGGATAACGACACATCAAACAGTACCTGTGTCCTGCTGACACCGAAGATCTTTTCCTGCCGCTCACTGCGAAAGCTGACGCAGATATCTTTCATCCGGATCATGCCGCACCTCCTTTCTCATGTCCAATGCTTTCCCTGTATTTTTTCATGACCGCCGACCGTTTTTCCACAAGAAGTCTCGTATACGGATCCGACGCATGATTCAGGATATGGGAAAAACTTCCCCGGTCCGCGATCATTCCGCTGTTCATGACCACAAGGTCGTCCGCAATCTTGGAGATCGCACCGAGATCGTGGGTGATAAAGATCATTGCCGTATCATGTTCTTTCTTGATCCGGACAAATTCCTCCAAAATCTCATACTGGGTGATCGAATCGATGGCAGTTGTCGGTTCATCCGCGATCAGAAGTGCCTGTTTTAATGCCATCGCGATCCCGATCATGATCCTCTGCAGCATGCCGCCGGAGAGCTGATGCGGGTATTTCTGAAGAGCCTCCTCAGGATTGCGGATCCGCATGCGCTCCAGTGTCTCCAGTGACTTCTCACGAATCTCGTTTGCGCTCCAGTCCGTGTGTGTCGCAAATGTCTCCCCGATCTGGCTTCCGATCCGGTAGAGTGGGTCAAAACACGTCATCGGGTTCTGTAAGACCACAGCGATCTCGCTTCCGCGGATCTTTCTCATGGACTCCCCACTTTCCTTTAAGAGATCCTTTTCCCCTAACCAGGCATGACCGGAGACAGAGAAATTCTTATCGAGAAGTCCCAGCATCGCTTTGATGCTCATGCTTTTTCCGCTTCCCGATTCTCCCAGGATTCCAAGGCATTCCCCTCTATGAACCTCAAAGTTTACATGGCGGACAAGCTCTTTTTCCGGTCTGCGCGGAATTTTTAATGTTACGCACAAGTCTTCTGCCCGTATCACTGTGCTCATACATTTACCTCCTTCGGATCAAGAACATCTCTCAGTGCGTCTCCCATCAGATTGAAGGCAGACACCAGGATCACGATCGCGACACCCGGCACGATCATCTGGGTGGGATTGCTGGTGAGGACATTTTTTGCCTCATTTAACATCGCTCCCCACTCCGGCGTCGGTGCCTGAACGCCGAGTCCCAGGAATGAAAGCGTGGAGATATTGATGATCGCCCAGCCCACATCGAGTGACGCGAGAACCGCGAGGTCCGCCGCGATGGACGGCACCAGATGGCGGAACAGGATGAATCTCTCCGGAGTTCCCACACATCTGGAAAACTGGACGAAATTGCGGTCTCTGTGCTGCATGACTCCCGTCCGGATCATTCGTGCATACCAGGCCCATTTAATGAACACATTCGCCAGGATCACGTTCTGGACATTGATGCCGAGAAGAGCCACCACCGCAAACACCATGATCTGGCTCGGAAAGGAAAGCATGACATCGACCGTCCGCATGATGATCTCCTCCGGGATTCCGCGGAAATATCCCGCCAAAAGTCCCATAAGAGCCCCAAGACCGATGGTTCCAAGCATCGTCAGGACTGCCAGCCCCAGTGTCGGGCGGATCCCATAGATCATTCTCGAAAGAATGCAGCGACCAAGATTGTCCGTTCCAAGCGGATATTCAGCCGAAAATCCGGCAAATTTGTTTAAGATGTCCGTTTCATACGGATCGTTCGGCGCAATAAACGGGGCGAAGATCCCCACGACCGCTGTGAGGAGAACGATCGCCACGGTGAACATTGCAGTCCTGTTATGTAAAAAACGCTGACGCATTAATGTTCCTCCCTTCTCATACGCGGGTCTGATACCGTCTGTAAAATATCGAACAACAGGTTGAAAACTACAAACAGCACTCCGATCAGAAGCACGTATGTCTGGATCACCGGATAATCCCGGTTAAAAATAGAACTGATGCAGAGCGTCCCGAGTCCAGGCCACGCAAACACATTTTCCACCACAATCGTTCCTGAGATCAGCTGCGGAATGCTCATTCCGACTGCAACGATACAGGTGTGCATGGAGTTTTTCAGGATATGTTTTACAAGGATCAGCTTCTGGGGCAGTCCCCTGACATTCGCGTAAAGGACATAATCCTGCTTCATATTTTCCAGCATGTTGTTGCGGATCAGACGGATATAGGTAGAAATATAGCTGAGTGACACCGTAAAAGCAGGAAGGATCAGGTGTTTCCATGTCCCGTTTCCACTTGTCGGAAGAAGATCCAGCTTGATGGATACAAGCCACATGAGAAGAAGTCCCACCCAGTATGCCGGCATCGCCGTTGTCATAAAGACGATAGCTCTCATGATCTTATCGAACCATCCGTCTTTATAGACGGCGCAGAGAAAACCGATCGGCAGACTTAAAAGGATCACCATCACGAAGGAAACGCCCGCCAGCTGGAGTGTCGCCGGCATACATCTTGCCAGTTCACCCGCCACAGTTCTTTTCGGATTTACATAGCTGATCCCAAAATCTCCCCGCAGACAATCCGCAAGCCAGGAAAAATACCTCACAAGATATGGCTTATCAAGTCCTAATTCCGCACGGACTTCCGCGATGGCCTCTTCTGTTATGATGGGCACCTGGCGGACACGCAGCGCTACCTCCGCCGGATCCGACGGGATCAGGTTGATAAATACAAAGCATACCAATGAAATTACGATCAAAAGCGGGATTGCTGAAAGGACTCGCTTAATGACGTACTGTTTCATGAAATTCTCCTTTCCTTTTTCGAACATCAAAAAAACTCCAGGTATATGCACAACAAGCCGCCCGGATGGACGGCCTGTCAGATCGGACGTTCGACTTGAATTTTTACTCAAAATAGAAATCCGCGAACGGAACTTCGTACTGGGTCTGTGTGAAATGGAAGCCCTGAAGATCCGAACGGTAGATCGCCTTGTTGCACTCATATGTGAGCGGAATGTATACCGCGTCCTCATGGAGTCTTGTCAGGACGAATGTGTAGAGTTCCTGGCGTTTTGTCTCATCGGTGGATACAAGGATATCCGTGATCGCCTGGTCGATATCCGCCTTATCTTCAAGTCCGAGCTGCGCTGCATAGTCACCGTAAACCGGCGCGCGCATCGCTGCCAGGGAAGACTGCGGATCATACGGCATACCCCAGCAGATATTGAATACCATGTCGAAGTTACCGGCTTTCATATTGTCGCGATAGGACTGTTCTTCCTCTCCGTGGATATTTAAGGAAATTCCGATCTTCTGGTACTCACTCTGCAGATACTCAGCGATTGCTTTCTCTGTTACGCTGTCACTGTTGTAAAGAAGATCGATGTTCAACTTCTGACCGTCTTTTTCACGGATCTTGTCCGCTCCAACGACCCATCCGGCTTCGTCTAACATACTCTGGGCAAGCTCCACATCGTATGCGTACGGCTCAAGGTCGATATCACAGTATGGAACTGTTTTCGCAAACAGAGTGTCTGCCGGCTGCTCAAGTCCATAGAAGATGCCGTCGGAAATTGCCTGCTTGTTGGTCGCGTGCTGGAGTGCCTGACGCACTTCCTTATCCGCAAGGACATCTCTCGTCGTGTTTAATACGATCTGACGGGTGGATGTCGGGTCAGAAAGGGATACTGTAAATTTATCGTTTCCTGTGTACTGGTTGATGGCGTCCGCGTCGATCATGTTTTTACCGAAAATCATGTCGATCTCGCCCTTCTCCAGCGCAAGAATTCTTGTCTGATTATCCGGGATCACCTTAACTGTGATCTTTTTGATCTTCGGCTGCTCACCCCAGTAATTTTCATTTGCCTCAAAAACGGCATATTCGTCCGTCACAAAGTCGGTCAGCACATACGGACCTGTTCCGATATACGCGTTGACTCCGTCCTTTGTGCTTCCATCCTTCATCGCTTTCGGAGAGATCATAGCAAACGGTCTCGTAACACCAAGCTCTGTTAAAAGCGGATAGTACGGCTCGGAAAGTTCGATCACGAAGGTCTTGTCATCCGGTGCCGATACGCCCACGAGAAGATTCATCATCTCCAGCCAGGTATGGCGGTCCTTATTCTCGATGATTGCGTCAAAGTTTGCCTTGATCGCGTTTGCGTCGCAAACTTCCCCGTCAGAGAATTTCACACCGTCACGGATGTGGAATGTATAGGTCTTTCCGTCATCACTGATGTCCCAGGATTCTGCCAGGCATCCCTCATATCCATCCGCTGTAATATTTACAAGTGTCTCATAAAGCATCTCCTGGGCATACATTTCTCCTGCGTAGAGATGTGGATTTAAATCGCGGATATCGCGATAGTTTACAAATACAAGTTCTTCTTTTCCTTCAGAAGTACCGGCTTCCGATGCTGCGGCACTGTTCTCTGCTGCTGCTGCTGCCGTTGTCTCTACTGCGTTTCCTGCTCCGCCGCATCCGGCCAGGGATGCCGCCATAAGACCTGCCAGGCACAGGCTAAGTACTCTTTTTTTCATGTTGTCCTCCTCTTGAGTATGTGTGGGGGATCTTTGCATTTTTGCAATCCCCGCTTGTGTCTGTTTTTCGCAGGAATTACTATACCATGGTTAGTCCAAACTTACCAATGCCATTTCATGGGGGATTAGTTATAACAAAAGCGTATAGCACCGGTAATTTCTCATATGATATTACTCATATAAGTACCATCTGCTATACGCTTTTCATATAAATCTTTCCGTCCCTTTACAATTCCCTGCGGATATCCATTTCTGATCGGTTCCTCCAACGGATTTTGGGGCTTCAAATATACGGATCTGCTGAACCGTTACTGACTGACATCATCACTGTAAATATGTCTTCAGTTTCCCCAGATACTGCTCTGCCTCCGCAGACAGCGAGGCATTCTCCGCCATTACATATCCGAATGCCAGGAACGGCTCACAGTCCTCAATTTTAAGTGCTTTGATCCCGTATTTCTGATAGCCGGACGGAACGATATCGATCCCCAGACAGCACACATCAGAATGCAGGAGCAGGTTATTGATCATGTAATCACTGTTTGTATAAAACCTGTCATTCATATGCTGTTCTGAGATGAACGCACCGACGCTGATTCGCTCGATATGATGTTCCATGGCAAAGAAATCTTCTGTCTCCGTCACAAATTTCATACCTTTCAGCTCAGAAAAGTGGATGGCTTCCCGTTCATATAAGGGATGGTTTTCCCCCACATAAACACAGATTCCCCTGAGCGCCAGCTTATAAAATTCCAGTTTTTTATGCCACATGATATGCTGGAAACACGGCATCTGCGCCTCCGCGAAATAGACAATCCCGATCTCCGAGATCCTTGCCGCCACGTTATCTGTGATCTCCTCCACAGTTCCTTCCCGGTATTCATATTTTATCTGCTCTCCACAGCCCTGATACAGCTGCACCATCAGTTTTGTGAGCAGGCCGCTCCTGTAACCGGACACCGAAAATCTTCTCCCGTTCGGCCGCTCCGACATCGAGCGGATGACATTGGAGTGTTTTAGGATGCTCATCGCATGACCATAGAGCTCTTCCCCCTGTGGTGTCATCTTGATCCCCTTGTTGCTTCTCTCCAGAAGCGTCACATGCAGCTCTTTTTCCAGACTGTTTAACACGCGGCTCACATTCGGCTGTGTTGTATATAATTTCTCTGCCGCGCGGTTCAGGCTCCCATACTCCACCGCCGCTGCAAAATATTCCAGCTGTTTGATCTCCATTTTTAATTCCTTCCTGTTTATAAACATAAGCTGCCGCACAGTTGTCTGTGATATGTTAGCATAGGCTAACTTTTAAGGCAAGCGATTTTTCTTGCCAATGACAGTAATTCTGGTAAAATGTAATTATCTACGACAGAGGAGTGACATCCATGGTTACATTAAATGACTATCTTTATTCCGGCGATACCATGTTCAAAATTTTGAAAAACTACAGCCAGGACCTGAAGAAGGAGGCAAAGTGTACCGGCAATGAGATCGACCTGATGCACGCAAACTTTCTGCTCCAGATCCGGGAGCTTCTTGAACACAATGATTTCCTTACTGCCCAGTCCCAGAAGATCCGGGAATTCTATATCCATATGGCAAAGGAATATCCGCTTTTGGCCTTTAACTTCAAAGGACGCATCAAATCCCTGATCCGCGCGGAGGCAAAGTTCAACGGCTACATCGTCGAATATATCTACGATTACTATATGGAAAATAAAGCCTACCCGTCGATCTCTGAGCTCAAACAGCGCCTCAGCTGTTTTCGTGACCTGATCGCGTACCGGATCGTGACTTCCCTGCCGAAATGCTATCTGAAACCTGACGAATCTCAGGAAGAAGCTGATCTCCGATACCTCTACCAGATCGCCAACGAACTTCCGGGCTTTCTCGAAGAGCGGGGATTTACCGCGGAACCGGCCTACGGCGTGAGGAAAAGCACCTCGCCGTTATTAAGCGATGACGTGAAGCCTTACTATCGCGACTATGTCTGTGGAAATACCTCCGAGGACTACCAGTCACTCCACATCACCTTCTACGACAACAGCTCCCGCAGCTATATGGAAGTCCAGCTCCGCACAAAACACATGGACGATATTGCGGAGATCGGTGTCGCCAACCACTTAAGCTACGAGAAGCGCCAGGAGGGCGAACGCGCCCGCCGCGACGAGATCCCTGTGGGCGAATGCGTCTACTTTGACGAAGCCTATGAGCGCTGCCGCCTCCTCGTAACCTTAAATCTTGCCGACCTCGACGTAAACATGTTCTCCGCCATCAATAATGACCTCGTAAACGATGGCTGCGGCCTCTACCGCGGACGCCTGATCCTGCCCTATGAGCATTTGTCGAGACATCAGAATGAGCTGGTGGATTAGAGGTGGCGCAATTTAAGTTGCTTTTTATACTCCTGTAGGAGTATAATCAGATCAGGAGGTTGAGCTCATGGAAAAAATGATCTATCACGGTTCTGATCATATTATCGAACACCCTGAATTCGGATATGGTAAAACATATAATGACTATGGAACAGGATTCTACTGCACTGAAAATCCAAATATGGCAAAAGAATGGGGTGCTGGCATTGATCACAACGGTTATGCCAACCAATATAAAATTACATGTGATGGTCTTTCAATTTTTGATCTAAACGCATCTAAATACACCATGCTGCACTGGCTTACGATTCTGCTGGAAAACCGGGAATTTGATACTTCCACACCACTTGCTGCTGAATCAAAAGAATATTTGCTTAACACCTTTCATACAGATTATAAAGCCGCAGATATCATTGTCGGTTACCGGGCTGATGACAGTTACTTCTCTTTTGCATCTGACTTTATTAATGGCGCAATCTCCTACCGCCAGCTTTGTAACGCTATGCGTTTAGGAAAACTTGGACAACAGTTTGTACTCAAAAGCGAGGTAGCTTTTAATCGTCTTGAATTTATTGGCTATGAAATTGCAGACGCAAAAGAATGGTACAAGAGAAAGGCTTTTCGTGATCAATCCGCACGCCGTCAATATTTTGATATCGAACGAAACCGCAGACAACGGGGGGATTTATATATCACCACTATTTTGGACGAGGAGATGAAACCTGATGATCCACGCTTACGATAAAAGTTATCTCTCTTCTGCACAAAAAAATCTTGCCCGAATGCTGGATTATATGGTCAACGATCTTAAACACTCTCTGGAAACTGTATGGCAGTGGTTTTTAATGAGCAGGGCCTCCCAGCGCTTTGAGCAGGGTGACTGCTCTGTTCTGTCCGGAATGTCCGGCGTGGAACTTGCACGCATGGTTTTGCAGGAATCAGGTCAGCCTATTCCTGATATTCGTCCATCCTACGCCTGTGACCGCAGCCCGGAATACTGGACGGGCTGGGCTATCGCCTACTATCAATGGGACACGGGGCTGCATTTCGATGAAATCGAACGCGCGGTTCATATCACTGATATTCGTCTCTTGTATACACCTTATCATGAAATGGATATCCGTCAGTTTGTAGATAAAATGAATGAACTTTATCATAATTCCAGCCCTGATACGAACTTAAAAGCATTACGTACTCTTTCTGGATTCACTCAGGCTGAACTGGCCGAAGAGGCAAATATTCCATTACGAACGATTCAACAATACGAGCAGCGCCAGAAAAATATTAATAAGGCTCAGGCTGAAACTCTTCTTCGGCTTTCTCGGGTATTAAACTGTAGTGTGGAAGATTTGATGGAAAAAGTTTCCATCACAGATTCTATGTAAAGTTTTGAATTCATGCTTTTTCTAAGCCTGCCCTTTTCGGGCAGGTTTTTTATTTTTAAATCTAATATTTCACTTTCTGAACTATCATTGACATTCCTCCTATTCTGCCCTATATTTAGGTTCCGAAGTAATATTTACATTTGCTTTTTCTCGTAGAGGAACTGCTTATGCTACATGATCCAGGGGATCTTAAAGCTAAAATCCCATTATAGGAAAGGATTTCTTACATGGACATCGGAAAAATCATCAACCATCTCTCCAGCCGTCTCCGCTCCCGTTCCCAGGAAGTACATACAAAGCTCGGAATCGGAAGCGCACAGGGGAAGATCTTAAACTTTATTCTGGTGGAATCGGCGCTACATCCGGTTTATCAGAAAGATATTGAAAGGGAATTTTCTCTCCGTCCGCCGACCGTGACGGAAATGCTAAAATCCCTGGAGGCCAGAGAACTTATCGTCCGGATCCCCGACGAGCAGGACGGGCGGTATAAGCGGATCGCGTTTACCGAAAAGGCGGCTGCCGTGAAGGACGCGCTGAGCAAAGAAATCCACGAGACGGAAGAACTGCTCCTGCGTGGAATCTCAGAAGAAGAATTAAAGGAATTTATACGAATAACAGAAAAAATGCTGCAGAACCTGGAATGCAGCGAACGAGGTTAAACATCATGAACGACAACGAATTAATGAAATCCATGCCCATCCCCCAGGCCGTCGCCAAAATGGCGATCCCCAGCATCATCAGCAGCCTGGTCACCGTCGTCTACAACATGGCGGACACATTCTTCGTCGGTCAGACCGGCGATCCCTTACAGGTCGCTGCTGTCAGCCTGACAAATCCGATCTTTATCTTATTTATGGCCTTTGCCAACATGTTCGGCATGGGCGGAAGCGCCGCTGCGTCCATCGCCATGGGCGAGAACAATAAAAAACGTATGAGACAGGTCTCCGCTTTTATCACCTACGCCTCCCTCGGCGTCGGCATCCTGTCTGCTGCCCTGTTAGTCCTCTTCATGCAGCCGATCCTCAACATCTTCGGTGCAAACACGGAGACTTATGATCTCGCGAAAGGCTATGTTTTCCACATCTCCTACGGAGCCCCGTTCATTATCTGGTCCGCCGCTGCGAGCTTCGTTGTCCGCTCCGAAGGTTCCAGCCGTGAGGCCATGATCGGCAGCATGATCGGAACCGTCGCGAATATCATTCTGGATCCGTTCATGATCAGCGTTCTCCATATGGACGCCGCCGGTGCCGCCATCGCGACAACGATCGGAAACATCCTGGCAAGCGCCTACTACCTGTGGTACTTCATGAAAAAGAGCCCGAACTTTTCAATCCTGCCGAAATATTTCAGCCTTGAAAACCACCTCGCCTCCATGATCTGCTCCTGCGGATTCCCGACAGCAATCTTCTCAGTGCTGATGAGCCTGTCCACGATCATCTTAAACCAGATCCTGGTGACCTACGGGAACGCCCCTGTGGCCGCTATCGGCATCGTATTTAAAGCCAACATGTTTATCACCTTCCTGCAGATGGGCCTCGCAAACGGCGTACAGCCCCTCTTAGGCTACAATTTCGGTTCCGGTGACACAAAGCGCTTCCATGGTGTCGAATCCTACACAAAGAAATGCTGTCTGATCGTTGGCGTTCTGGCAACCGCCCTGTACTTCATCTTCCGCCGCCCGATCATCCAGATGTTTATCAACGATGAGGAAGTCATCCGGTACGGCATAAAAATGCTCATCGCCTACATGATCTCCGGCCCGTTCATCGGCATCCTCTTCACGAACATGAACTGCATGCAGTCCGCCGGAAAAGCACTCCCGGCAACGATCCTCTCCGTCCTCCGTCAGGGTATTCTCCTGATCCCGGTGCTGTACCTCTTAAACGGTCTCTTCGGGTTAAACGGCGTCATCTACGGTCAGGCTCTGACTGACTGCATTACGGTGCTTTTATCTATCGTTTTCTGGAGAAAACTGTCGCATAATCTGTACGTGTAATTTCATGCCAGCCTTGCAGTCACAGTAAAAAGTCCGTTCGAAACAAGCGTAATGTGGAAGAGACACATTAACATATCAGTTAGTGTGCTCTCCCTCTTTTTGTAGTCTGTCTCCTTACCTTTTTAAATATTGCATATTGCCGTTCTAATTCCCTATTCTCATCCAATATCATTCCCTTTGCTTCCAATATTCTCTCAACCGCCTGGGCAGGATCCAGCGTATGATACGGCAAAAACAATCCTCTTAATTCTTTCGGTTTTACAATTTTATAGACCTGGGCAGAGGATAATTCATAAGTAAATGCAAAATACCTGTAGAGATACCCAATCCAGTACATCTCATTATGAGTATATTTTACAGACCCATAATCTGTAGCTCCGTACTCTTCATCCACTAACTGCAAAATATCACTTGCCTGAATATTACTTTCAAGAACCGATTCATTATCCAGACTTTTTGCAATCTTACTTCTCATAAACCGCCTGATAAAGATCTCCGAACTTGAATCCATTTTATCGATTGAATTTTCAAATGCTGCTGCCTGAAGTTCACATAGAAGTAAGCCATCTTTATCTATCTTTTTCACTGTCATTCGCCTCTTTACACCAAAATCTCATCAATGTATCTGCCTTTCCCTCTATATTGCTTTCTTGCCAGCTTTACTTTGTTATCCCCCAGCCTTGCTTCTTCGAATCGTACGTTCTTATAGTATTTCCTTTCATTATCCGAAATATAACAGCGCTCTATGAGCTCTGCCTGGGACACCGCTTTCTCGCTTGTAAAAATATACTGCATCCCAAGATTTGTCGCCGCAAGGCAATGTTTGCATTGTTCATCCGTGAGTTCACCGTCAATAAATGAATTGATGATCTGAAACATACGATTGTCTGCGATCGGAGCAATTATATAATCACACCCCTGCGCCTTCTCTATAAACGCCTTTACCGTTGGATGATCCCTGTATTCACCCAATGCACCTCTATAGTATGCAATCGTCATCATCCATTCCTGATCTACTTTGTATCTCTGGCATTTCAAATTACAGTCATTAAACCGAATATAATATACTGATGAGTGCTCAAAACCAGAAACAAACGAGATTGCCTGTTCATAGCCTTCACCCGTGTAAAAGCCCTGACCAAAATCATTATTCCACCTGCCTCTGTGAATATCGATCTTTCCAGTTATTTCGCTGGTTGCTCCATGAAAAAGTATCTTCTCATTTTGAGCCAGATCGTCCCGCCAGAGCATCTCCTTCAACTTGTTTATCTTTATATTTTTCGTAAATGCATACGCATATACGCTCTCTAAAAACTTTGCGGACGGATCTGTTCTTCCCGATTCATTTCTTGAAACTGTTATCTGTTCTACTCCCATCTGCTCCGCAAATTCTTGCTGAGAGAGACCTAATATCTCACGGATCGACTTCAAATCTTCTTGAAAATTATATTTCATTCCTGTCACCTCAAACTTATTTATAACATATTACTTAATCAAGTTCAATCAAAGCTTGTTTATAACATATTACTTAAATAAGTTTGTTCTTAAAATACCCGGAACAGACTTTTTATTGTAATAAAAAAAACGACTGCTTTTACATTCACCATAAAATCAGCCGTTTTTCTATATTACACCAAATTCTTCATATCCTTAAACGCCGTCCGCTCCATCTTCTCCCTCAGATCATTTCTGATCTTCGCAAAGTCCTCACGTACCAGCTTTTTCTCCTTCACCAGACACTCACCCGCAACATAGACATCCCTTACATTCGACGCAATCGCGCTGTACACAAGCGCCGAATACGGGTCGTATACCGGGAACATATTCGGGGAATCAGTCTCTATAAGGACGAGATCCGCCTGTTTTCCAGGCTCGATGGAACCGGTGATATCACCGAGTCCTAACGCTCTTGCTCCCTCGATCGTCGCCATGGAAACGACCTCTTTTGCCGGGAATGCGCTGCGGTCGTGGAGCTCATTTTTGTGGAAGTTCTCACACATCCGCATCTGGATGAACAGGTCTAACGTGTTTCCGCTCGCCGGACCGTCGGTGCCGAAGCCGACGGACATGCCATGCTTGTGCATCAGAGACACCGGTGCCACGCCTTTTGCAGCCTTCGTGTTGGAAGCTATGCAGTGGGCCACGGACGCGCCGTGCTTTGCGAGGATCTCCACGTCATGTTCCGTTGTGCGGATGCTGTGAGCCGCCAGCGTATTCGGTCCGAGGACGCCGATATGTTCCATGAACTCGATCGGTGTCATGCCGTACTGTTCTTTTAACTGGGTCATCTCATAGTCCATCTCCGCCACATGAAGCGTAAATACGGTTCCCGCCTTCACATCTTCCTCATACGCCCGTTTTAAGGTCTCAGGACTGCAGGTCGTCGTTCCGTGGGGCGTGATCGCTCCGGAAATACGTGGGTGGTCCTTATAGGCCTCGATCAAGGCGATTCCCCGTCTGATGGCCTCATCCGCGTTCTTACTGTCGCAGGAATCCTTTTCCATCACCGTCTCACCGGCGATTCCGCGGATCCCCATCTCGTCCATGACCTTCGCCACGACTTCCTCGAAATAGTACATATCAAGCACTGTCGTCACGCCGGAAAGCAGCAGCTCGCCGATGGCGTATCTCGTGGAAAGCTTTGCCATCTCCGCGTCCATAGCCTGGTTCTCCATCGGGAGCAGGAACACCCGCAGACGGTCCTTACAGTCGTCCCCGAGACCGCGGAACGGGATCATTCCGAGGTGGCAGTGGGTGTTTACGAGACCCGGGATCACGATGGCGCGCTTTGCGTCGATCTCCTCGAAGGTCTCGCCAGCCTTTAAAATCCCCTGCGCAGTAAGCGCCTGAAGCGC
>CABVBU010000045.1 GCA_902496665.1 uncultured Clostridium sp. | reverse complement strand
CGATACCACCGTTTACAGATACACCGCCGATGGTGCAGGCTGCGATAGCCTCAAGCTCCCAGCCCTGACCCATGTTAACGGAGGAACCACCGGATTTTGCTCCTACAAGGAAGCCGCCCAGTGCGTAAAGAGCTGCTGCTGTCATGTAGATGATGATCTTTGTCTTCTTCGTGTTTACACCGGAAACCTCTGCAGACTGCTCGTTGCCTCCGATGGCGTACATGTATTTTCCATGAGGAGTCATGTTATAGATGAACCACATAACAAGACCAACCGCAAGGGCGATCAGGAACAGGAACGGGATCGCACCGAAGAGTTTTCCTTTTGCTACTGCTGTGTACGCGCTGTGATATCCACCGATCGGAGTCGCGTTTGTGTAAACAAGGCAGACACCGTAAACGATGAGCTGCATGCCAAGCGTTCCGATGAAGGCCGGAACCTGTAAGTAGGAAATCACGATACCATTGATGAAACCAAAGATACAGCAAATTACCACGCAGATCAGAAGAACTGCGAGAACCCATAACGGCCATGCGTTTCCGAAATCCGGAAGGTTCTGGAAGAACTTACCGCTGTAGTCCGGTTTCTGAAGTAATGTACCTGCTAAGCAGGCAGAAAGACCAACCATACGTCCTGCGGAAAGGTCTGTACCTTTTGTAATCAAGCATCCGGATACGCCGCAGGCGATGATGAATCGCGGAGCTACGTTCAACGCGATGTTGATCAGGTTTCCTCTTGAGAAGAATGTAGGCTGTTTGATCGCAGTAAATACTGCAAGTAATAAAAGAACGACGATGATTCCATTATTGATAAGGAAATCTTTTGCACTTACTTTTTTCGCTGTCATGACTGAACCTCCCTGTAATCTACTTGTTTTCCTTGCCGCTTAAAGTGAATTTTGTGGCGAAGGACATGATCTTCTCCTGAGTTGCGTCTTCTCCTTCCACCTCACCGGTAATGTGACCGTTGCACATTACGATGATTCGGTTGGACATACCGATCAACTCCGGCATTTCCGACGAGATCATAATGATGGATTTGCCCTGTTTTACGAGATCGATCATGATCTGGTAGATCTCATACTTGGCTCCGACGTCGATACCTCGGGTCGGCTCATCCATGATCAGGATATCAGGATTGTTCGCAAGCCATCTTGCGATAATTACCTTCTGCTGGTTACCACCGGAGAGAGACTGGATCAGTGTCTTTCCGCTCGGTGTTTTGATCTTTAATTTCGCGATGCTGTCTTTTACGACTTCATCGACTTCTTTCTTGTTGATCTTACCCATGTGGGTATAGTGCTTATAGGAAGCGATCGCTGTATTGTCGTCGATGCTCAAGCATCCGAAGATACCGGTTCCGCGACGATCCTCTGTGATCATTCCTACAGAGCTGTTGATCGCATCCTGCGGTCGTTTAATATGTGCCTCTTTCCCAAGGATCTCGACGGTACCGCTCTCAATGTGGCGCATACCGAAGATTGCTTCCATAAGCTCTGTTCTCTGTGCGCCGACAAGTCCGCCGAATCCTAAGATCTCGCCCCTCTTTAGTTCAAAGGAGCAGTCTTTAAAGGAGTTCGGCAGGATACTTGTCAGGTGGCTGACCTTGAGGACGGTCTCATCCGTCCGGTAATCATCCTTCGGCGGATAAACGTTATTTAACTCGCGTCCAACCATCTGTTTTACGATCTCTTCATCAGAGATATCATCGATCGCCCAGGTTCCAACGTATGTACCGTCTCGCATGATGGTGATATCGTCGGAGATCTGGCGGATCTCAGCCATCTTGTGGCTGATATATATCATAGAAACACCTCTGGATTTCAGATCTCTGATGATCCGGAATAATGCTTCTACCTCGTTATCAGTCAGGGAGGACGTCGGCTCATCCAGAATTACAAGGTTTGCACTCTGGCTGACCGCTTTTGCGATCTCTACTGACTGCATCTGTCCGATTGATAATGTGCCGAGCTTTGCTTTCGGGTCAAAATCCATCTTGACATCCCGAAGCCATTTCTCAGCTTCTTTGTTCATCGTCGCATGATCAACGACCTTGACCGGTCCGTAGTTTTTCATCGGATAACGTCCAAGATACATATTCTCAGCGATGGAGCGCTCAGGAATCGGCTGAAGCTCCTGATGAACCATGGCAAGTCCTTTGCGAAGCGCGTCGTCCGGGTTTGCGATTTCGGTCTTTACGCCGTCAATATATACTTCGCCTTCATCCATTTTGTAAATTCCGAAAAGACATTTCATCAGTGTCGATTTACCGGCACCGTTTTCTCCCATCAGTGCGTGGACCGTTCCGGGGCGGACCCGTAAATTTACTCCGTCAAGTGCCTTAACACCTGGGAAGGTTTTTTTGACTCCTCTCATTTCGAGTCTGTACTGTTCTGCCATCCCAAAACTCCTTTCAGATACACTCCCCCGCATCTCCGGGTGGCATATTTTTTAAGTTTTAAGTTCAGAGAACCGGGTGTGCCAGACACACCCGGTTCTCATTTGTTACAGTATCAATTACTTTAACATATCAAGGATTTCCTGAGCGTTATCCTTTGTAACCTTTTCGTAGTTGACCATGTTGACAGCATCAACTTTCTCGCCGCTTAAGAACTTAACAGCGATATCGCTTGCAGCCTGAGCCTGTGCGAAATGGTTGTTGAATACAGTACCTGTCTGCTTGCCGTCGATTACGTTCTGAACAGCCTCTGTCAGAGCGTCAACGCCTACAAGGTAGATATCCTCGTTAACTTTACGTCCTGCTGCCTCGATTGCCTGTAATGCACCAAGTGCCATAGCATCGTTGTTGCAGAAGATAACCTCGATCTTGTCGCCGTACTGGTTTAAAGCGTCCTGTGCGATCTGCTGAGCCTTAGCCTGATCCCAGTCACCACGCTGTTTTAAGAGCTCCTCAACTTCCATTCCTGCGTCTGTAAGAGCCTTAACAGAGAACTCTGTTCTGTACTGAGCATCTACGTTCTCCGGGTCGCCCTGGATCATGATGTAGGAAACTTTGCCATCGCCGTTGATATCGCCCTTGTTTGCAGTCTCAAGGATCTCTTCGCCCTGGTATGTACCGGACTGTCTTGCGTCACATCCTACGTATGTAGCGTTAAGACCTTCAGATTCCCATCTCTCTTCTTCTGCTGCATCCGGCTCACGGTTGATGTAAACAACCGGGATACCAGCTTCTTTACACATATCTGTGATCTCCGGTGCGGAAGAAGCCTGTACAAGGTTTAAGATCAGAACGTCATATTTCTGTGTGATGAAGTTCTGGATCTGGTTTGTCTGCTCTGCCTGATCGCCCTTACCATCCTGAACGACTACGTTCTCAGCCTTGAATCCAAGGTCCTCTGTTAAGTAGCGAACTAACTCTGTTCTGTAAAGAGTCATGAAGTTATCATCGAACTTGTAGATGCTGATGCCGACTTTCTTGTCTGCTACATCTGTAGTTCCTGCTGCCTCTGCTGCTGTTGTTGCTGCTTCGGATGCTGCCTCAGAAGCTGCTGCTGTTGTTGCTGCCTCGGTAGCTGCTGCTGTTGTTGCTGTTGTGGAAGAGCTTCCGCATCCTGCTAAAGACAGGGCCATCATGGAAGCCAGTGCCATTGCTGTTACTTTCTTTGTCATTCTCATGTTTTTGAATCCTCCCATTCAAAAAATAGTTTTGACCGTTTAGGCATTTTCCCTTAACGATGAGTTTATTATAGCCTGTCTTTGTGCATTTTTCCATACTATTTTTTATGATAAATTATTAAAATTCTTTGATTCCTGTAAAAAAAACACAATTTTTTGTCATATCATGGCAGAAATCAGCTTAAATATAACAGTACAGGCATGTGCCGCCTCACACATGCCTGTAAAAAATGATGTCAGTTAGCGATGATATGCTGGGGACACCAGAAATATTTTTCCTGGGTCACCTCTTTTCCCATTGCGAGCTCCTCCGCCGTATCGAAGATTCTCTTCGCGTAGATATCCTTGCTGGACTCAACCGTCCCGAAGAGCTTTCCCTCGCGGAACGCCTCCTGACCGGCCGGTGTCCCGTCGATCCCGACAAGCTTGATCGTCCCGGCAACGATCCCCGCCCGCTCGATGGCATCGATCGCACCGAGAGCCATGTCATCATTGTTGCAGAGCACAAGCTCGATCTTGTTCCCATAATCCGAAAGCCACTGTTCCATGAGGGCGGAGGCCTGATTTCTCTCCCAGTTCGCGATCCCGCCTGTGATCTTCTCGATCGGAACACCGCCGTCCTTCAGGGTCTCGATGGACCACTCCGTACGGATCAGGGAATCCTGATGGTTCGTCTCCCCCTCAAGGAGGACATACGAAACAACCCCGTCCCCGTTCCGGTCAAGGGTGGACGGATTCTTCCGGTAGGCGTCCACGAGGATCTGCCCCTCCAGCACCGCGGACTCCTTTGCGTCCGCTCCCACATAGTACAGTTTCTCCCAACGGTTCATGTCCTCCGCGACCGGCTCCCGGTTGAAAAAGACAATGGGAATATCCGACTCCATGGCCTGATCGATCACGCCGGACGCGGCGGAACGGTCCACCATATTGACACAGAGCACGTCGCAGCCAAGATCGATCATGCGCTCCGCCTGGCTGTTCTGCGTGAGCTGATTTCTCTTCGCGTCCCGGACATCCAGCGTCACGCGGACCCCAGTTTCTTTTTCATATTCCTTCGCCGCCTGCTCCATGGAATTCCGGAGTGTGCCGATGAACGTGTCATCCCCGCGGTATAACAGGACACCGATCCGCAGGGACGTCTTTTTTTCCTCATGTCCTCCGGTCTTTTTCGCATACAGCCAGGCGCTTCCCCCAAGAAGCGCCGTCACCGCAATGGCAAGGATCAGAACATTTCCCTTTTTCATACCTGCCTCCCCCTATTCCATTGGATATAGCATCTTTTCGAAGATCCCACTCCTTAAGATCTCCCCGTCGATATACTCCGGTGTCAACGTGATCCGATTTTCCTTCCACTCTCCCCCAGCTGCCTGAACCGCCTTTTCAACACTTAAATAACCCTCATCGAACCGGTTCCATGCCATCAGACCCTTGACAATCCCCCGGTCAAGCTGGTTTAAAAGCGCCGTCGTGCTCCCGATCCCGTAAAGAGCCGTCACATGTTCCCGGTACACACTGCTGCCCTCCAGGATATCCGCAAGCTCGGATAGGGCACCGACATCCATGCCGACCGCCATAAAATCACCGCTCTCCGGATATACCGTTTCCTCGATGGCCTTGCGGTATGTGTCCTCTGACTTTTTCTCGATCAGACGTACGGTAAAACCGGCGGGGTCCAGCACAGAGCGGATCCCGTCATACGTGTCAAGGTTCCCCGTGTACGCCATTCCCTCGGAGAACAGGCATACCGGCACATCCGGATCCTCGTTCTCCGCGATCTTCTCCCCAAGCGTCCGTCCCATCTCGTAGCGGTCCACGGAGATGGAGCACGCCACCGAGCTGTTGATCGCCGTGGGACCAAGAAAGATCACTGGACAGCCCGGCGAGATCTCATCGAGCTTCATGACCGCGAGATCCTCGCGGACCGGCGCAAGGATGATCGCATTCGCTCCGTCCTTTATTTCACGGACGATCAGTTCTTCCTGCTGTTCCTCATCGTTTTCCGCGTACAGCGTGATAAAATTGACATCCGCCTGATACTTCTTCTCCGCCATATCCATGCCCGCGCGGAAGCTCCCATAATAGTTGTCATTCACGTTGTCTATGATGACGGAGATCCGGCAGATCTCCCTCTTTTTTTCCTTGATGATCAGATCCGTGGACGACAGCAGATAGAGCATCACAAGGAGAAGGATGCCGGCACACCAGCTGATTTTTTCTCTATTTGACATGGATCTTTTCCCCCTCTGCTGTCTCAGCGTAAGGCACCGCCCGCATATGGATCGTCACGACCGTCCCCTCATCGAGCTCGGATTCGATGGACAGACCGTATTCCTGTCCAAAATACAGCCGGATCCGCTCATTGACGTTCCGCACCCCTATCCCGGAGCCGCTTCCGGACTTCACATGCGGCTTATCTGTGAACATGCCTTCCACCTGCTCCTTCGTCATCCCGAGTCCGTTGTCGGAGACCTTCATATAAAGATCATCCCCATCCCGGTACACCTGGATCCGGATCTCCCCGTCGCCGTCCATAAACTCCATTCCGTGATAAATCGCGTTCTCCACGAGCGGCTGAAGGATCAGCTTCACGCTCGCGAGCTCCATGACATCCTCATCCGCCTCGATCTCATAAGTAAAACGGTTCTTAAACCGCATGTGCTGGATCATCAGATAGTTTCTCACATGTTCCAGCTCATCCCGGACAGGGATAATGCTCTTCCCACGGCTTAAGCTGATCCGGAAGAATCTGGCGAGCGCCGTCACGACCTTCACCGCGTCCGCCTGTTTCTCATTCTCGATCATCCAGACGATGATATCGAGGGTGTTGTAAAGAAAATGCGGGTTGATCTGCGACTGTAAGACATCAAATTCATTTTTCCGCTTGGATTCATGCTCTGCCACAATGTCATCCATCAGATGCCGGATCTGGGTCGTCATATTCCGGATAGAGGTGCCGAGGTGACGGATCTCATAGGAACCGCCCACATAGACTTCCGTTTCCAGATTGCCCGCCTCGATCCCGTTCACAGAACGCTCCAGTTTTTCGATCGGCGTCGTAATCCTCGTGGAAATGTAAGCATTGATGACCGCGAGGATGAATACGACAAAGGCAACAATAAACACGATCAGGATCCTTGTCTTCAACGCGTTTAAGGATGCGCCGCCGAGCGCCGCCGCCCCGACGATCTTCCAGCCGGTATAGCCGACCGTCTTGACCGTCACGGCACGCCCCTTTCCTTTATATTCCTCCTGATGGATCCCATCCCTGTATTCCGCTGCCGCCTCAAGGTTCTCATCCTCGAGCCCGGAGTAGATCAGCTGGGACTGTGGATGGTAGATCAGCTCCCCGTCCGCCCCGAGAAGGTAGACATAGCCGCCATTTCCCAGAGTGATCCCATCAAACAGCTGCTCCAGGCTGTCATAGCGGATGTCGATGAGGAGAACTCCCTGCTCCGTGGATGCGCCCTCCGTGATCTCCACCGCGCGCGCCGCCGAGATCACCCAACGGTACTGGTTCTCCCCCGCGTCGAACACCCGCTGGACATGCGGAACTGAGAAATGAAGGTTCTCCGTCTTTTTCAGCGCCGCCTCAAACCACGGTTCCGCTGCCGGATCTGCCCCCGCCTTGAGTCTTGTGGCGGGAACGGCCTCCAAAAGCTCTCCGTCTCTCGAAAACAGGGCGATATTCTCGACATTATCCTTGTTGTTGTCGTAGAGAAGGGTCATCTCCTTGTTGACGCTCTCATTCCTCAGATCTGCGTTTTTTACGATCCCGTAGTATGTGGTGTCCGAAAGCTTCATGATTCCGCGGAGCCACACATCCACAGACCGGTTCAGCTGGTCGATCAGGATCTGGTTCTCCTCCTGCATCGTATCCGACATCTGCTTTGACATCCGGCTGTACAGGGACAGCCCGATAAAGATGCTCGCCGCCAGGGCTGTCACCGTAAAGTAGACGAAGATCATATAGCGGATGCTGGTCCGTTTGAAAAAGCTGCCCTCGTTTTCCGGTTTCATACCTCTCTCCCCCGCCGGTCCTACGACCGGCTTCCTCTGAATTTCGTCGGTGAAACGCCGAATTTTTTCTTAAATACGTAGCTGAAATAATTCTGTTCCTGGTAACCGACCTTTGCCGCGATCACATAGGTCTTGTCATCCGTCTTATTTAACAGTTCCACAGCCTTATTGAGACGCACATCCGTCAGATAACCGATATAGGTCTGCCCCGTCGCTTTCTTGAACATCGTCGAAAAATAGGCGGGACTCATGTGCAGCGTCCGGCAGACCTGCTCCACAGACAGGTCCGGATCCTGGTAATTCTCCATGATATACCGCTTCGCGCGCTCCATGCTCTGGCGCGTCGTGTTGTCACGCTCCTGGTCCATCGCCCCGTTGATCCTGAGTGCCGCCTCAAGAAGCCATTTTGAGAACTTATCCCGGTTCATCACCTGCCGGATCATCATAAACGGGTCCGTCCCCATCCCGGTATCGCCAAAAAGCGCTCCCATCTCCAGGTCGTACTGCTGGATGAGCTGGACCAGACAGTTCGCGGTGCTAAACATGTAGGTCTGGTACTGCCGCGCATGGACCTTCGCGTCAGACATCCTTCCGATGATCCCGGATACCACGGACCTTATCTTCTCCTCCGGACCGAATTTTACCGCCTGGATGAGGGCTGACTCGTCCTCCGCGGTAAACTGGAGCTTTCCGGTGTTCACCGGCTCCACATCGTTGATGTAGATCGTACTGCCACTCCCGACAATTGCGCGGTAGCCCAGGGCATCGAGCGCTGACCGGAAGGACTCACAGATCAGACCGAGCTCCGTCCGGCTGTGCCCGATCCCGATCGTTACCGGGATCATCAAGATCTTCCGGATCTCCTTGCAGATATCGCTTAAGATGTCGATCAGGCTGGTCTGGGAGTTATTCTCATCGATCGCCACGATCCCGGCGATCTCCGCGTCGGCCGCCCCGGAGAACGAGAACAGGGAGAATCTGCAGTACGGTTTCAGGTTCTCCTCAAGGATCTGCATCACGGAGATCGGGATCAGCTCCCGCTCCTCGTGGAGCGGAAGGATCAGCTCCCCGGACACTTCGGAAATTTCCGCTTTCACAGCAATGGAGATCCACTTTTTCGCTCCCGCAAGCGGGATATCGTACTGTTCCAGGCGGTCATTGACCGTTTTCCCGTCCATCTGGTGGCTCACAAGATCCTTTAGGAACTGCTCGCGCAGGATCGGCAGGCTGCGTCTGTAGTTTTCCCGCAGAAGGCTCACATCACGCTTCTGTTCGATCTCCTCGTCGAGACTCTCCTGGATCCTCCTCAGGATCGCCGTCAGCTCCTCCACATTCACGGGCTTTAAAATATACTCCGTCACATTCAGCTTGATCGCGCGCTTCGCATAATCGAAATCATCATATCCGGAAAAAATGACGATCTTCATCGATGGATACCTCTGGCGGATCTTCTCCGCAAGCGTCAGCCCGTCCATGTATGGCATCCGGATATCCGTGAGGACCACGTCCGGCTCTAAGGCTTCGATCTTCTCCAACGCGTCCTCCCCATTCTCCGCGTCCCCGACAACGGTAAATCCAACCGCCTGCCAGTCGATCTTGCGGATAATGCTCTTACGCACTTCCTCCTCGTCATCCACAAGGATAATTCTGTATAAGTCCATTTTCTGCTCCTATCTTTTAAAAGATCTGTTCCAGATGCTTCCGGATGACCGCCTCATCGGTCGGTTTTGCGATATGACCGTTCATGCCCGCCTTGATCGCTCCTTTTCGGAAACCGCCGTTTTCCCATTCTGACAGCCGGCCAGACCCGGAGTGCAGAGAAGGAGCATAACGGCTCCAAAGATTACGAAGCGCCTGCCCCCTCCTGTCCTTTTCTTTCTATTCAACGCAACAAGGCCCTGCATGTATTCCATCCTTTTCATCTGCCCCCGGTCACTTTGCCTGTTTCCGTGCTTTTTTATTCGCGTACATATTCGCGTCCGCGCGCGCTTTTGTGTCGGAAATGCTCTCCTGCTCCTAAATCAGGGCACTGCCGTATGAGGCACCCGGGAGCATATGGAGCGATTTTTTCCGTTTTTCTATGATCCAGTAAAATTTCTCCCTGCAGTATTTTTCCTTCTCCGGTTCCCTGAACAGGACGCAGAACTCATCTCCGCCGATCCGGTAGCAGTTTCCATAGCGGGAATACGCCTTTTTCAGACATTCCGCGATCACCTTCAGGCACTGGTCCCCCGCCTGATGACCGTATGTATCGTTGATGTACTTGAAATTGTCGAGGTCGAGGACGATCAGCATCTTATCCTCCGGCTGGAGATTCAGTGTCCGGTTCAGATAGCTCTTCTGGCTTAAGAGTCCCGTCAATCCATCCAGCTGATTCCACATTTCATTGCAGTAGAGGTAATAGAGCACTGAGATCAGGGTAACGCAAAGCCACGTGATATGCAACGTGGGAAGAATGATCTGGATTATCGTCCCTGCCACCAGGAAGACGGCAAGACCGTAGATCAGCACTCTTCCGCGGTTCTGGTAGGTCTGCGTCATTTTCAGCGTGTTGAACATCAGATACAGGATCCCCCCGCCGTACATCAGCATATAGAGCCAGAAGCCCTGCTCCCTCGCGTAATGGTTTTCTGCGTCCACGGCAAATACAAGACCACCGAAGAACGTCCCCGCCGTCAGGATCAGGAGATACAGGATCTCCAGGGCTGCTGCAACCTTTAAGCTGAGGCGCACCTCATCCGAACGGTCCATCGCGTACACCATCAGGAACGGTACCGCCGGGGTCAGACCAAAGCCAAGGTAATTTGCCATGATATTGACCGGGCGCAGCCTTACCGGAGTCCCATCCACTATCACGGTAACCAGCTCAAGGACCGAGATCACGCCGATCAGGATGAAGGTCAGCAGAAAAGTCCTTCTCTGTCTCGGAAACAGCGTTTCACTGAAATTGACGATCATACACATGAAGCCAAGGACAAAACAGTTGATAACCGTCAAAGAAAAAAAATAGAGATCCGGCATATCAGGTCCCTCTCTTTCAGATACTAAACGGACACGCCGCCTTCCGGCGGCGACGCTGTTATGTATAATTATACTGTGGAAGCATATAATCGTCAAGCCAGCCCTCCGGTAGGTTTGCCTGTCCTCTTCGTTTTTTATTAAATATCATTATACTGCTTACTACTGTTTCTGGCAATGCTGCGGTCAGGTCTTTTTAAGACATTGGGCTGTAATGAAAAAGAGTGCGCATCTTTGGCACGTCAGTGCCTGTTACATAAAAATCAGCTTTTGATCTCCACGACGGATTCCAAAAGCTGATATAGTCTGTTTTCTAAAAGACATCCAGGTCCATTCCATTCACCACAGGACCTTCGTAACCGGCATTCCGTATCTCCTCAAGGATCGCCTCGTTTCTTCTCGCCATCTCGGCTCCCACATCCACCGTGTTGTCCTGGATCTCCATGTGATAGATCCGGTGATATGTGACGAGAAGCTTTGGTCCTGCCTTCTTCGCGATCTCTGCAAGATCCACACTCAGGGTGTGAACCTCCCGGTGGTATTTCTGCCACTTCGGTTCCCTCGCAGCAAGACCTGCCGTGTATTCTACTTCATGGAGAAGAATATCGCAGCCCTTTGCCTTTTCCGCAACGATCTCAAGCGGCGCGGTATCCCCGCTGATCACGATCACCCGGTCCGGTGTCGTAAACTTGAAGCCATAGCTCTCAAGTGTCCCATGGCTCACCGGGAAGGCTTCGACCGTCACACGGTCATCCCGGTAGATGACTCCGGAAGTTATTTCCTGTGTTTCCACCCGGTATCCCACTTCATTTGCCTTTTCAAAACCGTTGATCCGAAAATCAATATCCACCTTGTAGGCCTTTAACAGATGCTCTGTCATATTCCGGATCCCTTTCGGTCCAAACACCCGGAGCGGTTCCTTCCGCTCCAGGACCCATGGGGTAAAGATCAGATCCGGGTATCCTGCCGTGTGATCCGTGTGCAGGTGTGTGCAGAACGCAGTCACCAGCCTGTCCGGACGAAGTGCGTCGATCCCATTCCGGTATGCCTTCGCCGCCTGGCGGACGACCCCCGGACCGAAATCAATAAGGTACGCCCGGTCGCCAACAACGACTGCGGAGGACGGACCGCTGGCATCCGGGCACGCGTTCGGTGTTCCGGTACCGAGAAGTACAAGTTTTGTCTCCATCATGATTTTCTCTCCTTTTTCCCTTCCGCGCTTCATCCCTGCTTCTGTTCGTTTTCATTCTCCTCATGCCGGATCGAGATCCCGGTAAAGCCGTAAAAGATGCTGAAAAATGGAGTCAGATATAACAGGAACAGATATGGGAAGAACGCGGACCATGCGACGCCGAGCGTTCCCGCCATGTATACGCAGTACCCATGCCACGGGATCATCGGGCCGGAGAGCGTTCCTGCATCCTCCAGGCTTCTCGATAAGATCTCCGGGACAATCTTTCTTTCCTTAAATAACGGTTTCATCATGTTTCCGGTCAGGACATGGGACATCGGCTGGGAACAGCTGATCAGGCTTGTGATATAACCGACGAGGAGCGTCGCGAAGATCAGGCTGCCATCGCTGTTGATCCGTCCGGTGATCGCGCGCAGGATATTGTCAAGAACACCCAATCTGTCCAGCATGCCGCCCATTCCGACCGCGAAGCAGATGATCGCCACATACTGCAGCATGCTGCTCATACCGCCGCGGTTTAAGATCGTTTTCAGAACAGCTTCCTCAATCTGGGTCGTATAGCCGTTGTAAGCAACACGGATGATGCTCTGGAGCGTCGCGCCCTGGCAGAAGAACGATACTGCACCGGCGCACACCGAGGAAAGCCCCAGGGACACGATCGCGTTGACTTTACATAAGAGCAGGACAATGATAACCACCGCCGGGATCAGTGTCACAAGACCAAGTTTAAATTCTCCCTGGAGTGCCTCCGTGTAGACGAGAAGGTTCCCTTCCTCATAACCGCCGGAGGTCTGACTGATCCCGAGAATGACAAACAGGACCAGGCTGATCACAAAGGTCGGCAGCGTTGTCCATAACATGGACCGCACGTGATCGTTGAGCTTCGCGCCCGCAACAGCCGGGGCAAGATTCGTCGTGTCGGAGAGCGGGCTTAACTTGTCCCCGAACATGGCACCGCAGATGACTGCGCCTGCCACCATTCCAGGATTGATTCCCATCGCATTTCCGATCGCCATCATCGCGACACCGGCACTTCCGACCGAGCCGTAGGATGTTCCGGTCACAAGGCTTAAAACGGCGCAGAAAACAAGTGTCAACGGCAGAAGCCAGGTCGGATCGATCAGCTTCAGACCGCCTGCGATGATCGTGGCGATCGTACCGCTCTGGAGCCAGGTACCGATCATGACGCCGATCGCCATAAGCAGACATAGTGTCGGAACGACCACACGGATTGCGTCGTAGGCACCGCTCACAACATGGTCATATTTGATCTTTAACCATTTACAAAACAGATAGATGATGATCCAGCTGAAAAACAGTCCGATCATCGGTCCTCCCGTCTTCAGCCGAATGCAGACTGCTACTGATCCAACGATCAGAAGCAGGAGCAGAAGCGACTGAGGCATATTCAGTTTCTTTTCTTCACTCATAACAATTTCCTCTCCCCTGAAACTCATTTTTCAATTTAAAGCATTAAACTTTAAAGTGCTGTATTATTATATCGAATATTCAGGGAAATTGCAAGAGCTCCTACAAATTTCCGGCAGACCTGAAAATTTAAAAGAGTAACCCTCACCATCCGCTTATGCGGTGGAATTTACTTCTGCACGAGCAGATTTATGGATCCGGATAAGCTTACACGAAGCTGCTGGAGGCGTCCGTCTGAAGGCCATCACAAAAAAACAGCCGGAACCCACAAAAAATACTGGATTCCGGCTGTTTTTAACAGCTTATATGAAATTATTCGATATAAGCTACATTTTCGCTTTGTAAATTATTTGCCCATCTGCTTAGCAACTTCCTCAGCGAAGTTCTCTTCCTTCTTCTCAAGACCTTCACCAGTCTCGAAACGAACGAAGCCCTTAACTTCGATGTTAGCGCTGTTCTCTTTAGCAACCTGTGCTACGTACTGAGCTACGGACTGCTTGCCGTCCTCTGCTTTTACGTAAACCTGGTCTAAAAGACAGATCTCTTTCATCTCTTTGTTGATACGACCCTGGATCATACCCTGAATAACCTTCTCCGGCTTGGAAGCTTCCTTCGGATCGTTCTGGATCTGAGCCATAAGGATGGATTTCTCATGCTCGATGTAATCTGCACTTACTTCGCTGCGGTTTGTGTACTTCGGGTTAAGAGCTGCAACCTGCATACAAACGTTCTTTGCCATCTCTTTTACAGCGTCGTTTACAACATCTGTCTGAACGTCAAGAAGAACACCGATTCTGCCGCCTGCATGAATATAGGAAGAAACGAAACCGTTCTCCTCTGTAACCTGTTTGAAACGACGGATGCTCATGTTCTCACCGATGATGGAGATTTCAGAAGAAAGAGCTTCCTTAACAGTAAGGCTCTCATCTGCTGTCCACTTCTCGTCCATAAATGCGTCCATATCTGTCGCTGTTGTTGTAAGAGCCTGAGCTGCTACCTGAGCAACGTATGCCTGGAACTTAGCGTTCTTAGCAACGAAGTCTGTCTCAGCGTTAACCTCAACGATAACAGCTTTCTTCTCGTCTGCTGCCATAGCTGTGTCAACGATACCCTCAGCTGCGATACGTCCAGCTTTCTTCTCAGCGCCTGCAAGTCCTTTTTCTCTTAAGAACTCAACTGCTTTGTCCATGTCGCCGTCTGTAGCAGAAAGGGCTTTCTTACAGTCCATCATTCCAGCGCCTGTCATTTCTCTTAAATCTTTTACCATTTTAGCTGTAACTGCTGCCATGTTTCATTTCCTCCGAATCATATTAAAGAATCAAAACGTGTCTTTTCGGAAGAAGGTGCTGCCACTGACAGCACCTCCTTGGATTCCTTATAACAACTTAAGCCTCTGCGTTCTCCTCAGCTGCTTCTGCTTCCTCAGCCTCGCCCTGCTTAGCCTCGATGACAGCGTCTGCCATCTTGGAAACGATAAGCTTAACGGCTCTGATAGCGTCGTCGTTACCCGGAATTACATAGTCGAGTTCTTCCGGATCGCAGTTTGTATCAGCGATACCGATCAGAGTGATTCCAAGTGTGTGAGCTTCCTGTACACAGATTCTTTCCTTCTTCGGATCTACGATAAAGATAGCGTCCGGGATCTTCTTCATTTCCTTGATACCGCCAAGGTTCTTCTCAAGCTTCTCCCACTCTTTCTTTAACTCGATAACTTCCTTCTTCGGAAGTACGTCGAATGTTCCGTCCTCAGACATCTTCTCGATTGCTTTTAATCTAGCGATTCTGGACTGGATGGTCTTGAAGTTTGTAAGCATACCGCCAAGCCATCTCTCGTTTACGTAGTACATTCCGCAACGCTCTGCCTCAGTCTTGATAGCGTCCTGAGCCTGCTTCTTTGTACCTACGAAAAGGATTGTGCCGCCCTCAGCTGCGATATCAGCAACTGCCTTGTAAGCCTCATCAACTTTGCCTACAGATTTCTGAAGGTCGATGATGTAGATACCGTTTCTCTCTGTGTAGATGTACGGTGCCATTTTCGGGTTCCATCTTCTTGTCTGGTGACCGAAATGTACGCCGGCTTCCAGAAGCTGTTTCATTGAAATTACGCTCATGTTTTTTTCCTCCATTTGGTTGTTTTCTTCCGCCTGCATCTCACTTCCACGAACACCTGAACTTCTCAGGCACCACTCGCAGAATCCGCAGACGTGCATAATATCAGCTTTTTCACTATATCATAAGTCATTTTTCACTGCAAGCACTTTTTTCTATTTTTTTTGATTTTTTTCCATTACATTTGATTTCATAAAAAACAAGGTCATTCGGACATGCGGCGGCAGGGATTCTTCTATATATAAATAGAACTTTTAATAATCTTTTCTCTCCTTAAATCCCTCATGCACCGGATACAGCCTGATCTATCTGATATCATACAACGATTCCTAGTCAAGCGGATATTCGCAATCCGCTTCGCTACTTGCTCATAACCGAATAACTGCTCCGCAGTTTATCAGAAGGAGCTTGCACTCCTCCTGATACAAGCAAGTCCCCACCCACTGCTTATTGCTTTTCGCAATTGAAGCAGGGGACTTACTTGATTCGGTTAAAAATCAGTTCAATTTGGGGGCAGACAATGAACACTACAAACATAAAAAAAGAATCTAGAAAAATATCTTTATGGGAAAAATTCAGCTACAGCGGTGGAGACGTGGCAAGCTGCATTACATTTGGTGCAGTCAGTTCTTACCTTTCCTATTATTATACGGATATCGCAGGAATTTCCATTGCGGCAGTGGGCGTGATCTTTGGTGTGACGAGGTTAATAGAAGCACTGGTGAATTTCCTGACGGGAGTCGCCATTGACGGCAGTCATTTCAAAGGGGGCAAGGCAAAGCCTTTTATTTATACCACCACGATTCCGCTGACGATTATGTTTATCCTTGTTTTTATGGTGCCGGATCTGAACGCACACGGGAAAGTGCTGTTTGCGTTTGTTACCTATTTGCTATTCTGCATTTTGTATGCGGTCAACAATACCGGTTATGGCACGTTGCTGTCATTGCTCACCAGTGATGTAAAAGAACGCCGTGTATTGAACAGTTTTAAAGTATTTGGAAGCGGAACCGGAAGTCTGCTGGTGAGCTTTCTGACCTTGCCGTTGGTGGCGTTGTGCGGTGTGCAGGGACGTTTCAGTTTTGCACCGGTGGCGGTAATTTACGGTGTGATAAATCTGGTGTTACTTGGAAACTGTAGTATTTCCTGTCGGGAACGTGTGCGGACAGAAGGGGAAGCGCGCATGAGTTTAAAAGAATCTCTGCAATGTGCGGTAAAAAGCCGTTCCTGGATTTTGCTCTGTGTGATCGGGGCTTGCGTCATGGTTGTGATGATCCTGCAAAACCAGAGCATTATGTATTATTCCAAATATATTCTGATGGATGAAAGCCGGGCAACTTTAATTCTTACGATCTATACGATGGCGCAGCTTTTGGCGGCGTTGTTTATGGATAAGATGCTCAATCGGCTTGGAAACAGAAACTGCATGCTGTTTGGATTTGGAGCCTTTCTGGTGCTGACAGTGGTTATGTTTGTGTGCAGAAAAAATCTGGTCTTGTTCTGTGTATTTATGCTTTTGGCAGAACTTGGAAAAAGCATGGCAACCAGTCCGTGTTATGCCATCTGTGCAGATACAGTGGATGAAGTGGAATCGT
>CABVBU010000044.1 GCA_902496665.1 uncultured Clostridium sp. | reverse complement strand
CCTTTTACATGAATCAGGCATTTATGTATTTGAGTCTAAGAATTACAGTGGATGGATTTTTGGAACCGAAACGCAACAATATTGGACACAAACGTTACCAGTAGGAAATGGTAAATCGCAAAAGTCTAAATTCTTAAATCCAATTATTCAAAATAAAGTACATTTAAAATGGCTTCGTGAATTTCTTGATTGTGAGCCGCAGATACCTTTATATTCATATATTGTATTTAGTGATCGTTGCACTTTGAAGAATATCACTTTGACTAGTGGGCATCATTTTGTTATCAACCGCTATAATATTCTTTCAGCAGTTCAGGGCAATTCTGAGCATGTTGGTACACGTCTGACTTCAGAAAAAATAGATATTTTATATGAAAAATTATATCCACTTACTCAAATAGATGAAACACAGAAATTGATGCATATAGAAAATATTCAACGAAAACAGCAAGCGATTACCAAAAGTGAAAAGACAATGAAATGTCCGCAATGTGGGGGTGCACTTGTGGTACGAACTGCTAGTAAAGGAGAACGAAAAGGAAAACAATTCCTAGGATGCTCAAATTACCCCAAATGTAAATATATAAAAAACATATCAGAAAAATAATATGAACACGAAGTATAAAGTTGATGTCTATAGAATTATGTTTGGGGCTCGTGAAACGGGGTATTGGTTTACTGCATAAAATATTTAGAGTGAAATCTATCTGTAAAGCGCTAAGCAGATGTAGAATAGAAAATAGATAGGGAAGATCAGAAGGCGGAGAATCTGCTGAATCTGACACTTTCCGTTCCGGAGGAGACAAGAAAGTGGACAGAAGAGCTGAATGTGGGATTAGCAGAGGTCTCCAGAACATATCTTTTCAATCAACTTGCGATTCTGCGTGTTCCGGGTCAGGATGTGTGGGAAGTTATCACACTTCCTGAAATTGAATATGCGGAAAACCAAAGAGACTGTTTTTTGTCCTGGACCGAGTGAGGGTGGTCTCCTGTTTTCTTCCGGTGCAGAATGGAACTTATGAGCTTACAGGGAAAGATGTCTGGGTAGCAGTAATCGACTCTGGAGTGTTTTGGAAACATATGTTGAAACAAAAACTTACATGTTTTAATGTTGGAAACAGCTGAACAATTATTATCAGGCTTAGGGAAAAAAGGAATTAAAGGACAAGATCGAGATTTTACTGAAATTTTGGATGTAAATAGAGCAGCCATTTCGGCGTTTGATATGGCTTATCATTTTCCGCTTTCGCAAGAATGGAAGAATTTGTAAAAAGATATTATCTGGAGAATGATGATTTATAGCAATGACAAAACATCCTCCCTACCGAGACAATGAGAAAACTTTGTAAAAACAAACGCACCATGTGCAGGGTATCCCCAGGTCTGATGGTTCCGTTTCTTTTTAGTACCTCGCTGCATAGAATATTAAGAATGAATGTGGTGCGGCAGAGATGGAAGATCAGAAGGCGGAAAATCTATTGAATCTGGCACTTTCTGTCCCTGAGGAGACGAGGGAGCGGACAGAAGAGCTGAACGTGGGATATGACAAGGTGGAGCGGACATGGGAGATCATCGTAAAATACCATGGGAACCTGGAGAGCACTTTGAATGAGCAGTTTCCGGATGTCTCCGGAACATACCTATTAAGCAGCTTCGCGATCCTGCGTGTCCCGGAGCGGGATGTCCCGGGGGTGATCGCACTTCCTGAAATTGAATACGCGGAAAAACCAAAGAGGCTGTTCTTTGCCCTGAACCGGGCGAGGGCGGCCTCCTGTTTTCTTCCGGTGCAGACAGGAACCGATGGGCTTACGGGAAAAGGTGTCCTGGTGGCGGTGATCGATTCGGGAATCGATATCTTTCATGAAGATTTTCGGAATGAGGATGGAACCACGAGAATTTTATATCTGGATGATCAGGTTACTGGGAAAACATATGAAAGACAGGAGATCAATGAGATTCTGCGGGGAGAGAATAAATCCGGCGGAACAGGCGGCCTTTCCCTGGATACCAGCGGTCACGGCACGGCGGTGGCTGGAATCGCGGCGGGAAACGGGAGCGCGAGCGGCGGGCTGTACCGCGGGGCGGCCTATGAGAGCGAACTTATCATCGTCCGCCTTGGAATCCCGGATGCGGCGGGATTTCCCCGGACCACAGAGCTCATGCGGGGGATGGATTTTGCGGTGCGAAAAGCGCTGGAACAGGGGCGTCCCATGGTGATGAATCTGAGTTTCGGAAATACATACGGCTCCCACGACGGCGGTGGACTTTTAGAGCGGTATCTCGATTCCATTGCACAGATGGGGCAGTTTGTCTTTGTTGCCGGATCGGGAAATGAGGGGGATTCCGGGGGACATGCGAGGCCTGTAATCTCACCTGGAAGAATCACGGAGATCCGGCTCTCTGTGGGGACGTATGAAACAGGATTCGGTGTGCAGATCTGGAAAAACTATGAGGACGGGATGCGGATCTTTCTGAGGGATCCCTTTGGCGGTGCGGAGATCGAACTTGTCCCGGTGAGGGGAACGGATCGGATCCGGGTCGGAGAGACGGAACTTTTGATTTATTACGGGGAACCGTCCCCCTTCAATGCGGCCCAGGAGATCTATATCGAGTTTGTGCCGGAGAAGACATATGTGGAGAGCGGAATCTGGACATTCCGCTTCCTTGGAACAGGGGACGGGGAAACTGCGGCGGATCTCTGGCTTCCATCTGCAGCGGCAGTCAGGCGGGACACGGAATTTTTGGAATCGTCGCCGGATACGACCCTGACGATTCCCTCCACGGCATTCCGCCCGGTGACGGTGGGGGCCTACGACAGTCGGACCGGAATCTATGCCCCGTTTTCCGGGCGCGGGGATACCAGGATCTATTGCGCCCAGAAACCGGATCTCGCTGCTCCCGGCGTGGGTATCATGGCTCCGGACCGGGATGGCGGCTATTCCCCGGTCACCGGTACTTCCTTTGCTACCCCTCTTGTCACCGGGGCGGCGGCACTTCTCATGGAGTGGGGGATCGTGAGGGAGAATGATCGGTATCTTTATGGGGAGAAGGTGAAGGCGTACTTGAGAAAGGGAGCGAAGAGACTTTCCTCCGAGCAGGTCTACCCGAATCCCAGGCTGGGATATGGGGCGCTCTGTGTAGCGGATAGTCTGCCGGATCAGCCATTATTTTTCTCCCAGAAATCCCGGAGAGCGAACAGGCAGACACTGTCTACGAAGGTTTCGGCGTCATATTCGTCCGCCAGCTCTAAATAAGATCTTAGCGTCGTGAGATAAAAGCTTGACATAAACGAAACATATAGAGGGAGCGGGATCTTTAACCGAACGCCCTGGTTCTCGCCCTGCCAGCCGGTCTCGGTAAGGATCTTTGCCAGATCACCCTGGATCGTGAACATCAGGGAACCATTCTTGTTTGTTTGGTAGATCCGGCGGTAGAGAGTGATATTCTCATCCACCTGAGCGATCAGATATTGTAAAAACTGATGCAGGGAATCGATACTTTTAAAGTAGATCAGATCCTCCATCGGGCGGAGGCCCTCGATGTACATTTTCACACAGTAGTGCAGAAGATCATATTTGTCCTCAAAATACCGGTAGAACGTGGACCGGGAGACCATGGAGACCCGGCAGAGATCAGTGAGGGAGATCTTCTCAAAAGGCATTTCCGCCAGAAGGTCCAGGAGCGCCTTCATCAAAAGCAGGTAGGTCCTGCGGACAGAAACATGCTCTTCCTGGATCGGTAATTTTATCATAAACTACAAAACTCCTCTATCCATTCCAAATTGGACAAAAATTGATAATTTGTCTCATTTGGCACATTTTTCAAAAACTGGTTCTTGAGTATTTTAGCATAAACATAGATAATATTGCAAGTGAAAAGGAAAGAAAAGCGGAGGCGATCATATGATCCGAAGAAGAGAAGTACGAAGAATGGCAGCGATCCTCTGCATGATCACGGGAATGACAGCAGTTCCCGCATATGCGGCAGTTCCGGAGACATCCGGAGCGGTACCGGGATGGAATCAGATCTCGGGAAAGTGGTACTACCTTATGGAAAACGGTGCCTGGAGCACAGACTTTATAGAAGATGAGAATACATGCTACACGTTTACAAAGGACGGGACTCTGTCCTATGCGCGGAAAACCCCGAATACGCAGGGCGGCGCGTATCCTGTATACGTGCTGGATCAGAAGGAACAGGAACTCTTTGATGATATGAATGATGAGAAGAGCGACCTGTTTTTTGACACTTATCCGGAGGCGGAGGATGATTACGACAACGGGGATGTGGAGTTTTACGATGGATGTGCCACATTTGTCCTCGACATGGACCTCTGCGATATCGCAAAGGCAAGACTTTCTTCCGCTATGGAAAAGGGATATTCCAAGAGCAAAAATACGATCCCCGGAGAGGGGACCGTAAGCGATTACGTAAAGACAGCATTTCCGGAGCGAAAGAGTGCCACATTTTTTGAGATGTACCTCTGGGGCCCAGAGGAGACATACGATCCGTATGATTCTGTCATGATCCGGATGCAGGAAAAATTTGACCGGAAGGACGATAAAAAATATTCCCTGGAATACTACCGCAGAATGGGAATTGCCCATGAAAACCAGAATGGAAAGGACTATTACATGGTAGTTCTGGAACGGTAGGAATGTGGACGGTGACGGAAAATGACCTGTGAGGGTACTGAACAGTTACGGGCAGGGAATATAAGGAGAGAAGACATGGGAGAGAAAATAAAAAACATGTTCCGCGGGCATAAAGAAAAGAAAAAGAACCAGAACGGCGGCTTTTCCTACATGCTCGCGTCATTTATCATCCATAAACGCGGATGGATCGAGTCGGTCTTCGTGATCGGCTGCCTGCTCTCGCTTTTGACGATGAACTTTGTAAATGTAAACTATGACCTGACGAAATATCTTCCGGAAACGGCAGAATCCGCCATCGGACTTGACGTTATGCGTGATAAGTTCGGTTATCCTGGAACGGCGCGGGTCATGGTGAAGGACGTTTCGCTGTACGAGGCGAAGCAATATAAAGATGAGATCGCTAATATCGACGGCGTGGACCAGGTCTTATGGTGCGACAGCACGGTAAATATCTATGCGGGTGAAGACTTCATCAACGAGAGTGATATCAAGGATTATTACAAAGACCGGAATGCGGTCTACGATATCACATTTGTGGAGGAGAGTGATTCTACCCGAACCTCCACGGCCATCGACGAGATCAAGGATCTCTTAGGAGACAAAGGCTGCTACGTCGGCATGGCGGTCCAGAACAAATCCATGACAGAGTCCATGGCCAGCGAGATGAGCAAGATCCTTGTTGTGGCGGTGATCATGATCTTCGCCGTGCTTTCCGTGACGACGACGGCATGGACGGAGCCGATATTATTCCTGTTGGTTATGGGTGTCGCTGTCCTGCTTAACAAGGGAACGAACATCTTTATCGGAACCGTCTCGTTTCTGACGGAAAACGTGTCGATCATCCTGCAGCTGGCAACGTCCATGGACTACTCGATCTTCCTGCTCGACGCGTTCATGAACTACAGAAAGCAGGGAATGAACGAGGAGGACGCGATCATCAACGCCGTTCAGGAGGCGATCAACTCCATCTTCGCCAGCAGCTTGACGACAGTCGTCGGCTTCTTGGCTCTTGTGACGATGAAATTCTCCATCGGATTTGACCTGGGTCTCGTCCTGGCGAAAGGTATCGTATTCAGCTTACTGACAGTCGTCTTCTTCATGCCGGCGATGATCCTGAAGTTCGCGAAGCTCAATGAGAAGACAAAGCATCGTTCCTTTATGCCGGATTTCCACGGACTTGGAAAAGCGATCTACCGGATCCGTCCCATCGTGTTCGCGGTGATCGTCCTTGTGACACCGCTTGCATACACAGCCCAGGGCCTGAACGATTTCCTTTACGGAAACGACTCCATGGGTGCTTCGGAGGGAACACAGGTTTATGCGGATGACCAGCAGATCACGAAGATCTTCGGCCGAAGCAACATGCTGCTCGCCCTCTATCCGAACACATCGGAGGTCAATGAGCGGGCCATGGCGAAGGAGATCAAGGATCTATCCTATGTAAAGAACGTTACAGCTTTAGCGGATACGCTGCCGGAGGGAATCCCGGAAGAGTTCCTCCCGAAGTCCACGGTGGAGCTCTTACATAAAGGCGGCTACTGCCGGATGCTGATCTACACGAGAACAAAAACCGAGAGTGCCGAGGCATTCAAGGACTCCGACGCGATCCAGGAGATCGTAAAGAAGTATTACCCGGAAGGAAGCTATCTCGTCGGTGAAACTCCGTCCACCCAGGATATCAAATCCTTCATTGTAAAGGACTATGAGAATGTAAATGTTCTGTCCCTGGCGGGCGTATTCCTCGTCGTCATGATGAGCTTCAAGTCGGCTGTCATGCCGATCCTCGTCATCATCCCCATCGAGGTGGCGATCTTCATCAACATGGCGATGCCGTATTTCCAGGGTGTCGAGATGGTGTACATGGGTTATATCATCGTCAGCAGTATCCAGCTGGGTGCCACGGTCGATTACTCGATCTTACTCGCAAACAACTACCTGGCGAAGAGAAAGACGCTGCCGAAGAAGAAGGCATGTGTGGAGGCCATCGCGGCGTCCTGCTCCTCGATCTTCACATCCGGCTCTATCATCACGCTGGCCGGATATATCGTGTATATGATCTCGTCCACAACGGCCATCGCGGACCTGGGACACCTGATCGGACGAGGCGGACTGTTCAGTCTTGTGCTGGTACTGACGGTGCTTCCGCTGCTGTTGACATTATTTGACAATTTTATCGTCGGCGAGAAACCGGCGGCAGCTCTCGCGAGACGCCTGCACCGCCGTGTGAAGAACCAGAGAGAGAAGAGACGTTCCGGAGAGAATGGGGACGAGACAGAAGAGAGTACAGATGAAGGCGGAGATCCCTACGAGGACGATGAGAACGAGGCGGCGGCCAGCAGGGAATCGGAGCCGGAATTGACAGATAGAGAAGAAATGGAGGAGAACGGTGATGAGACAGAAAAATAGAAAGATCATGGCAGCGGGCATGGCGGCTGTCACGCTCTGCACCAGCCTTGTTTCTGCGCCGGTCTATGCGGCAGAGGCGTCTGTGAGCGTCGATGAAGCGATGTACGTGAACCTGGATTACTATGGTTCCGTTGATAAGGTGAATGTTGTGAAGGGAGTAAGCTTAAATGGTCTCACGAGCTTCACGGATTACGGAAATTATCTCGATGTGACAAATATGACCAACAACACAGCCCCGGAGATCAGTGACGGAAAGGTCACATGGAATCTCCCGGCGGACACAAAGGGATATTTCTACTATAAGGGAGCGATCGATAAGGACGCGGTGACACTTCCGTGGACCATGGATGTGTCCTACAAATTGAACGGCGTCCCGACGGATGCTGAGAAGCTTGCGGGTGCTTCCGGTCTGGTGGAGGTCCATGTGACAGCGACACCGAATGAGGCGGCGAGAGACTACTATAAGAACAATATGATGTTAGTGGTAGCGATGCTTGTTGATATGAGCGACTGCTACAGCGTGGAAGCGGAAGGTTCCCAGACCCAGAGCCTCGGCTCCCAGACCGCGATCATGTACACGGCGCTTCCGGGCGAAGAGGGCGATTACACGATCCGCATCGGCAGCGATAAGTTTGAGACTTCCGGCGTCATCATGGCGATGGTTCCGGGAACGGTGAAGGACTTAGAGCACATCGTTGACCTGAAGGACGCGAAGGACACCTGGAAGGATGCCGGTGACCAGTTATACGACAGCATGGACCAGATGGCGGCTTCCGTCGAGGCCATGAGAAGCGGCGTCAACGAGCTGCGCCAGGGCTTAAATGAGGCGGAGAGCGCGAGAGGCGTCATCAGCGGTTCCAAGGACGAGATCCTGGACAGCAATGACCAGACACTGGCTTCCCTGACAGCTCTCTCCGAGCAGCTTGGAACCATCCTTCCGTATATCCAGACTGCGAAGGATGCCTCCGAGGTTGCCCACAACAGCATGACAGACGTTGTCAACACACTCGGAAACATGCAGGAGCCGATCCGCAGACTGGACACGAGCTTGCGGGGCTTAAGGGACAGCTCTGAGGGCGCATCCGGCAGTATTGGAAATGTAGTCGCTTCCGTTCAGCTGATCAAAAAGCTTGACACACAGCTTCAGCAGAGCGTTCTGGAATTTATCAAAAACCTGGCTTCAGCCCAGGAGTCCATGCAGGACGCGATCGCAGATTACTGCAATGGTGAGGCAGGGGACGAAGATACCCAGGCACTTGCAGCAGCGGCAGCGGGAGCAGATACCTCAGCCGGACATGCGGGAATGCTGAATGCCCAGGAACTTATCGGAATCTTAAAGCAGAAGGAGAAAGCGCTCCGCCAGGTGGCTTCCTCCAGCAATGCCCTTGTGGCAGATACAGCAGATATGCTCGACGATGTATCCAATACATCAAAATACCTGGCACAGACCACAGACCAGATGGACTACCTGATCGAGGATGTGAAGGCGTTAAAGGACTCCCTGGATGTGTATTACCCGGATCTCCAGTCAGCCCTGGATGATTCCAAGGAGCTCGTAAACCGAACCACCGATGCCCTCAATAAGAGCACGGATTCCCTGACACTGGTGCAGAATACCGTCCGTGCCAGCGCGGACAGTCTTGACGCGGCGGCGAAGGATTCCATCAAGGGAAGTTTAAATCTTCTCGATAAGAGCTTGAGAGTCCTTGACAGCACCAGCTCCATGAGAAAAGCCGGCTGGACGATGAAGGACACCATGGACAATGAGTGGAACGACATGGAGGACGACAACAACTTCTTAAACATGGATCCGAACGCGGCGAAGGTCTCCTTCACCTCCGACGAGAATGCGGAGCCGAACACCCTGCAGATCATCATGAGAACCGAGGAGATCAGCGTGGACGATGACGCGGAGCTTCTCGACGCGGAGACTGAGAAGGCGGATGTGAACCCGCTTGAGAGAATGTGGAACATGCTGGTCCAGATGGTCAGGGCGATTATTGAGATCTTTAAGAACAGATAATTAAAGAATATCTGACAGATTTGTGCAGGAGGATGTGCGGCAGAATTGTTCTGCATGGACGTTTTTCTGCACAAACTGGTATATGAGGGAATAAAGAGAAGCGAGTGGAAGAACTTCTTCCGGGAAGGAGAAGACAGAGATATGAAAAAATTTGGAAAGAAAGCCGCAGGACTTTTCTTTGCAGCGGTCCTGGCAGCGGCGGCTGTGGTTCCGGCTTTTGCAGCCAGCAAGACAGCGGTTGGAAAGGTTTATCTGACGATCGACAGTACGGTAGGCCTTAAAGATGACTCTGAGGACGTCACAGTGACGCCCTACGGGGATAATACAGATCTTTACTATGTAGATAACATTTATATCGAAAATAACGACGGAAACGGCTACACGGAGTCCAATCCACCGAAGATCACGGTGACGCTAGAGGTGGCGGACGAGGACAATTATTATTTCTCCGGGACAGCCTCAAAGGACTTCCGCCTGACACTGTCCGATTCTGCAAAAAACGGATACGGAAAAGCGGAGTATGTGAAGGCGGTAAAGAAAAATGACAGAAGTACCGTCGAGCTGACATTCCGCCTGACATTCGATAAGAAAACCACCGCATCCACTACCAGCACCGTCAAGGCGCCCACAGGTGTGGGCTGGTCCCCGAACGCCTACGGAACGGGAACATGGTCAGCGGTCAGCGGGGCAAAATACTACCAGCTCCGCCTCTTAAAGGACGGCAGTCTCACGGGGGATGAGTTTACGATCTACGGAACGAAGTACGATTTTTCGAGACTGATGGGAACCTCTGGATCCTACAGCTTTGAGGTCCGCTCCGTGAAGTCCACAAACAATACGAAGAGCGCCTGGGTCCGCTCCGGGGAGATCGGCTCCTACGCCGCAGGCTCCTGGAAGCAGAGCGCCGACGGCAGATGGTGGTGGGACTACGGCGACGGCACATGGGCGGCGGCAGAGTGGCTCTACATCAACGGAAAGTGGTATTATTTCCAGGAGGACGGATATATGGCCACAGGATGGATCACCCTGTACAACAAGTCCTACTATCTGGATCCGGTGAGCGGAGCCATGTATAAGAGCGGGAGGACGCCGGACGGGCTCTATGTGAATGAGAGCGGAGTTTATGTGCCGGGAATGTGAGAACGAAATTTATAAATGTTATAAAAGGAGTGTGGGAGAATGAAACTTTTCTTCCATTTTCCGCCAAATAATGATATGATGGATACCGGCAGCATAAAGCGCGAAGGAAAGATGCCGCTGTTTAGGCATTTTACGGCGGCGGAAAAGACAGAAAATTGGATGCTGCATAGAAAGGTGAGCACGACGATGAATTTTATTGTACCAGCCGGTTATACTCCGGATATTGACTTAAAAGAAACCCAGATCGCCATCAAGGTCGTGAAGGATTTCTTCCAGAAGGAACTTACAAAACAGTTAAATCTGACCCGAGTTTCCGCTCCGTTATTCGTAACGCCGGAATCTGGATTAAATGATAACTTAAATGGTGTGGAGCGCCCGGTTGCCTTCGATATCAAGGAAGGTGGAAGAAAGGCAGAGATCGTCCACTCTCTGGCAAAATGGAAACGTTACGCGTTAAAACAGTACGGCTTCCAGCCGGGTGAAGGTTTATACACCGATATGAACGCGATCCGCCGCGATGAGGACACCGACAACATCCACTCCATCTACGTGGACCAGTGGGACTGGGAAAAGGTGATCACGAAGGAGGAGAGGAGCCGCGAGACACTGGAGGAGACTGTCCGCGCCGTATATAAGGCATTAAAGATCACAGAGGACTATATGGCATACGAGTACGACTATATCGGCCATGTTCTCCCGGAGCACATCGAGTTTATCACATCCCAGGAGCTTGAGGACCGCTACCCGGATCTCACTCCAAAGCAGAGAGAGTATGAGATCGTGAAGCTTCACGGCGCTGTATTTATCGAGCAGATCGGCGGAAAGTTAAAATCCGGAGAGCCCCACGATGGACGTGCGCCGGACTATGATGACTGGAAATTAAACGGCGATATTATCGTCTACTATCCGGTACTTGATATTGCCCTTGAGTTAAGCTCCATGGGTATCCGTGTGGACGAGATCTCCCTGCACGAGCAGTTAAAGGCAGCAGGCTGTGAGGAGCGCGAGAAGCTTGCATTCCAGAAGGCGTTGTTAAACGGCGAGCTTCCATACACCATCGGCGGTGGTATCGGACAGTCCCGTATCTGTATGTTCTTTTTAAGAAAAGCCCATATCGGTGAGATCCAGTCTTCCTTGTGGCCGGATGAGGTCCGCGAGGAGGCGAAGAAGGCGGGAATTCCGTTACTTTAAGCGGCAGGCAGATGCGGATCTGCACAGACTTATTATGAGAACGACCCGGCGGCGCAAGCCTGACCGGTATTAAATATTCAGGAAAACAGTTACGGTCCACAAAGATGTGTGCGGTAACTTTTCCTGCTTATGGAGGTAAAAAAATGGCAAATGAACGTTTGAGGGAGCTCAGGACCCTGATGAAAGTGAGAAATGTGGACGCGTACTATGTTCCGTCTTCCGATTTCCACGATTCTGAGTATGTGGAGGACCATTTCAAATGCCGTGCATTCCTGTCCGGCTTCACAGGTTCCGCGGGAACCATGGTGATCACCCAGGCTTTTTCCGGCATGTGGACGGACGGAAGATATTTTGTCCAGGCGAAGAAAGAGCTGGAAGGCCAGGACACACGCCTGATGGCTATGGGCGAGGAGGGCGTTCCAACTATTGAGGAATACCTGATGGACCATATGCCGGAGGGCGGCGTTTTAGGCTTTGACGGCCGCGTGGTAAATGCTGCCCAGGGAAGAACGTTTGAGGCCATGATGGCAGAGAAACATGCCACCCTTTCCGTCGGCGATGACCTTGCGGGTGAGGTTTGGGAAGAGCGCCCGATTCTTCCGGCACCGGAGGTGTGGGTCCTCGATGTGAAGTACGCAGGCGAGACAGTTACGGAGAAGCTTGCCCGACTCAGAGCCGCGATGAAGAAGGAACATGCGACCGTGCACATCCTGTCAAGCCTTGACGATGTGGCATGGCTCTTCAATATCCGTAAAAATTCCGATGACGGAAATGTGCTGGCACCGGCATTCGCCCTGATCACAGAGGATGAGGCGAGACTTTTCATCACCAGCCGCAAATTCTCTCCGGAGCTCCGCGTCTACTTTGAGAAGAATCGTGTCGCCATCGAAAAATACGACGCGATCTATGACGCGGTGGCAGAGATCAGAAACGAGACGGTCCTCTTAGAGCCGGGTAAGGTAAACTTTGCCCTCTATAAGAAAATCGATGCCTCCAACCGCATTGTGGAGGCCATGAACCCGACTTCCCAGATGAAGGCGGTGAAGAACCCGGTGGAGATGGAAAACCTCCGCAAAGCTCATTTAAAGGACGGCGTAGCGTTGACGAAATTCCTGTGCTGGATGAAGAAGAACGCGGGAAAAGTGGAACTCACAGAGACAGAGGCCGCAGAGCGCCTGGAGGATTACCGCAAGGCCCAGGAAGGTTACCTCGGACCTAGCTTCACGACGATCTCCGCATTCGGCTCCAACGCGGCGATGTGCCACTACCATGCGACAAAGGAGCAGGAGAGCCCGGTGGGAACAGATGGCTTCTATCTGGTAGACTCCGGCGGACAGTACTATGAGGGAACCACGGACGTCACAAGAACCATCGCCATCGGTCATGTGACGGATGAGATGAAGGAACATTTTACTTTAGTCATGATGGGAATGCTCCGCCTGATGAACGCGAAATTCCTATACGGCTGCCGCGGTCTCAACGTGGATTATCTTGCGAGAGGACCTCTCTGGGAGAGAAGTCTCGACTTCAACCACGGTACCGGACACGGTGTTGGCTTCTTATCCGCTGTCCATGAGCGTCCGAACGGCATCCGCTGGCGCATCGTTCCGGAGCGTCAGGATTCCTGCATCCTGGAAGAGGGCATGCTCACATCCGATGAGCCGGGTCTTTACATCGAAGGCAGCCACGGAATCCGTACTGAGAACCTGTCCCTCTGCAGAAAGGCGGAGAAGAACGAGTACGGCCAGTTCATGTGCTTCGAGAATATGACATTCGCGCCCATCGATCTCGATGCGGTGGATATTTCTGTGATGGAGCCGTCCGATGTGAGAATGCTGAACGCGTACCATAAAGAAGTCTGCGAGAAGCTTTCCTCGTATATGACTGAGGAAGAGAATGAGTGGTTAAAAGAAGCGACAAGACCGATTGGAGAGGATTACACATGGCGGATTTAGAGAAAAACATTCTGGTGGTGATCCCGGTAAACGAGGATCACAAGAAGTTCCTTGAAGAAAAAGCCGCCTCCGGTGACAAGAACTGCTGCGTCCGATATGTGAGCGGTGAGGAAGCCACAAAGGAGGACGTGGAGCAGGCAAATGTTATCGTCGGAAACGTGGATCCGTCCCTGATCTCCGGCGCGAAGAATCTGGAACTGCTCCAGTTAAACTCCGCCGGAGCAGATCTTTATATCAAAGCCGGTGTGATGCCAGAAGGAGCAGTTCTCGCAAACGCCACAGGCGCTTACGGACTCGCGGTCTCCGAGCATATGCTGGGTCTGACCTTTGACCTGATCAGACGATTAAACCAGTATCACGCGAACCAGGCAAAGCACGTGTGGAAGTCCATGGGAAACATCATTTCCGTGGAAGGTTCCACGATCCTTGTGCTGGGCATGGGCGATATCGGCGGGGATTACGCGAGAAAGGTCCACGCGCTGGGTGCCCATGTGATCGGTGTCCGCCGCACGAACCGGAATAAACCGGATTACCTGGATGAGCAGCACACAATGGATGATCTGGATATGCTCTTGGGCCGGGCAGATATTGTTGCCATGGTCCTTCCGGGCGGAAGCGCTACGAACCACATCATGGACGAGAGAAGACTCCGCCTGATGAAAAAGGGCGCGTACCTCATCAATGTGGGCCGCGGAAATGCCATCGATCCGGATGGACTTTATAAAGTCTTAAAAGATGGACATCTCGGCGGCTGTGGTCTCGATGTGACGGAGCCGGAACCGCTTCCGGAGGACAGTCCATTGTGGGATCTTGAGAACCTTGTGATCACGCCTCATGTGGCAGGAAATTTTTTCCTTCCGGAGACATTTGAACGGATCGTCCGGATCGCGGGAGAAAACCTCGCGGCCTGGGCAAACGGGACGCCGTACCGGAATGTGGTAGATTTTACGACAGGATATAGAAAGTGATAGTAAGATAAAAAAGTAAAGACAGCTGTTCTTTTGCTTGCTTATATGGCAGGTAAAGAGGACAGCTGTTTTTGCTGTCACGCATTCGAAAGCGGCAGGCGGTGGAGGGCTCCTGCGAATATAAAAGCTGGAAAAAACAGCAAAAAAGCAGGACGGCCGTAAAACCATCCTGCATAGGATTTGAAGTTATTATACTTTAGAAGCTCGTCTCGTACTTTTTCTTCTTTTCCGCCTCCGGAGCATAAGCGATCGGATAGATAACGGATGCCATAAGAAGTGCACCGACCACATCGATCACGGAGTGCTGCTTTAAGAACATTGTTGCCAGGCAGATCAGAACCATCAGAATTCCGGATGCCCGGACGATCATCGGATGTTTCTTTAACTCCTCGCTGTGGCAGACTGCGATGTGGACACCGACGGAGTTGTATACATGGATGCTCGGAAAGACGTTGATGCACGGATCAATGCTCCAGAGTCTCGATACCAGGTAACAGAAGATATTCTTATCCGGATCGATCGCCGGACGGAAGTTCGTTCCGTTCGGGAACAGGGTGCAGACCAGAAGACTGATCGTCATTCCTGTGAAAAGGAAGGTGCAGAGCCTGTAATAGTCATCACGGTTTCTAAAAAAGAAAAATGCGATGGTGGCTGCTACATATAAAAACCACATCAGATAAGGTACGATAAAGATCTCTTCAAAAGGAATCATATCATCGAGTGCCGTGTGCATGACGTGGTAAGGTTTGTTTATGTTCTCCTGGAGCCTTGTAAACCAGGGAATATAAATGAATGCATAGGATAGCATCCATACGTGTCCATATTTTCTTATCAGCTTTTTCAAAAGGATGACCTCCTTTACTTCCTGAACAGGCATCATCTTTAAAGTCCTGCTTTGTAATACTTTTGTCACATTTCCCTTGCGTTGCCAAATTATAGCACTTTAAAAGTGGGGTTTCAACCCCCATTGGTAAATTTTTATCGAAAAGTAAGGAAGACTTTAGAAATGTAAGAGGGCGGTAAGACTTTTGACATTGTTTCGACTTTATGGTATGTTAAAGGAAGAAAATATATTCGGATTTTCAAACCGGGAGGGAGGAAATTCATGGGAAAAAAGGAGCTGGTAAGGGAAGCTTTGGAAGCAAGAAAACAGTCCTACTGCCCATATTCCGGCTTTGCGGTGGGAGCAGCACTTCTATGCGGGGACGGAACAGTTTTTCGCGGCTGCAATATCGAAAACGCGGCGTATCCGGCAACAAACTGTGCGGAGCGGACGGCGATGTTTAAGGCTGTCAGCGAGGGAAATACGGACTTTCGGGCGATCGCCATCGTGGGCGGTCCGAAGGGAGAAGAACCGAGGGATTTCTGTGCGCCCTGTGGCGTCTGCCGTCAGGTGATGGCAGAGTTTTGCGACCCGGAGACCTTTAGGATCATTCTTATGAATGGGGACGGGGAGATCCGGGAATACCTTCTGAAAGAACTCCTGCCGTTAGGTTTTACGGGAAAAGCACTGGGAAAATAGAAAGCATCCTGGAAAGGAAGTATCAGAGAAAATATGACATACAGAGATATATTAAAGAAAGTTGACCATACACTGTTAAAACAGCCGTCCACCTGGGAACAGATCAGGGAGATCTGCGACGATGCGGTAAAATATGGAACCGCATCCGTCTGCATTCCGCCGTCCTTCGTAAAGCAGGCGGCAGAATATCTGGATGGGAAGATGCCCGTCTGTACCGTCATCGGATTCCCGAACGGGTACAACACGACGGCTGTGAAAGTCTTTGAGACGAAAGAGGCGTTAAAAGACGGCGCGGAGGAGATCGACATGGTGATCAACATCGGTTGGGTCAGGATGGGACAGTACGATAAGGTCCTGGCGGAGATCAATGCCTTAAAAGAGGTCTGCGGAGATCACATTTTAAAGGTCATCATCGAGACCTGTCTTCTCACGGATGAGGAGAAGATAAAGATGTGCGAGATCGTATCCGCCTCAGGGGCGGACTTTATCAAGACGTCCACTGGATTTTCTGCCGCAGGGGCTACAAAGCCGGATGTGGCGCTCATGAAGGCTCATATGACTGCCGGAAAGAAGATCAAGGCAGCTGGCGGGATCGCCGATTTTAATGACGCGAAGGAGTTCGTTCTCCTTGGCGCTGACCGCCTCGGAACGAGCCGTCTCGTGGAACAGGCGAAAAAGAAAGGAGCAGATTTAGATGCCGAAATATAATCGAATTTTTACGATCGTCATAGACTCTCTCGGAACCGGTGCTATGCCGGATTCCGAAAAGTTTGGTGACGTGGGTGTGGATACCTTGGGACATATCGCGGAACACATGAAGGGGTTCCATATTCCGAATCTCCAGAAGCTTGGAATCGCGAACTTAAGACCATTAAAGGGGGTTGACCCGGTGGAAAAGCCGACGGGCCGCTTCACAAAGTTCTCCGAGGCCAGCAACGGCAAGGACACCATGACCGGACACTGGGAGATGATGGGGATCTACACGACGAAACCGTTCAAGACCTTCACAGATCACGGTTTCCCGAAGGAGCTGATCGAAGAGCTGGAAAAACGCACCGGACACAAGGTAATAGGAAACAAGAGCGCCAGCGGAACCGCGATCCTGGACGAACTGGGCGAGGAGGAGATCGCCACAGGTCACATGATCGTCTACACCTCCGCAGATTCTGTTCTCCAGATCTGCGGAAACGAGGAGACATTTGGCCTCGACGAGCTGTACCGCTGCTGCGAGATCGCAAGAGAGATTACGATGAAGGAAGAGTGGCGCGTGGGCCGCGTCATCGCGAGACCGTATGTCGGAAAGAAAAAGGGCGAGTTTGTCCGCACCAGCAACCGCCATGACTACGCGTTAAAGCCGACAGGAACGACGGCGCTCGATATCTTAAAGGACAACGGGTACGATGTGATCTCCGTCGGAAAGATCCGTGATATCTTCGACGGACAGGGCATCACGCAGGCATTCCGCTCTAAGAGCTCCGTCCACGGAATGGAACAGACCATCGAGATCTGCAAAGATAAGGATTTTAAGGGACTCTGCTTTGTGAATCTCGTGGATTTCGATGCACTGTGGGGCCACAGGAGAAATCCGGTGGGTTATGGGGAGGAACTGGAGCGCTTTGATGTGAAGCTTGGCGAACTCCTTGAAAATCTCCGGGAAGGTGATCTTTTGATGATAACGGCGGATCACGGCAATGATCCGACTTACACGGGAACAGACCATACGAGAGAAAAAGTTCCATTTATTGCCTATTCCCCGTCTATGAAAGAGAAGGGAATGTTTGAGGAACAGAAGACCTTCGGTGTCATCGGCGCGACGGTGCTCGATAACTTTGGACTTAAGAAAGCGGAGAATATGATTGGGGAGTCGATTTTGAAAGAATTAGAATGATCAGGATTTACCTGAAAGCTGCGTGGACTGCTGGTTTCGTGGAACAGGTAAAATAGAATAAAAAAGGAAGATCCGCATCCCTGCTATCCGGGAAATGTGGATCTTCCTTTTATGTTCAGGCGGCAGTGCGGATCTTATTCTGCGCCGAGTTTCGTCTTTACATCCTCGATGGACATGTTCTTCTCTTTTATGATCGCGTATAATTCAGCCATTTCTTTGGCCTCGATCTGTTTCTCAATGTCCTTTTTCTGAGTTTTTAATGCTTTTAATTTCTGCTCTGTCTCTTCGATAGAAGCGAGGACCTCATTTAAAAGATCCTGCGGAGCAACGTCAGCCTTCTTTCTTCCTCTTGGCATAATTACAATCCCTCCTGTGCAGGTTCATATTATTGGAATCCGCGAATCGGATTCTTATACATTATACTATATAACAAGATGTATTAGGAATGCAAGGGAAAAATCCTATCACAAAAAATTTCAAAAAACTGTTGACAATTCCGAAAAAATAGGTTAAACTGTCTAAGCAATCGCGCTTGATGGAAACATCAGCCGGAAGCAATGGGGTCTTAGCTCAGCTGGGAGAGCATCTGCCTTACAAGCAGAGGGTCATAGGT
>CABVBU010000043.1 GCA_902496665.1 uncultured Clostridium sp. | reverse complement strand
CTGCCAGTATCTGGCATTACGGGCGGCGAAGGTGTGCCGCGTTGTCTGCGGGATCCCGATGGTTTTAAAGGGCGGTGAGGCATGATGGAGTACGGACACGGCGGTGATATCTACCGGAACCGGAATGTGGAGCTGGATTTCTCGGTCAACGTAAATCCTTTGGGAATGCCGAATTTTGTCTGGGAGGCAGCCCAGAGGAGCATTGCTTTCTGTACAGGATATCCGGACAGCTCCTGCGAAAACCTGCGGGGACGGCTGTCAGAGATTACCGGTGTCCCGGAGGATCAGATGATCTTCGGAAACGGGGCGGCGGAACTGATCTTCCGGCTGGTACAGGAGGTACGGCCAAAAAAGGCAGTGCTCCCTGCGCCATCTTTCGCGGAGTATGAAACAGCGTTAAAATCCTGTGGGACAGAAATCGCTTTTTTCTATTTAAAAGAGGCGGAATCTTTTTTCTTAAATATATCGGAATTTCTGGATTTTTTGAGAGCAGAGCAGCCGGAGATCATATTTTTATGCACTCCGGCGAATCCCACAGGGGCAATGATCCGGCAGGCAGATCTTTGTAAAATCTTAGACTACTGCAAGAAACATGGGATCCTGCTGGTTCTGGACGAATGCTTTGTGGAATTCCTTGATGAGGAGCGAAGCTGCGGCTGTATCCGTGAATTTCTTGACTGGGAGACCGGAAGACTGGAACATGGCGGAAGCTTGTTTCTTCTCCGGGCATTCACAAAGACGTATGCCATGGCGGGACTGCGGCTGGGGTATGGATTCTGTACAAGCAGAGAGCTCTTAGAACGGATGGAGGAGAACTGGCAGCCCTGGAGCGTTTCAATCCCGGCACAGGAAGCGGGATATGCGGCACTTTCGGAAGAACGGATCCCTTTTTTGAAAAAGATGCGGGAGACGGTGGCGAAAGAACGGCAGTATCTTTCCGACGGATTGACGAAAGCAGGCTTCACGGTATTCCACTCGGACGCGAATTTCCTCCTGTTTAAGGATTTCAAGACCGGTCAGGAATCCTGGCTATACGAATATTTTCTGGAACGGGGGATCCTGATCCGGTCATGCAGGAATTACAGACTGCTTGATAAACGATTTTACAGGATCTGTGTCCGCTCCCATGAAGAAAACCGGGAATTCCTGGAGATATTAAAGGACTACAAGTAGACCAGCAGGGGAAAAACACAGCCGGTGGAAGAAAACGAAAGATACGTTGGAAAATGACAGAAGGATAAATAAATTTTCTGTATGTTTATAAGCAAAAATAATATAAAATCGCAAAAAAATTATATGAATTGCCTGTTGCTAAAATTCGACAAAGCTGTTATACTTTACTGTAATAACTGGAACTGACGTTATGACGGTTTTTAGTTATATTTTTTTTAAACATAATAAAACAGAAGAAAGAGAGGGAACCATAAAATGGGTAAGATCATTGGTGAAGGTATTACATTTGATGATGTGCTCCTTGTACCTGCATATTCTGAAGTAATCCCAAATCAGGTTAATGTTTCAACACACCTGACAAAGAAAGTCAAACTCAATATTCCATTTATGAGTGCCGGCATGGATACCGTTACTGAGCACCGCATGGCGATCGCTATGGCGCGACAGGGCGGAATCGGTATCATTCACAAAAACATGTCGATCGAGGCGCAGGCTGAAGAGGTAGATAAGGTAAAACGTTCTGAAAACGGAGTAATCACAGACCCATTTTATTTGTCCCCGGAACATACATTAAAAGATGCAGATGAGCTGATGGCAAAATTCCGCATTTCCGGTGTTCCGATCACTGAGGGTAAAAAGCTTGTCGGAATCATCACAAACCGTGATCTGAAATTTGAGGAAGACTATTCCAAGAAGATCAAGGAGTGCATGACTTCCGAGCATCTGGTTACAGCTAAAGAAGGCGTAACTATGGAAGAAGCAAAGCGCATTCTTGCAAAGGCAAGAGTCGAGAAGCTTCCGATCGTCGATGAAAACTTTAACTTAAAGGGACTCATTACGATCAAAGATATCGAGAAACAGATCAAGTATCCGAACTCCGCTAAGGATGACCACGGAAGACTTCTCTGCGGTGCCGCAATCGGAATTACAGCAAATGTTCTTGAAAGAACAGAAGCTCTTGTAAATGCAAAGGTCGATGTTGTTGTTCTTGACTCCGCGCACGGACACTCCGCGAACGTTATCAACTGCGTAAAGATGATCAAGGAGAAATTCCCGGATCTTCAGGTGATCGCTGGTAACGTTGCAACAGGTGAGGCGACAAGAGCCCTGATCGAGGCTGGCGTTGACGCTGTTAAGGTTGGTATCGGACCGGGATCTATCTGTACGACACGTGTCGTTGCAGGTATCGGTGTTCCGCAGATCACTGCTGTTATGGACTGCTATGCAGTTGCGAAGGAGTACGGTATTCCGATCATCGCCGACGGCGGTATCAAGTATTCCGGAGATGTTACAAAGGCACTGGCTGCCGGCGGTAATGTCTGCATGATGGGATCCATGTTCGCGGGCTGCGATGAGAGCCCGGGAGACTTCGAACTTTATCAGGGAAGAAAATATAAAGTTTACCGTGGAATGGGATCCATTTCCGCTATGGAGAACGGCAGTAAGGACCGTTACTTCCAGTCGAACGCGAAGAAGCTTGTTCCGGAAGGCGTTGAAGGACGTGTCGCTTACAAGGGATTCGTTGAGGATACCGTATTCCAGATGCTGGGCGGTCTTCGTGCCGGCATGGGATATTGCGGCGCCCATGATATCAAAGAGCTTCAGGAGAACAGTCATTTTGTTAAGATCTCCGCAGCCGCACTCCGCGAGAGCCATCCGCATGATATCCACATCACAAAAGAGGCTCCGAACTACAGCGTAGACGAATAATTTTAATCCCGAAAGGGCAGCAAAGGGCTGTGCAGGCGGCGGAAACGCTGTTCCCTGCACAGCCCTTTTTCAGACTGTGTGTATTTGGAAATAAGGGAACAGTATGGAAAATTTTATGAAGATGCTTTCGACCCAGGCGATCCTGCTCGTATACATGGCGGTGGGATTTTACTGCAGAAAGCGTGGAATTATTGAGAAAAAGATGCAGGGAAAGCTCACGGATTTTGTCCTCAGGATCACGCTGCCCTGTATGATCTTTAACTCCTTCAGTATGCATATCACATTGGACATGTTAAAACAAGCGGCCCTGTGTCTCGGAGTAGCGTTTTTTATCTGCTTTGCGGCATGGCTCGGTGGAAAAGCTGTCTACAACATGTATCCGAAGGAGAAAAAATCCGTCTTACAGTATGCCACACTCGTCAATAACGCGGCGTTTTTGGGGCTGCCGATCGTGAAGGCGGTGCTCGGCGAGGCGGGAATGTTCCTGGCGTCGATCTTTATTATCCCAAACCGTATCTTCATGTGGACGGCAGGAGTGTCAATTTTCACGGCGGAGGCGGATAAAAAGGCGGCGTTTAAGAAGGTCATGCTGAATCCGTGCGTGATCGTGATCTTTATCGGACTTTTCAGAAGCTTCACAGACTTTACTCTGCCGGAATTTCTGGCAAAGTCTGTCACAGGTCTTGGAAACTGTACAACTCCGCTCTCTATGGTCCTGATCGGAACGATGATGACGGAACTGACGCCGGCGTCCTTTAAGGACTGGAGTACAGTGTACCTGGCGTTTATGCGCCTTGTGGCGTTGCCATTTCTGGCGCTCTTTATCATGCGCCTGTTAAATGCAGATCCGATCATGACAGGATGCGCGGTGATTCTTACAGCGATGCCTGCGGGAAGCACGACGGCGCTTCTGGCGGAGAAATATGGATCAGATCCGGTGTATGCGTCGAAATGTCTGCTTACCAATACACTGTTCTCTCTGATCACGATTCCGATCATGACATTATTTATATGATATCAGGGTCAAAAGGTCTGAAGTCCGACGCAAGCTTGCTTGCAGTAGTATAGGTTTACCTGGGGTTCCAGGAGAAAGGGAAAACGGCTGAATTTTAAGGAAAAGCCGGAATAAAAGAAGTTTTATGAGTATTTTAAATGTAGAACACCTGAGCCATGGTTTCGGAGACCGGGCTATCTTTACGGACGTTTCTTTCCGCCTGTTAAAGGGGGAACATATCGGTCTCATCGGAGCAAACGGTGAGGGAAAGTCCACATTTATGAATATCATCACCGGAAAGATGATGCCGGATGAGGGAAAGGTCGAGTGGTCAAAAAATGTCCGTGTAGGATACTTGGACCAGCATACCGTGCTTGAGAAGGGCATGACGATCCGCGATGTGTTGAAGAGTGCGTTCTCTTTTCTCTTCGAGATGGAGGAGAAGATGAACGACATCTGCGCGAAGATGGGAGATGCCTCTGAGGAGGAGATGACTGCCATGATGGAGGAGCTGGGAACGATCCAGGATCTTCTGATGGCACATGATTTCTACATTATCGACTCCAAGGTGGAGGAGATCGGACGCGCCTTCGGCCTCGATGAGATCGGTCTTGACAAGGATGTTGACGAGCTCTCCGGCGGACAGAGAACGAAGGTCCTCCTCGGAAAACTTCTTCTTGAGAAGCCGGATATCCTGCTCCTCGACGAGCCGACAAACTATCTGGATGTACAGCATATCGAGTGGCTGAAGCGGTACCTTCAGGACTATGAGAACGCCTTTATCCTGATCTCCCACGATATCCCGTTTTTAAACAGCGTGGTAAACCTGATCTATCACATGGAAAATCAGAAGCTTGACCGCTATGTGGGTGACTATGACCGGTTCATGGAAGTCTACGAGATGAAAAAGAGCCAGTTAGAGGCAGCTTACAACCGCCAGCAGGCGGAGATCGCGAAGCTCCAGGATTTCGTTGCGAGAAATAAGGCCCGTGTTGCGACGAGAAACATGGCGATGTCGAGACAGAAGAAGCTGGACAAGATGGAGGTCATCGAGCTTGCGAAGGAGAAACCGAAGCCGGAGTTCCATTTCCTGAATGCGAGAGCAACCGGAAAACTGATCTTTGAAACGAAGGATCTTGTGATCGGTTATGATGAACCGCTTTCAAAACCGCTTAATTTCCTCATGGAGCGCGGTGAGAAGATCGCGGTCATCGGTGCGAATGGTATCGGGAAAACTACCTTTTTAAAGAGCATTCAGGGGTTGATCCCGGCGATCTCCGGAACCGTTGAGGTCGGTGACTATCAGTTCCCGGGTTACTTCGAGCAGGAGATGGCACCGGGAAATACCACAACCTGTATCGAGGAGATCTGGAAGGAATTTCCGTCCTACACCCAGTACGAAGTCCGCGCTGCCCTTGCAAAGTGCGGTCTGACTACAAAGAATATCGAGAGCCAGGTCCGTGTTCTCTCTGGTGGTGAGCAGGCGAAGGTCCGCCTCTGCAAGCTTATGAACCGGGAGACCAACGTTCTGCTTCTCGACGAGCCGACGAACCATCTGGATGTGGATGCGAAGGATGAGCTTAAGAGAGCACTTCTGGAGTACAAAGGAGCGGTCCTCCTCATCTGCCACGAGCCGGAGTTCTATGACGGACTGGTATCAAAGGTTTGGGATCTCAGTAAGTGGTCGTTGAAGATTTGATATATTTACAATTGAAGAAATCCGTGTCCTGCACAACGAAAACTGCAGGACACGGTTGTGCAATAGAAAATTCCGGTGAATGAAATGCATCAATACGGAATTTACCGAAAAATGATCATCACTGACGTTTCTCTGTATGTGGCAGACGTCCACGGAGGAATCTCTTTTTGATCTCCGACCAGGAGAACGGGATCAGAGGATAGATGTAGCTCTTTCCGGCGATAGTGCGGTTGAAGACGATGGAGCAGACGGCGATGGCGGTGCCGAGGATGAAGCCCCAGACGTTTAAGAGGGAGGTGAGGATCAGCAGGATCACACGCATGAATTTTAACGCGTAGCCCATCTCAAAGCTCGCCTGGGAGTAGTTGGCGATGGTGACGAAGGCCATATATAACATCGTCTCCGGGTTAAACCAGCCGGATTTTACAGAGTACTCACCGAGAACAATACCGGCGATAACGCTTAAGGGCGTAGTCAGCATGCTGGGCGTATTGACGGCAGCGAGGCGCAGGCCATCGATGGCGAATTCCAGGATCAGGAGCTGGAAGATCAGCGGCACGTACATGTCATCCGCCAGCTTGATAAACTCCAGCCAGCCGGGGATCCAGTTCTGGTTCTGCATAAAAAGAAGCCACACCGGGGTCAGAAACAGGGTGAGGAAGGAGACGGTCATCCTGGAGAGACGCAGGTAGGTTCCGGTTACCGGTGGGAAGTAGTAGTCATCCGCTTCCTCGATAATATCGAAGATCGAGGACGGCAGGATCATGCAGGCCGGGGAGTTGTCCACGAGGATTACGATATTCCCCTCAAGAATTGATGCCGCCGCCGTGTCCGGCCGCTCGGAAAATCGGAATTTCGGGAACGGGTTGAACCATTTGTGAGGGAAGATACACTCCGCCAGGCTCTCCTGGTTCATGGTCAGGGCGTCCACATGGAGATTTTCGATTCGGTCCTTGATTTTTTTCAGCAGGTCCTCGTCCACTCGGTGCTTCATGTAGCAGATGGCGATGTCCGTGTGGGAGCTCTCGCCGGTCTGCATGATCTCCACAGTGAAATTCACATCCCGGATCCTGCGGCGGATCAGAGCGGTGTTGAAGATCATGGTCTCCACGAAGCCGTCCCGGGATCCGCGGAGGACCTTGTCTTTCTCCGGCTCCGAGACCCCGCGGGCTGGGTAAGTACGGCAGTCGATGAGGATCGCCCGGTCATACCCATCGATCAGGAGACAGGAGAGACCGGAGAGGAGCTGTGTAAAGATATTTTTATCATCGGTCTCCACGGTGGTCTCGCCGTAATGGACGTACTTCTTTGCGAAATCATGGGCAGATGATGGGAACGAGTCTGGTTTTACGGAGGCGAAATCCTGCATCAGGCGCAGAAGGATCTCGTCCTTTGTGAAGCCGTCAACGAAGTACAGGCAGGCCTTTTTGTCTGCAATAGTGAGAGTGTGGTAGACGATATCGAAGTTTTTTTGGACATCCAGGATCTCGTGAAAGCGGGAGATGTTCTGATCGAAATTGGATGAAATGTTCATGGATATCATGTCCTTTCAAGAGTTATGATGATGTAGAGCGTTGCAAGCGACCGCGCTCAGTGCGAGAATGTGCCAAGGTACATTCCTTTTAAAAAGCAGACCCGGTGATCAATAATCGAAAGGGGCAGTCATGAGTCACGTGAAGGGGGAATGATTCCTTCAGACGATATTTTGCAGATATTATTTCAAAAAAACATGAAATTATACGGGATATGCCTGCGGTCTGTAAAACGTCCAAAATGCGTACTGTATACAAAATTCCAATGCCACTGGGCATAACCACCATAGAATAGATTGTTTTTTTGTAAAAACAACGAATCTGCTTTTCTACAGCGGACATTTGTGCGGAAGATAGTAAATATATACAATAAAATTGTGCAAATTTAACTATATTTACCATAGCATTTCCGGTAATATTTTGTTATACTGCATAAGCATTGAAATTGAAGGGGTATCAATTTCGAGGAACTGTATAATGCAAGGAAATTGTACGTGAATGAAAGGCTGTGCTCAGTGGGGGAGCGCAGCCTTTCGCCGTTTAAGCGTTGCCCATATGCAGTTCAGCGAATGCGAGTGCTTATGCAGGCAAGATTGCAGCGCACACATATTTGCTGAACTGGCGCATGGTCGGACTATTCATGAAATATATATAAAACAATCGAAAATCCATAGCCCTTTTCAGAAAAAAAGTGTATAATAAAAAGTAATCATTCAGCCATACGGAATTTTTCAAAACAATAGAAAGCCCGTTTATGACTGAATTGTTGTATAACGGCATATATTCCAAAACTGACTGAAATGCTGCGCGGCAGCGCGGCCATCAAAGTCGGAATGTAATAAGGAGAACAAAAATGAAAGACGGATTTATCCGGGTGGCGGCGGCCACCCCAGATTTAAAGGTTGCGGATCCGGTGTTTAACCGGGAACAGACCTGGAAGATGATGCAGGAAGCGGCATCCCGGGACGTAAAGATCCTGGTGTTCCCGGAGCTCGGTCTTACCGGATACACCTGCAGCGACCTGTTTCTGCAGGACACCCTGATCGATCAGGCGAAGGAAGAACTTTTATGGCTCCTGGATGCTTCGAAAGATATGGATATGCTGACCTTCATCGGACTTCCGTGGATGAAGGACGGAAAGCTTTACAACGTGGCAGCTGTCATCAAGGGCGGCGAGCTTTTAGGCCTTGTTCCTAAGAGACACCTTCCGAACTATTCTGAATTCTATGAGCTCCGCCACTTTAACCCGGGCCCGGTAAAGCCGGATGTGGTAGAGTGGGGAGAGCGCCTGATCCCGTTTGGAAGCAAGATCCTGTTCCGCTGCACGAATATCCCGGAACTCGTAGTCGCCGCAGAACTCTGTGAGGACGTCTGGACAATGGATCCGCCGAGCGTCTCCCACGCGAAAGCCGGAGCTACCGTGATCGCGAACTGCTCCGCCAGCGATGAGACAACAGGAAAGGCCGGATACCGGGAGACGCTGATCGCCGGACAGTCTGCCCGCCTTGTATGCGCGTACATCTACGCCAACGCTGGAGAGGGCGAGTCCACTCAGGACCTTGTCTTCGGCGGACATGATATCATTGCCGAGAACGGAAATATCCTTGTGGAATCCGAGCGTTTCAAAAACGGCATGATCACGGCTGACATCGATCTTTACAGACTTAAAAACGAGAGAAGAAGAATGACCACATGTCAGCCGGGTGCAGAGACTGAAGACTATGATTACATGGACTTCACCTTAAATAAAACGGATCTCACATTAAAACGCTATATCGATCCGGCTCCGTTCGTTCCGTCAAACGAGAAAGAGAGAACCGCCCGCTGCGAGGAAATCTTAACGATCCAGGCCATGGGCTTAAAGAAACGTCTCGCCCACACAGGAGCGAAGAGCGCGGTGGTAGGAATCTCCGGCGGACTTGACTCCACACTGGCACTGCTTGTCACAGCGAGAGCCTTCGATATGCTGGGCATTCCGAGAGAAAATATCCTCTCCGTCACGATGCCATGCTTCGGAACCACAGACCGTACCTACAATAACGCGGTCACGCTCACAAAGAAGCTGGGCGCGACGTTAAAAGAAGTAAATATCAGAAAAGCAGTTTCCACCCACTTCGAGGATATCGGACATGACCCGGCGGTCCACGATGTGACTTACGAGAACTCCCAGGCGAGATACCGCACCCTGATCCTCATGGACCTTGCGAACAAGACAAACGGCATGGTCATCGGAACAGGAGATATGTCCGAGCTGGCTCTCGGATGGGCGACCTACAACGGCGACCACATGTCCATGTACGGTGTGAACGCGTCCGTTCCGAAGACGCTTGTCCGCCATCTTGTCCGCTACTACGCGGATACCTGCGGAGACAAGGCCCTGGCGGATGTGCTCTACGATGTTCTCGACACCCCGGTGAGCCCAGAGCTTCTGCCGCCGGAGGACGGAAAGATCTCCCAGAAGACGGAGGACCTGGTCGGACCTTACGAGCTTCACGATTTCTTCCTCTATTATATTCTCCGTTACGGTTATCATCCGGCGAAGATCTACCGATTGGCAAAGATCGCATTCGAGGGAGTTTACGAGGACAAGGTGATCTACAAGTGGTTAAATACCTTCTACCGTCGGTTCTTTGCACAGCAGTTCAAGCGTTCCTGCCTGCCGGACGGCCCGAAGGTCGGATCTGTTGCGGTTTCTCCGAGAGGCGACCTCAGAATGCCAAGCGACGCGGCGAGAAGGATCTGGATGGATGAAGTGGAGAAACTTGACCCGGAGGCAGGGAAATGATCACAAGCACAAAAAATGACCAGGTAAAAGCGGTCATTGAATTAAAGAAAAAAGCGAGAGCGAGAAACGAGCAGGGACTTTTCGTGGTGGAGGGAGTGCGAATGGCCGCTGAACTCCCGAAGGAACAGGTGAAAAGTGTTTACGTTTCAGAAACTTTCGCGAAAAATCCGGAGAATGCCGCAATTCTTGAGGAGTACCCGGGATACGAACTTGTCAGCGACTCTGTGTTTGCGGCGATGTCCGACACGCAGACGCCCCAAGGCGTGCTGGCACTTGTCAGACAGTTTTCCTACGGAATGGACGAGCTCTTAAAGAGTGACCGTCCAGCTCACCTGATGGTGCTGGAAAATCTCCAGGATCCAGGAAACCTGGGAACGATCCTGAGGGCCGGAGAGGGCGCGGGGATCACGGGACTCATTATGAGCCGTGACACCGTGGACATCTACAACCCGAAGGTGATCCGTTCCACCATGGGATCCGTGTTCCGTGTCCCGTTCTTCTACACGGACGATCTGGAGCAGACTGTTCTGGACCTGAAGGCGCGGGGGATCCGGGTATTCGCAGCCCATCTCGCGGGAAAGAATAATTACGAGCAGGAGGATTATACTGGTAATACAGCGTTCCTGATCGGAAATGAGGGAAACGGGCTGACGGAAAAGCTTTCCAACATGGCGGACACCTGGGTGAAGATTCCTATGGCCGGAAAGGTGGAGTCGTTAAATGCCGCCATTGCAGCATCGATCCTGATGTTTGAGACGGCAAGACAGCGGCGCGCATAAAGGAGTGATTTTATGGATATGATCGGATGGCTGGTGGCCTTTGTAATTCTGATCGGAATCGAGGCGGCGACCATGGCGCTTACGACGATCTGGTTTGCGGGCGGGGCTGTGTTCGCGTTTTTTGCTGCGGTACTGGAATTTTCCGTGCAGACGCAGCTTGTAGTGTTCCTGATCGTATCGTTTGTCCTTCTTCTCTTTACAAGACCGCTCGCTATCCGGTTCGTCAACCGGGAGACCGTGAAGACGAATGTGGATGGGCTGATCGGAAGAAAGGCAAAAGTGATCAAAAAGATCGACAACAATGAGCCGTCCGGAGCCGCCGTCATCGACGGCCAGGAGTGGACAGCGAGATCCGCGGATGACGCGGTGACGATCCCGGTGGGGACCCATGTGGTCATAAAGGAAGTCCGGGGCGTGAAGCTCATGGTGGAGATGATTCCAGAAACAGAGAGTAGGAACTGATAAAAAAAGTTTCAGGCTTGCTCATAGTAATATGAATGGGCTGAAGAAAAAAAGGGGATAAAGATAAATCCCCCAAAACATAAAGGAGGACATAAAGATGCCAGCAATTTTAGTATTAGTACTGATCTTTATCATTCTGCTGATCCTCGTTTCCTGCATCCGCATCGTGCCCCAGGCACAGGCGATGGTAGTGGAGAGACTCGGCGCGTACCTTGAGACATGGAATGTGGGAATCCACTTCAAAGTTCCGTTTATCGACCGCGTTGCAAAGCGGGTCCTCTTAAAAGAGCAGGTCGTTGACTTTGCTCCGCAGCCGGTGATCACAAAGGATAACGTCACCATGAAGATCGATACGGTCGTGTTCTTCCAGATCACAGACCCGAAGCTCTACGCATACGGCGTTGAGAACCCGATCATGGCTATCGAGAATCTGACAGCCACCACGCTTCGAAACATCATCGGTGACCTGGAGCTCGACCAGACCTTGACTTCCCGTGAGACCATCAACACAAAGATGCGTTCCGCCCTGGATGTTGCCACGGACCCGTGGGGCATCAAGGTAAACCGTGTGGAGTTAAAGAACATCATTCCGCCGGCAGCGATCCAGGATGCCATGGAGAAACAGATGAAGGCAGAGCGTGAGCGCCGTGAGGCGATTCTTCGCGCGGAAGGTGAGAAGAAGTCCACGATCCTTGTGGCAGAAGGTAAGAAACAGTCTGCGATCCTCGACGCGGAGGCAGATAAGCAGGCAGCGATCCTTCACGCGGAGGCGGAGAAGGAGAAACGGATCCGCGAGGCAGAAGGCCAGGCGGAGGCGATCATCAAGATCCAGCAGGCGAACGCCGACGGTATCCGCATGATCAAGGAAGCCGGAGCAGACCAGACAGTTTTGCAGTTAAAGAGTCTTGAGGCGTTCGCGAAGGCGGCCGACGGCAAGGCAACAAAGATCATCATCCCGTCTGAGATCCAATCCCTCGCAGGTCTTGTGACAAGTGTAACGGAGATTGCAAAAAAGAGTGAAACTGAGAATTGATCTTGAAAAGGAATATGGAATCGTTTTAGAGGGCGGAGGTGCCAGGGGCGCATATCAGATCGGTGTCTGGAAAGCGCTCCGGGAAGCCGGCATGAAGATAAAGGGTGTCGCGGGAACGTCCGTTGGGGCGTTAAACGGCGCCCTGATCTGCATGGATGATCTCGGGAAGGCAGAGGAGATCTGGGGAAATATGACCTACTCCACCGTGTTCAATGTGGACGATTCCATGATCGGAAAATTAAAGAAATTTGGCGTGCGATCCATGAAAGTGACCGACGCGGCGGCAGAATTCAGACGGCTGTTTTCAGACAGGGGGATCGATATCGCCCCGCTCAAAAAACTTCTGGAAGAGACGGTGGATGAGGAGCAGATCAGGTGCTCACCACGGGATTTCTGCGCCGCGTCCTTTTCAGTCACGGACCGGAAAGAGGAGGACTTCGATGTGAAGGCAGCACCGCCGGGGACCATGAAGGATATAATGATGGCCAGCGCCTATTTCCCGGGATTTAAGCAGGAAAAGCTGGGGGGAAAGACGTATCTTGACGGCGGCAGCGTCAACAATGTGCCGGTAGATCTCCTGACGGACAGGGGATATAAGGATATCATCGTGATCCGCCTCTATGGGATCGGCGTGGACCGGCGAAGGTTCATGGATATCCCGGAGGACGTGACGGTCCACGAGATCGCGCCGAGAAGGAATCTCGGCGGGATCCTGGAATTTGACAGTGTGAGAACGAGGAAAAACATGAAGCTCGGCTATTTTGACGGGCTGAGATTCCTCTACGGACTCTGCGGAAGGAAATATTATCTTGACATGCCATACTCCGAGGCGTATTATTTTGGCAGGATCATGTCGGAACTTGATATGTTTAAGGAGTGGCTGAGACCTTATGTAAAGGAACCTGAGTTCGCGAAGCTCACAGGCTATCGTGTATACACGGAGAAGATATTTCCGCTTCTCGCCAGGAAGCTCCGGCTGCAGCCGGAATGGGATTACAGGGATCTCTACGGGGCAGTCCTGGAGGTGTTCGCGAAGAAGATGCAGATGGAAGTCTACAAGGTCTATACGCCGGACGATATTGTGGGGAAGATCCATGAACTTCTTTCAGACAGACTGACAATAGGATAGGGATGTGCGGCAGCACATCGTTTTGGAAAAGTACCAGGCAGCACGGCTGATCCTGGGAAAGCGGCAGATCCGGCAGAAAATATGAGGAGAACGCTGAAACATGGCGGAAAACAATAAGAGAAGGAAAGTCAGGAGCGAGTCCATGGCTCTTGATGCCATGCACATCATCATCGGCATCGCTGTGGTGGTGATGGCAGTCATCTCGTTCCTTGACACGGAGAGGTATATGTTCCTCTTTCCGGCGATATTTTTCCTGGCGGCAGTTTTAAATCTGGTCACAGGAAAATACTGGCTGTCCCGGACAAAACGGGAGAGGCGGAGAAGAACGGCGGCGGTGTTCCAGATGGTGTTCGGAACGACCCTGCTGATCTTTACATTTTTAAGCGCAATGAGTATCTGGTGGAGGTAATGAGATGAAGGGAGAGATCCTGAAATTATTGAAGGAGACAGATGGCTATATTTCCGGACAGGAGCTTTGCGAGAAGTTCGGTGTCTCGAGAACGGCGGTCTGGAAGGTCATCAACCAGTTAAAGGAGGAGGGCTACGAGATCGAGGCCGTCCGGAATAAAGGATATATTTTAAAGGGATCGGCGGACGTGCTCTCAAAGGAAGAGCTGGAAAGCACGATCCACACGAAATGGGCAGGATCGGAGGTGGCGTTCTTCGAGGAGACCGACTCCACGAACAATGAAATCCGCCGTCTCGCGGAACAGGGCGCGCCCCACGGAACCCTGGCTGTCGCGGAACGTCAGCTCGGCGGAAAGGGCAGAAGAGGTCGTGTCTGGACATCTCCGGCGGGCGTTGGGATCTGGATGAGCATGCTCTTAAGACCACAGATCGATCCTATGGCGGCATCCATGCTGACGCTTGTCATGGCACTGGCCACGAGAAAGGGAATCGAGAAGGCGACAGGACTGAAATCTGAGATCAAATGGCCGAATGACCTTGTTTTAAATAAGAAGAAAATCTGCGGAATCTTAACGGAGATGAGCACGGAGCTCATGGAGATCCAGTATGTGATCCCGGGAACCGGCATCAACGTAAACCAGACGGAATTTCCGGATGATATCAAGGCAACAGCGACTTCCCTGCGGATCGAGAGCGGAAAGATCCAGAAGAGAAGTGAGATCATCGCGGCGATCATGGATGCATTTGAGGGATATTATGACACCTTCATTGAGACACAGGACATGTCGGGACTTATTGAAGAGTACAACGCAAACCTTGTAAATCTCGGCAACGAGGTGTGCGTTCTGGATCCGGCGGGCGAGTACCGCGGCGTCTCTGAGGGAATCAACAAGGAAGGCGCGCTTTTAGTCCGCCTCTCCGATGGCACATTAAAGGAGATCATCTCCGGGGAAGTTTCCGTCCGCGGAGTCTATGGATATGTATAAGGAAGAAATGAATGTTTCGGGGGCGGATCTTTATTCCGGTCTCCAGAAAATCTTTCCGGATGAGAAGGACCTCACCCTGACGGAGCGTCTGGAAGCCGCTAGAGGACCGCTCCTTTCCTGGTATCGGGGAAATAAAAGAGATCTCCCCTGGCGGGAGAACCAGGATGCCTACCGGATCTGGATTTCGGAGATCATGCTGCAGCAGACGAGAGTGGAGGCGGTAAAGCCTTACTTTGCCCGGTTTATGGAGTATTTTCCGACGGTGCAGGCACTGGCGGAGTGTGAGGAAGAAGAACTTTTCAAGTATTGGGAAGGTCTCGGATATTACAGCAGGGCCAGAAATCTGAAGAAAGCGGCCAAGATCATCGTTTCCCAGTACGGCGGAGAACTTCCGGCGGATCACAAAGCGCTTCTTGAGCTTCCGGGAATCGGGAGCTACACGGCAGGTGCCATTGGCTCCATCGCTTTCGGACTCCCTGTCCCAGCGGTGGACGGAAATGTCATGCGGGTCCTTTCGAGAGTTGCCGGAAGCTACGAAGATATCTTAAAACAGGCGGTAAAGAAGAAGACAGAAGCCGCAGTCGAAGAGGTCTTAAAGACACTAAAAAAGGATGAGCCAGGAGATTTCAACCAGGCGCTCATCGAGACCGGAGCCATCGTCTGCGCCCCCAATGGTGCTCCTCTCTGCGATCTTCCATGTCCGTTTTATACGGTATGCGAGGCGAGAAAAAGAAACCTGATCTCTGAGATCCCGGTGAAGGCACCGAAAAAGAAAAGGAAAATCGAGGAAAAGACCGTATTATTAGTGGAATACGGGGATAAAATAGCCATTAGAAAGCGGGATGACACCGGACTGCTGGCATCCCTGTATGAATTTCCGAATCTGGAAGGAAAACTTTCAGAGAAAGAGGTACTGGAACGCCTCGGTGGCAGGGCGTCGGTGGAGGAAAAACTGCCGGCGACAAAGCACATTTTCAGCCATGTGGAGTGGCATATGAGCGGGTACCTGGTGAAGGTAGGGGAAGAGATCCCGGGAATGCTGTTTGCAGACAGAGAGGAATTGAAGGAGAAGTACCCGATTCCGAACGCGTTTGCGGCGTATAGAAAGCTGCTGGAAAGCCAGTCATGATATAATGAGTCCAAAAGAAAAACAAGCGGCACCGCAGGTGGCATTTGTTTTTCTTGGACCATTAACGAACGAACCGCCTGCGCCAGCAGGCAATAGAGCGCGTCAGCGCGGGGGTCGTGAGTCTATGATATAATGACTGTAAATTCTCTTGGACCCACAGATATTATTTGTCAGGGTGGACAGAATGTAGAAGGTGCATCGTTACTGTACACGGGTAGGAATTTTCTGAACTGAAAATTCCGTACAATAGTAACGATGCATCTGTCAGTGTCCCATATTAGAAATAGAAAGTATTGACATTTGTTAGTATTACGGCGCATAAGGGCGTCTTTTATGGAGCGTGATCATGATGAAAATGAAAAAAATGTTATTTGTTTTTAATCCCCGTTCCGGGAAGGAAGCCATCAAGAACCAGTTGTCCGATATTCTCGGGATTTTTTGTGGAGCGGGCTATCTGCCCTCTGTCTATGTGACCCAGGAACCGGGGGATGCGGCGAAGATCGCCGAGGAATACGGTAAGGATGTGGAACTTTTCGTCTGCAGCGGCGGGGATGGAACGCTGAACAGCGTGATCTCCGGCATCATGAGGCTGGAAAAGCGCCCGGAGATCGGATATCTCCCGGCAGGTTCCACGAATGATTTCGCGAGAAGCCTAAAAATCCCGGCGAACCTCACGAAGGCGGCGCAGGATGTGGTGAGCGGAAAGTCCTACGGCGTCGATATCGGAAAATTCGGGGATGAGCGGTATTTTGTTTATATCGCCGCGTTTGGCGCTTTCACGGAAGTGTCGTACAGCACGCCCCAGGACATCAAGAACGTTCTTGGGCATCAGGCGTATATCCTGGAGTCCATCAAGGCACTGGGAAACCTTAAATCCTACAGGATGCATTTGACATGGGATGACGGTGAGGCGGATGGAGAGTTCGTTTTCGGAATGGTGACGAACACCACAAGTGTCGGCGGCTTCAGAGGACTTGCGCCGAAGGATGTTTCCTTCCATGACGGCCTGTTTGAGGGAGTGTTTATCCGGACACCGAAGACTCCGGCAGATCTTCCGAATATTATAAGCGGTCTGCTTCTGTTCCCGGAACAGGAAAATAAGGACGTAATCCGCGTGAAATCTTCAAAGTTTACGGTCACCGCCAAGGAAGAGATACCGTGGGTCCTCGACGGTGAGTTTGGCGGATCGGTTACTGAGGCAAAGATCGAGAATGTGAAGGAAGCAGTGACCTTAAGCTGCAGCCCGGAGCCGGAGAAGCAGGAGGAGAAGACGGCGAGTTGAGAGGGGCGGCAAGTGCGCAGACCTGCTGAACAATCACAAAAAGTGCTAATAAAACGTTAAAATTCAACGAAAAAGGCGTAGAAAAACGTTGAAAAATGTCGCTGGATAGTATATAATGAACTATCGTGGAGCAGTTTGAGCAGCCCCAACCTGAAAGGACGTTATTCAGTGGAAAAAGAAGTATTTTTAGACAAACTTAAGAAACTTGTCGCACTGGGCAAGTCAAAACAGAACGCGCTTGACGCGACGGAGATCAACGACTTTTTTGCCGGAGATAACCTCGGACCGGAGCAGATGGACGAAATTTATAATTACTTAGAGCACAGCAATATCGACGTTGTGCCGGTAATCGATGACGCAATGCTTGCGGATGATTCCATGCTTCTGGACGATCTGGATGATGACTACCGTGAGGACAAGGATGGAGAGGACATTGACTTAGACGCCATCGATCTTCTGGAAGGTATCGGAACAGAGGATCCGGTCCGCATGTACTTAAAGGAGATCGGTACCGTGCCGCTTCTTTCCGCGGATGAGGAGCTTCGTCTCGCGAAGAGAAAGGCAGAGGGAGATGAGTCTGCAAAAGAGCGCCTGATCGAGGCAAACCTTCGTCTCGTTGTAAGTATCGCAAAGCGTTACACCGGACGTGGAATGAGCTTCCTGGATCTTGTACAGGAAGGAAACCTTGGTCTGATCAAGGGCGTTGAGAAGTTCGACTATACAAAAGGATATAAGTTAAGTACATATGCGACCTGGTGGATCCGTCAGTCTGTGACGAGAGCCCTTGCGGATCAGGCGAGAACGATCCGTGTTCCGGTGCATATGGTAGAGACGATCAACAAAATGTCAAAGATGCAGAGAAAGCTGACCCTGGAACTCGGCTATGAGCCATCCGTGACAGAACTCGCGGAAGCCCTTGAGATGTCCGAGGACAAGGTTATGGAGATCATGCAGATCGCGAGAGAGCCTGCATCCTTAGAGACCCCTATCGGTGAGGAGGATGATTCCAATCTCGGAGACTTCGTTGCGGACAGCAATGCCGTTACACCGGAGGGAAATGTGGAGTCCGTAATGTTGAGAGAGCACATCGACGCGCTCTTAGGCGATCTCAAGGAGAGAGAGCGCCAGGTCATCGTGCTTCGATTCGGTCTCGAGGACGGACATCCGAGAACTCTGGAAGAGGTCGGAAAAGAGTTCAACGTAACGAGAGAGCGTATCCGTCAGATCGAGGCGAAGGCTCTGAGAAAACTTAGGAATCCGGTCCGCAGCAAACGGATCAGGGATTTCCTGTAAGATCTCGTTTCGGAAAAACGGATATTGGAGGCGGACCGCCGGTGGATAAGCCTGGCGGAGCTGGTGAAAATAGAAATACAGGCAGCGGGAGAAAATCCGGCTGCCTTTTTCCGTTGCTGGGCAGTTGGTATTTTAAACACAGGGCAGGAAAGTACAGCCTGCCGGGAGAGCATATGAACAAGCGAAACTATCAGAAGGAATTAGATAAAAAACTGGAAGAACTGCAGAAGGAGGAAAAGGTGCCGACCCTGTTCCTTCACAGCTGCTGCGCACCCTGCAGCAGTTATGTTCTTGAGTATCTCTCCAGATATTTTGAGATCACGGTATTTTACTACAACCCGAATATCTATCCGCCATCAGAGTACGAGGAGCGGACATCGGAGCAGGAGCGGCTGATCAGAGAGTTCAATAGGGAGTGGGAATATGAGGCGGACCGGCATCCGATCCATTTTGTGGCAGGAACCTATGTGCCGGATGACTTCTATGCGGCGGCAAAGGGATTAGAGCAGGAACTGGAGGGCGGCGCCAGATGCACGGAATGCTTTAAGCTCCGTCTCTCCGAAGCGGCGAGGGAGGCAAAGGCCGGCGGCTTCGACTTTTTTACGACGACGCTCACAATAAGCCCCTTAAAGGATGCAGAGAGGCTGAACCGGATCGGGGAAGAGATGGGACAGGAGTACGGTGTAGAATTCCTGCCCTCAGATTTTAAGAAGAGAAACGGATATAAGAGATCCACGGAGCTTTCCAGAGAACACGCGCTCTACCGCCAGAATTACTGCGGCTGCGTGTTCTCAAAGAGCGAGTCGGAAGCGCGCTCAGCGGAGCGACCAGAATAGGATGCCGTCTTTTTCGGCGCGCCTGATCACGCCCGCCTCCGCAAGCCAGTCAAGGCAGGAAAAGAGCTTCGGCCAGGTGTTGAGATAGGAGAAAAGGTAGGAATACCGGTAGGTCTGCATGCGCTGGACATAGAGTGCCTGATCGAGCTCCAAAAGTGTCATCGGGCGGCGGCTTTCCGCTAAAGCCAGACGGAGCTGGGTGCAGCGTGTCTCATATTCAGAGATGATCCGGTCGGTCTCCTCGCGGATCTCGGTGAACTCTCCATAGTGTCCAGGGAGAAAACGGTATCCGGTGTAATTGGCCGCCAGTTCTTTTAAGGACGCAAAATATTCGGCGAGGAGATGCTGGTCTTTTCCTGCTGTGATGACGATGGGAGTAAGACCGAGGATCACCTGATCGGCGCAGAAAAAAAGCTTTTTGTTCCGTTCCACGAGGCCACACTGTCCTGAAGTATGACCGTAGAGAGGGACAATCTCGAAATGGTAGTCTCCACAGGAGAAGAGGTCTCCCGGCGAGATGGGAGTAAAGGGAAAATTAAAATTTATGTTGTTTTCCTTTGCAAGCCGGTCCGCACCGGTGTTGATCTCCTGCCAGGCATCGGGAGCCAGTTCCTTTGTGACTCCGCATTCCCTGGTATAAGACCGGCGCATGGTGTTGTCCTCGTAGAGGCGGTGGTAACGGTCGGAGGCTTCCGTGATCTCCACAGGGTTCATGAACGCCCGGGCACCACGGTCCGTAAAATAGGAGACATATCCGCTGTGGTCCGCGTGGTTGTGGGTCACGAAGATATCGAGGTATTTATAGTCGATGGAGAGCTCCTTCAAGGCGTTTTCCATATCATTTAAGCACTCCGGAACCTTCCAGGCGGTGTCGATCATGAGGTTGCGGCCATCGCCCTTTATAATATATAGATTTCTCGATGAGGTCCGCATGGCTTTGTTGGTCAGGGTGACTTTATATAAGTTTGGGGCGAGTGTTTTCATTGTGGGAAACTCCTTGAGTATTAAAATGGTTTAGTTGTAATTGACGTTGCACATCGAAAGGAACTTCCAGTATCCATACTTTACAGGAAAGGAAGGAAACAGCTGCATTTAGTTCCGTAAATTTCCTGATTATATATAGAAAATTAGGGATCATGAGACTTTTACCATAGATAGTTTTGATTTTATCCCGGACCATGTAAAATGTCAATTCATTCCGGAGCGTTCCGTTGACATCCTAAAATGAAAATTTAAATTCCACTTCTCCAAAGGGCAGTGGAGTTTACTCTTG
>CABVBU010000042.1 GCA_902496665.1 uncultured Clostridium sp. | reverse complement strand
TTTCCATCTGTCTTGCAACGATACTTTATATGATTTCCTGCTATCCGTCATCTGCCAGTTCTTTTTCTGTAATACAGACCGGTTTCTTCGGAATCAGCATTTTATGCACACGGAACTTCCTTTGGCGTCTGTCTCCTGTTCAAGAACTTTAAGATCTTCCTGCGACATTGTGTACTGCGGATCACTCTCATCATCTGTCCATACAGGATTCCATACTTCTTTGCCATCTTTTCAACCTTTTTCATATCTTCGGTATTAAACCACAATACCTGTAAATCACCACCCTTTAAAATCAGCTTTCTCATTAATTCCTCATACAGTTCATCACTCTCTGCCTTATCTTTCATAATCATAAGACAGTAGAGAACCACTGTACTAATAATGATTACGAACCAAATTAACACCTTGCCCATTCGACCACTCCTCTCAAATAAAAAGAGGACCAAACCAGCTGATGGAATATTCCATCTCAAGTGATACTTTAGTCCTCACCAAATGTTTTGATATAACAGCGCTGCCTTAATAATAATTCCATTTTTATCTGTATATATCTTTCTTCTCTAAACATGAAAAATACCTCCAACGTAACAGATTTTATATTTGATCTGTCTACTTTAGAGGTATCATATCATTCATATACTAGTAAACGTCCGCTTATTTATCAGTACTTTTCTTTTTGCTTATATTATCTCTTCTTATAAATCATCAGTTCCGGATTTTCGCCATCCTTCTCATAGGTATATACCATGATAAAATCCATATCTGCCAGGACACCAAAACATCTGTCCCCTCCGAATTCAGGCTCCAGTTGATTTCCCAGATAGGTTTTCTGATCGTCAAGGAATTTCACGTGCTGTCCGTTTGGCAATGTATATTCCAGATTCACAGTTTCCCCCGCAAGCGCATATAACTTGTCCACTTTAGGCAATCCATCAATCTGTAAATCATTGATTTCTTTTATCAACTGTTCCTTGAATACCTCACCTAAATCTCCTGATCCATACAGATTTCTATTTTCTTTTACATTATTCTCAAATATCTTGTATACCTGCAATTCTTTAAGTATCTGATCCGTATAAAGTTCAATTTTCCCAGCGGCAATATCTATATCAACCTGCGTTAGAATTTCCTTGCCATGATTTTCTAATTCTATCTCACGAATCTGTTCATAAATAAACACACCTTCATCAAAAAATTTAAATAAAATATCCTGAAGCCCGGCCTTGTAGAAATGGATTATTGCATTTGTATCCAGAGAGGCTCTCAATCGTCCAAACCTCCTATCAATTCATCCAGATCATCAGTATCATCAGCAGATGGCATAATTAGTTTATCACTCACATCTTCAATTGTCAGCTGATAGCAAGCCAACACTTTTTCCAAAGTTTCTTTGGGAACAGCATTATGATTATAATTATAAATGACGTAATCTATATACTCATACGGTATATCAATTTCATTACCAGGTACATTCAGCTTTGCATTTCCACCCACACTGCGAAGAAGATTCCCGACTCTTATTTCAATCCGTTCATTATTAAGATTCAGTTTCTGTCCTTGATTTATAACGTTCAAACTCTCTAACCTATTTAGCGCCATATCAAAGCTAACATTAAACTCCGACATAATCCTGGCAATATCCATTGCTGACAGCCCTTTTTCATGAAAATCCTGTATTTCCAAGTCAATGAATCTTCTTACATCATTAGCTGGCATCAGCAGACAGGCAGCAAAATAATTTGCTTCCTGTTCCTTCGCATCAGTACTCCGCCCAGTTATAGTGAAATTATCATCAATAAAGGAATTATCATCTTCTAAATGCAAAATAGCATGACCAATTTCATGCGCCAGCGTAAATATTTCTCTTGATAATCTGCTGCAGGTATTTGTAAAGATTACAATATCATTGTCCTTTTTTACCGTAAAACCAAGATCTGCATTTTCTCCAAGTGGATATCTTAATAGCTTGTATCCCGACCTTTCACACTCTTTAAATAAATCAATGATTCCGTATTTACCGATTTTACAATTTACTCTAAAAGAATCCGCTTTAATGCGAATCTCCCTTTTTCTGCTTTCCTGCATTCCCGCACCTCCTAAAATATATCTTTGTGCTGAAGTTTTTCGCACATATGCTTATTTGCGTAAAATAAATCAAGCATATCAAATATCTTTTTAGAAGAGCCACTTTCCTTTCCGACTCTATATGCAACTACGGGAGTTTCATCAAGCACTCTTGTAATATCCCCTACAGTTACCCCGAGAACTTCCGCAACTTTAGAAAGGATATCTAATGTAATGCTATTTGCTCCGCTCTCAATCCTTGCATACTTCTGTCTGCTGACTCCGATTTGATCAGCAACCTGCTCCTGAGTCAAATATTTAGCGATTCTTAATGCCTTAATGCGGCTACCTAACATTTCATTCATGATTGTCCCTCCATTTCTGTGTACTATTATTGTATCGTAAAATTGAATATCGTCAACCGGAATGTTATAATTTTATAACATCGAATTTCATAATGTTATATTTTTGATACTATTGATCATTTAAACATCACCCGCACATTCTTTCACTATAACGATATTATAATATTTTATGTATCCAACCACTTACAGAAATTTTCTGATGGGAATTTTTATTTATAACCCAAAAAGACCGCTCCCCAAAATCTCATCCCGAGATCCTGGAAAGCAGTCTTCATCATTTCCCTATTCAATATTCTGAGCAAGACGATAAGCCGGGTTATGTCGTTGGATGGTCATCTATCTAGACCGTCCGTCACCGGACGGCTCAAGCGGCCTACCCGGAAGCAGACGGGCCGCCTTATGCTTCCTGTTTGGCCTTGCTTCGAGTGGGGTTTGCATGTGCCCTCCCTGTTACCATTGAGGCGGTAGTCTCTTACACTGCCTTTCCACCCTTACATGTTTCCATGCGGTTTATTTCTGTTGCACTGTCCCTGAAGTCACCTTCGCCGGACGTTATCCGGCACCCTGCCCTTTGAAGCCCGGACTTTCCTCTCCTGCATCCCTTAGAACTGCAGCAGCGACCATCTGTCTTACTCAGAACTTGTTTATTTTAGCATATATTTTTTTTAATGTCCATACATGCGTTTATATTTTCCATTACATTTTCTGCCTTTTTTCTTTTCCCCTGTCCTCATATTTCCCCATAAACACGCCAAAATATATCGACCAGCTTTACAGGAATCCATGTTGGGCGAAAGAAATCGGAACAAGACTTTTAAAGATGATGTCCGTATGAACGCGCATCTATATGAAAATGCGCAGAAAACAAACATATATAACTATACGTTCAGGCAGCTTCCCCCAATAAACTCCCTAAGAATCGAAGTTTTCGGAATCACATCACTGTCGATTGCGAGGAAATAGTCCAGGAATTTCAGAAGTCTCTTCGCCTCATCATACTCTTCCCGGTCTCTCGGGATATTGAACAAAAGCGGCTCCGCGTAAAGTTTCAGCACCGCAAGCTCATACACAAGTGCGGAGTTGAACATCACATCGGCGCTCTCCTGGAATGGGAAGATATTTTTGTCCTCACCGCGGCGCACTGACGGCCAGCGCTCGATAGTTTCCAGGGCGGAGGTTCCTCTCGTTCTCGCGTCGCGGACCATCCGGCGGATCAGACGTCCGTCTGTCGTCGGGATCCGGTTGTGCTCATCGACATTTAACTGGGTCAGGGCACTGATATAGATCTTAAATTTGCTCTCCTTCGGGAGTTCTGAGGACATCGCATCATTCAGGCAGTGGATGCCCTCGATGACGAGAATATCCTTCTTCCCAAGCTTCAGCATCTCACCCTTGTACTCTCTCTTACCGGTCTTAAAATTAAACTGCGGAAGCTCGATGGTTTTTCCAGAGAGCAGAGCATTCATATCCTCATTAAACTGCGGAATATCCACGCATCCAAGCGCCTCAAAATCCGGCTGTCCGTTCTCGTCAAGCGGATACTCCTCCCGGTTGCGGAAATAGTTGTCCACGGAGATCGGATGCGGATTGTATCCGAGCGCCGCAAACTGCGTCGAAAGCCTGTGGCTGAACGTCGTCTTGCCGGAAGAAGACGGTCCCGCAATCATCACGATCCTGCGGTCCGGATCCTTCACAGCCTTTTCAGCCACCTGGCCGATATTCTTCTCCTGCAGCGCTTCCTGCATCAGGATCAGATCCTGGCCCTTGCCGTCCGCGATCATCTTATTTAACGCGCCCACATTCGGCACTTCGAGACTGTCACTCCAGCGGTAAGAAGAATGAAGGATCGAGAACAACTTCTCCCGGATCGCCGGATGTTCCACCTTCTTCGGATCCGCTTTCACCGGAAGCAGAAGCAAAAATCCCGCATGGCACGGAACCAGGTCAAAATACTTCACATAACTGGTGTCCGGAACCATATATCCATAAAAATAGTCCTCAAACTCCCCAATGCTGTAAATATTCACCCGCGATGCCCGGCGATACTGGAACAACTGCTCCTTATCATGCATCCCGTACTTTCCAAAGAGCTCCACCGCGTCATCTGTATTGACACTCCGCTTTTTCACCTGGATCGCTGCGTCCCTAAGCTTCTCCATATGTGCCTTCACTGAAGTCAGCAGCTCCTCATCCACCGTGATATCCCCGACAAGCTCCCCGTAGATCCCATTTCCCAGAGCAAAGTCGATCTGAATCTTCTTAATCTTCTCTCTCGGTATCACCTCATAAAACGCCTTCAGCATCAGAAAGATCGCACTGCGCTCGTACGTCTTATAACCTGCGTTTTCCTTCGCTGTGATAAAAGAAATCTCAGAATCTCCCGCCAGCGTTTTTTCGAGCTCCCTAAGTTTTCCGTTGACCCGCACAAGCAGAATATCATTCTCATACTGATTCTGGAAATCCCTCGCGATCTCCAGATAGGTTGTTCCCTCCGGATACGTTCTTTCGATTCCATTCACCTTCACAACTGCCATAAAACCGCCTCCCATCTTTTTTCTAAGACAGTAACTGTTCCATGCTTATCTCAGTTACATGTAAAATTTATTTATCGCTTCACGCCGTATTTTCACACTCACTTAAAACTACAGCCACCCCATACATTCATCCTAACGGCAGAACCACTTTCCCCCCCCTCTGCCCATACCACAATACCGCCACCCACAAACTCTCCGCTGATGGCGTTTACAACATCAGCGGCACCACTAGCTCCTGCAGCAACATTCTCACTTACCAGAACCACCACAAACTCTCGCTAATGGCGTTCACAACCATCAGCGCACCCTAGCTCCTTCCAGTTCCCAGCGCCGGTCAGCCTCCGGTACCGGGCGCCTGTTTTTCGGGGACTGGCTTCCTCTTAGCTCGCAGGGGAATGCGTTGGAGGAAAGATGACACTTGTCTGAGCGAAGCGAGTTGTGTCATCTTTTCTCCGCCCTTAGCATTCACATGCAAGCTTAGAGGAACCTCCCCGAAAATCACCTCAGCCCGGGAACGGAGGCTGACCGGTGCGTCCCCGAAGCCAAACTTTCCCTACAACACGACCGCCGGAAACTTCACCGCCATCTTTACGACCTCGATATCATCAGGTAACTTTTCCTTCAAAAATCCCTCCATGAAATCCATGAAAATATGCTCCAGCCCATAATGACCCGCGTCGATGATCATCATCCCCTGAGCCGCCGCGTCGATTCCCTCATGGTGGCTGATATCCCCGGTGATAAACGCCTGAGCGCCCGCCTTCAGCGCCTCCTTAAGCTCACTTCCACCGGCCCCCGGGCAGGTAGCTGCCTTCACAATTGGAGTATCCTCATAAAGCTCACTTCCATAAACGGTCACAAACGGAAGTCCAAACCGGTTCTTAACCTCTCTCGCGAGCTCCAAGCCCTTCATAGGCACTTTCAGCGATCCTGTCTTACCGATTCCGTACTCCGTCCCGGAAATCTCTCCCATGGCCTCCAGCGGCTTCTGATCGATAAAATTCAACCGGTCCGCCACAATATCCGCCATACACCCCGGCGCCGAATCAAAATTTGTATGCATCGCATAGTAGGACACATCTGCCTGGATCAGGTACACAAGCCGTCTTCCAATAAAATCCTCGTCCGAAACATGCTTCACCGGCTTAAAGATCAGAGGATGATGGCTTAACAGCATATCTGCCCCGATCTCCTTCGCCCGATCCACCGCCGCGTCATCCGCGTCCAGCGTCAAAAGGATCTTCTTCACGTCCTTGTCGATCCGCCCTGCTAAAAGTCCCGGATTATCCCAGTCACAGGCACAGGACTTCGGCGCAAGCGTCTCTAAGATTTCAATGATCTCCCTGCATTTCATACTGTACCTCCTGATTTTCTTTTAACTGTAATTTCAACTCGGAAAGCCGTTCTGCCGCCCGTTCGGAATCCCCCGCCTTCGCAGAAAGATCCTCGATGAACCGCAGAAGCTTCGCCTCTTCCTCCTTCAGATATGTAAGAAGAACCGGGTTCTTCGTTCGGATCAGATAATCGCCGTAGAGCATGCGGCTGTCCTCAGAAAGGCTTAAAACATCCGGATCCGCTGTTTTCCCCTCAGAATCTGCGTCTTTCTCTCTCCGCACATCCATCACCGTATAAAACTTCCCGTCCTCAAGGATCATATCTTCCTTCCGGATCACAAAACCGTTCTCAAAAAGCCATCTTCTGACCTTAAAGATCTCCGATTGCGGCGATAAGACCCACTGTTTCACAGAATCCCACATATGTCTTCCATTCTCCAGAATCTTAATGATCAGCTCACCGCCCATCCCGGCGATCACAACAGAATCTGCCTCTCCCGGCAGAAGCTTTGCAACACCGTCAGAAAGTCTCGTCTCGATCTTTGCGGAAAGTCCCGCCAGTGCGATATTTTCCGTCGCTCTGGATAACGGACCTTTCCGCACATCCATAGCCACAGCCTTCTTCACGATCGCTCTTCTGACAAGCTCCACCGGAACATGTCCGTGGTCCGTCCCAACGTCTGCCGCGGACTCCCCAGGTTCCACAAATGAGAGCACCAGCTCCAGGCGTTCTGATAATTTCATATCGTTTTCTCCATTTCTCTTTCACACGACTGCTTTTCGTTTTCGCAGCCGCCTTTTTGTATTTCCCGGCAGTTTAACTCCACCCCGGAGCACACAGGCAGACCATCCCTGACTGCCTTTTCCTGCACAGGCCTTTTCCAGCTTCCTACATCTTTTTATTCATCCAGATAATCTTTTAAGATCTTGCTCCTGCTCGGATGACGCAGTTTTCGAAGGGCCTTCGCCTCGATCTGGCGGATCCGCTCCCTCGTCACATTGAACTGCCGTCCGACCTCTTCCAATGTCCTCGGTCTTCCGTCATCCAGTCCGAACCTCAGCCGGAGTACCTTCTGCTCCCTCTCTGTGAGCGTCGACAGCACCTCCATCAGCTGCTCGTGAAGAAGTCTGTACGTCGCGGCATCTGCCGGAACCTCCACGTGATCATCCTGAATGAAATCCCCGAGGTGGCTGTCCTCCTCCTCACCGATCGGAGTCTCTAAGGACACCGGATCCTGAGAGATCTTCATGATATCGCGGACGCGGTCCACCGGCATATCGAGTTCCTTTGCGAGCTCCTCCGGCGTTGCCTCACGGCCAAGCTTCTGGACTAACTGTCTCTGTGTCCGCACGAGACGGTTGATGGTCTCCACCATGTGCACCGGGATCCGGATCGTTCTCGCCTGATCCGCAATGGCGCGGGTAATCGCCTGACGGATCCACCAGGTGGCATAGGTGCTGAATTTATAGCCTTTCCGGTAGTCAAACTTCTCGACTGCCTTGATGAGTCCAAGATTTCCCTCCTGGATCAGGTCGAGCAGCTGCATGCCCCGTCCGGCATACCGCTTCGCGATACTCACCACAAGACGCAGGTTCGACTCCGCAAGCTTCTTCTTTGCTTCCTCGTCACCGAGCTCGATCTTCTTTGCCAGTTCGATCTCATCGTCCGGGGAAAGCAGCGGCACTTTTCCGATCTCTTTTAAGTACATCCGGACCGGATCATCCACACCGATCCCCTCCGGTACGGAGAGATCAATATGTTCCACATCAATCTCATTCTCTGGATCTGCATCTTCATCCTCCGAAAACAGATCCGGATCCATATCATCATCGTTCGACATTTTTAAGATGTCGACATGTTTTTTATCCAGGAAGTCGTATATGCGGTCCAGCTTCTCGGGTGTCAGTTCTTCCCCCGCAAAGGCAGCCAGAACTTCCTTTTCATCAAGAACGTTCTTTTTACTTTTTGCGAGTTCCAGAAGTTTTGATAACTTCTCTTCAAATGTAAGTGTCTTTTCCTCCATAATTCCATCCTTCCCGGCACCTGACGTTCCTCGTGTCTGCCTTTTGGCTTCTGCTTCGCTTAGTCAAGTGTGATATTCAGGGCGGCCAGCGCTGACTGCTGCCTGATGATTTCCTGCAACTCTCTGATATCTGCTGTTTTTCCTTTTACCTCCAGACTGTGTTTCTTTATCTTTTTGACGGTCTCTGAGAGCGCTCTCCTCTGTTCCTCATTATTTAAGGACTCGCTGAGACTCGCGTGGAATAAGGCCGCCACTTCCCTGTATTGTTCCTCGCCCTCGATGAAATGATTCAGGATCTGCGCGGGGTTCACGCTGCCTGTTTTTTCATATTCATCGAAAACCATGGATGCCGCTTCTCTGTAAAGTTCATCGTCAAAATCCTCCGGCGTGATAATGCCGCGGATCTTTTCGAAAAGCTGCGGACGCTCGATGAGCCAGGTGAGAAGCAGTCTCTGGGACTTCCGGATCCCGTCCTCCTTCTCCTTTTTCTGGCGGGTCCGTTCCTTATCGTACTCCCGCTCCCTTGTGGTCACTCCAATGAGGCCGCCCATGGAATTAACAAGATTTTTGAGATCCGTCTCCGGGATCATATACTCCCTTGCAACGGCTTCTGTGTAATTATCGCGCTCCAGCTTCTCCGGAAATTCCAGAAGCTTTTTCGCGATGGCATTATAAAACCCTGTCTTCGACTCCGGATCCTGCATGTTGTACTGGCTCCGGATCACGGAGATCTCGAACATAAAGCTTCCGATGGCGTTATCGATCCGCCTCTGGAATTCCTCTTTTCCGAGATTTTTGATAAACTCGTCCGGATCCTTATAGGGCTTCATATTTAAAACCTTGATGGACATTCCAACCTCTTTTAAGATCGGAATCGCGCGGAGCGCCGCCTTCACCCCCGCCCCATCGCTGTCGTAGGTCAGGACTACCTGATCCGTATAGCGCTTTAAAAGCATCGCATGCTGGGACGTAAACGCGGTCCCCAGAGATGCTACGGCGTTCGTAAATCCTGCCTGATGCATAGCGATCACGTCCACATATCCTTCACAGACCAGCATATATTTCGCTCTGGACGTTCTCGCGAAATTAAGTCCGTAGAGATTCCGGCTCTTATCAAAGATCTTCGTCTCCGGGGAGTTTAAATATTTCGGCTCCCCGTCCCCCATCACACGGCCACCGAAACCGATGACACGGTTATTGACGTCTAAGATCGGGAACATGACACGGTTCCAGAATTTATCTCTGGCCCCCCTCTCATCGATAAAGAAGAGTCCTGTCTCTTTTAAAATATCGTCGTTGTATCCCTTCGACCTCATATACCGGTAAAGGTCGTCCGGCACCTTGCTGGAATACCCAAGGCCAAAGTGGCGGATCGTATCATCCGTCAGACGGCGTTTCTCCTTAAAATAGTCGTATCCGACCTTTCCCGACGGCTGCTTTAACTGATAATAAAAGAAGTTCGCCGCGAGACGGTTGATCTCAAGGAGCATATTTTTCAGGTCTGCCTGAGCTCTCGCCTCCTTTGAGTATTCCACCTCCGGCAGGGCGATTCCCGCCCGGTCCGCCAGCATCTTCACGGCTTCCACGAAGGTATAATTCTCGTACTCCATCACAAAGGTGATGACATTTCCGCCTGCTCCGCAGCCAAAGCAGTAATACATCTGCTTTCCCGGTGAAACGGAAAAAGACGGGGATTTCTCATTATGAAACGGGCACAGTCCGAAATAGTTCGCGCCCTTTTTCTTTAGATTTACATACTGGGACACGATGTCCACAATGTCATTTCTTGTTCGTACTTCCTCAATCACTTCTTCCGGGTAATACACGCTTCATCCCTCCCGCAATATGTATTTTCCGCAAAATAGCTCTGCGTCTTTCTCTCAGGGACCTCGCAGGTCCGCCGGATCTGTCGCTCAGACATTCCAGCCCTTCGGTACAAATAACTCCTCAAACCGGTCGATGGCATATCCATCGCTCATCCCGGCAATATAGTCGCAGACGACCCGCGCTCTCTTCTCCCCGCGAAGCTCCATCATCGCCAGGTACTCTTCCGGCAGCTCGTCCACATGCTTCATATAGTACTCATAAAGCGTCACGATCAGCTGCTGGGCTCTTCCCTCCTCACCCTTTGCGGCAGGATTCCGGTACACATGTTCAAACATCCATTCCCTCAGGCCCCGCATGGCCCGCTCCACATCCGGGGACATGAAGATCGACGGCTTGTCCATACTGTTGTTGATAATATCGTGGATCATGATATTCAGGCGGTCCTTTACGGTATCTCCCAGGATATCCGCGTATTCTCTCGGAATATCCCGCTCAGTAATGATCTTTCCGCGGATCGCGTCGTCGATATCATGATTGATGTATGCAATTTTATCGGAGAACCGCACGATCTTTCCCTCAAGAGTCGCCGGATTTCCCGACGTTCTGTGGTTTAGCATTCCGTCGCGGACTTCCTTTGTGAGGTTTAACCCCTGTCCTTTTTTTTCCAGGACCTCCACCACACGGACACTCTGCTTATAGTGGGCAAACCCGTCCTCGCAGATCTCGTTCAATATGTACTCCCCCGCATGTCCGAAAGGTGTGTGGCCGAGATCATGCCCCAAAGCGATCGCCTCAGTCAGGGACTCATTCATCCGGAGTGCCCTTGCGATCGTTCTCGCGATCTGGGATACCTCTAACGTATGGGTCAGTCTCGTCCGGTAGTGGTCACCTTCCGGGGCGAGAAAAACCTGTGTCTTATCCTTCAGACGCCGGAACGACTTGCTGTGCAGAATCCGGTCACGGTCACGCTGGTAGGCAGGGCGGATATCGCAGAGCGGCTCCTCCCTGTCACGCCCCAGCGTCTCACTGCTTAACGACGCGTAAGGACTTAGGTTCTGGCGTTCCCACTGTTCCATTGTTTCCCTGATATTCATGCATGACCGCCTCCCTTTCCGGCGCAGCCCGTCATTCCCACGGGCGTACATTTGTTCTCCGTCCTAAGAATATACTTTTATAGTATATCATATTTTAAGGCATTTTAGAACCACGATTCCTGTCCTTTTACTGAAAAATATGTAAAATTTCTGAAATTTTTTCGTCCGGCTCCCCCTGAGACAAAACAGCCCGGCAGGCCAGGTCTTTTGCAGAGTATCTCCGCCTTTCCCTGTCCTGCCGGACTTACAGTCATTCTATTCTTTTTCTTACAGAGACTCCGCCATGCCGCCTCTTACATCTTCTCACCCGGAATGACCGGAACCGCACCCTTCGGAACCGGGCAGGTGTAGCCGCCATAACGTTTCATCTTCTTGTTGAACTCGTCCTTTGCCGCCTGTAAGACATCCGGCTTCTCCATGAGATCGATCGCGGTAGCCGCGATGACCTTACCCGCTAACAGCATATTCTTGTGGGCAATGGATGTCCGTCCACAGGAGACATTCTGCCAGGAATGTCCCGGCGCCTGTGCCGGGAATGTGGAAGTGTTGATCTGCGCCGTCGGAATGCACCAGCTCACGTCACCGACATCCGTGGAGCCCATTCTCGGTTTCTCATAGTAGAGATACGGGACAAGGAACTCATTCATCGGTGTTGTGCCGTGTTTGGACTTCTCATCAACATATTCGTAGATATCGCTGCTGTCCTCCGTCGCATCTCCCGGAAGCTTGTCGGACTTCATCTCAACGGAATCGTAGAGGGCTTTCGCATACTTTAATTCTTCCTCCGTGTAATGGCAGACACCGAGATCGTTGAAGTTGTCCCACATAAGGGACTCCAGGACCTTGTTCGGGACGGTATTGGAGCAGCCGTCGATAAACTTCTTCTCCATCTTTGTATCTGTCATCATGGATGCCGCAAGAGCGATCCGGTCGACTCTCTCCTGAAGCTCCAGCGCGTCCTTTACCCAGATGGAGCGGACCATATAGAGGACCTGTGCCTTCGGCTGTACCACGTTTGGAGAATCTCCACCGGCATCTGTGATGGAGTAGTGGATCCTCGCGCTGTCCGGCATATGCTCTCTTAAGAACTGGACACCGATATTCATAAGCTCCACTGCGTCGAGGGCAGAACGTCCCTTGTCCGGCGCGCCCGCTGCATGGGAGGCAACACCGGTAAACTTATACTCTGTCTGGATACAGGTGTTGCAGGTACCGGAAGTGACCTGATTCACATTCCCCGGATGCCAGGTGAGAGCCGCGTCGCACTCCGCGAACACGCCGTCTCTTGCCATAAATGCTTTTGTAGCGGCACCTTCCTCACCAGGACAGCCGTAAAGGATTACCTTACCGCTTCCCTCACCTTTTTCTTCCAGATATTTCTTGATGGCGAATGCTGCCGCCATGGAGCCTGCGCCTAAAAGGTTGTGGCCGCAGCCGTGGCCGTTTCCGTCTGCGACAAGCTCTTTTCTTGTCTCGGATCCAGCGACCTGGGAAAGGCCTGTCAGGGCGTCATACTCGGCCAGAATTCCGATCACCGGCTTTCCGGAACCGTAGGAAGCACGGAATGCAGTCTCAATGTTGTCAAAGGGATGTTCGACAGTAAATCCTTCTTCTTTTAATACCTTTGCATAAAGCTCACCGGATTTGTACTCTCTCAGGGAAAGCTCCGCATAGTCCCAGATCTTATCGGATACGTCAGTGATCACTCCTGATTTCTCGTCGATATAATCGAAGGCTGTCTGTTTGGATGCTGCCATGTCATGTTCTCCTTTCAAAAATCCCGCCAGGTAAGACTCCAAAAGTCTGCCTGAGCGGGATATTACTCCTGTTAAAACAGCTTTTCCCGCTGTTTTTTATTAGTATAATACCTTGCTTAAAAATTCCTGCGTTCTCGGGTTCTGCGGATGGTTGAAGACCTCTTCCGGAGTACCTTTCTCCGCGATCACGCCGCCATCCATAAAGAATACACGGTCGGAAACTTCCCTTGCAAATCCCATCTCATGGGTAACGATCACCGTGGTCATGCCTGTCTTAACAAGACCCTTGATAACATGAAGGACCTCTCCTACCATCTCCGGGTCAAGGGCGGAAGTCGGCTCGTCAAAAAGCATAACGTCCGGTTCCATCGCCAGCGCACGCACGATCGCAAGACGCTGTTTCTGTCCGCCGGAAAGCTTCTTCGGGAACTGGTTCTCCTTATCCGCAAGACCAACGCGGTTTAAAAGCTCCCGCATCATCTCGTCAGCTTCCTTCTGGGTTTTCTTTCCGAGAAGGACAGGGGCAAGCGTTACGTTCTTTCCAACTGTAAGATTATTGAATACATTAAAGTGCTGGAATACCATTCCCATCTTCTGGCGATGAAGGTTGATATCCACATTCTTATCGGTAATGTCGGTTCCTTCGAAATAGATCTTGCCGGATGTCGGCGTCTCAAGGAGGTTTAAGCAGCGTAAAAATGTACTTTTACCGCCGCCGGACGGTCCGATAACAGACACAACCTCGCCCTGGTCGACATGCTCGGTAACACCTTTTAATACCTGAAGACTGCCGAAGGATTTATGCAGATCTTCTACACGGATCAGTTCTTTCTCATTAGCGCTCACTTGCGTTCATCCTCCTCTCCAGTAAGGCAATCAGCTTGGACATGATAAATGTCACGCCGAAGTAAATGATACCAACGATGGTCAACGGCTCAAGTACACGGAATGTAAGACCGTTGATAGTCTTAAACTGGGTCATAAGCTCTCCGATAAAGAACGTGGATGCCAGAGATGTCTCCTTGACGATCGCTACGAACTCGTTGCAGAGCGCCGGAAGAATATTCTTAACCGCCTGCGGGAGAACGATATGGATCATGGTCTGGCGCGCGTTTAAGCCCAGAGAACGTGCTGCTTCTGTCTGTCCGACATCGACAGCCTGAATACCTGCGCGGACGATCTCACAGACATAAGCGGTAGAGTTTACGCAGCATGCAGTCATAACGCATGTAAACTCGCTTAAGTTGAAGAACGGGAGCCAGGTCGGCAGCATAAAGTAGAAGAAATATAACTGCAGCAGGATCGGCGTACCGCGGATAATTTCGACATAAACGGTAGCGATCAGCCGGAGCGGCTTGAATTTTCCGATGCCCACGTTGCTGCGGCGCATCAGTGCCATCAGAGAACCGAAAACGGTACTGATGAGGACGGTGAGGAGACCCATAAACAGTGTCATTCCAAGACCCTGTAAGAATAAGTTCCAGTACTTCATCCAGACTTTTAACATGACGTTAAGAAACTCCATCTGGAAAACTCCTTTCGTAGATAAAACTTGAAAACAGACAAAGGTCTTTCCGGCATTTTCACCGGAAAGACCGAGCTCTGTATTTTCTGTAACTTGAAGCGATAACCGATTCCGGCCTGCGCCGGTCTTCCATCACGGAACGAAACGATCTGCTCCGAAATTAGTTTGTCTCGATACCGAGCTTCTCAGCAAGAGCAACTGACTCTTCCCTCCACTGCTCATAGAGACCTTTCTCGTTAACTTCAACGATCACTTCGTTGATCGCATTTAAGAGATCGTCATCGCCTTTCTTGACCGCAACAACGTTACCTTCACTTGAATAGTCAAACATAAAATCTGCCATTGCGATATCATCATATGTCTTTGCAAGGGATTCACCGTTATCACCGGATACAGCAAGTGCGTCAACCTTGCCTGTTGTTAACATCATAACACCGTCTGTTACATTTGTCACTAACTGGATCTGAACATCAGACGGAAGCTGCTCTGTAGCAAGCTTGTTCTGTAAGGTTGCGTTCTGGGTAGCAACCTTCTTGCCTGCAAAGGATTCTGCTGTATTGTACTGGGAAGCAAGCTCCTTCTTAACTAAAAGTCCCTGACCTTTCTTCGTGTTTACGTTGTAACGCTCGGAAAGTCCCATAGCCTCCGCACGCTCATCTGTGTAAGCGAAGCCGGAGATACCCATATCAATGTTTCCGGAAGTAACTGCCTGCTGGATCGCGGAGAACTCCATCGGCTTGATCTCAAGCTCTACGCCAAGCTTCTTTGCGATGTATTTTGCAAGCTCCACATCGGCACCGACATACTCGGTTGTTCCGCTGCTGACATCCTTGAATTCCCACGGAGCGAAATCCGGAGATGTTCCCATTGTGATCTTTCCTGCCGCAAGAACTTTTCCGAGATGACCATTCGGATCTACATTCTCAAGTGCCTTTAAGGAACCTTCCGCTGCGGCTGCTGCCTCTGTCTTATCTGCTTCCTTTGATTCAGCCGCTGTTGTCGCGTCGGCTGTTGTTGTCTCAGCTGCCGTTGTTGCTGCTGCCGTTGTCTCAGTGGTCTTGGAGCTTCCGCATCCTGTAAGAGCAGCAATGACCGCTGCTGTTGTCATAGCTAAAACGATGTTCTTCTTCATAATCGATCCTCTCCTCTTCGTTTCTATCTTTTTTCATGTCTCACATGTGTGATGTTGATACGCATTATAATGTATAAATATTCTTTTGTAAAGCACTTTTTTATGTTTTTTTTACGAATTATGCATTTTATACAATATCCGATGCATAATTATATCGTTTCATGCAGTTTTTCCAATGTTTTATACATTATCAATGCATATATTTATCTTGATAAAGCGTTAATATTTTGTTTTTTGCACAGCGCGTCACCTTTTTCAAATTTCCGGCATATATTTCCGGCATACGCTGCTGGGGGACAACGCAAAGAGCAGCCCATCTCACTCCATTGTGAAACGGGCTGCTCTTCTATCTTTTACCAATATCAGATTTCAGCAATATTGATCAGTGTAAGTTCTTTTGCACGATTTTCCATACTTGTCACAAGCGCTCTCGCAGTATCGACTGCAGTGAGAACGGTAACGCCTGTCTCGATGGCATTCCGGCGGATGATAAAGCCGTCATGGCTTCTCTCTGCGCCCTGTGCTGGGATATCGATGACAAGGTCGATCTCATGTCCAAGGATCAGGTCAAGAAGGTTCGGAGACTCCTGCTCGATCTTTCTTACCGGAATGACCTTTACGCCGTGCTCATTGAAATACTTTGCGGTTCCTGCGGTACAGAAGATACGGTAACCCTGTGCCTTGAATCTCGCAGCGATGTCGAGCATCTCTTCCTTATCGGAATCGCGGACGGTCATGACCATGTTCTTATACTTCGGAAGCTTGATACCGGCGCCCTGGAAGGCCTTGTAAAGGGCTTCGTTGAAGGTCTTTGCAATACCGAGGCATTCACCTGTGGATTTCATCTCCGGTCCAAGGCTGATATCAGCTCCGCGGATCTTCTCGAAGGAGAATACCGGCATCTTCACTGCGTAGTAATCTGCCTCTTTCTGGAGTCCCGGTGTATAGCCGAGTTCCCGGATCGTGTGACCACAGATGATCTGTGTTGCAAGCGGTACGATCGGGATTCCGGTTACCTTGCTGATATATGGAACGGTTCTGGAGGAACGCGGGTTGACCTCGATGATAAATACACCTTCATCATTTACAATAAACTGGATGTTGATCATTCCCTTTACATGGAGTGCTCTTGCGAGCTTCTCCGTGTATTCCACGATCGTCTTCTTGTTGTCCTCGGTGATGCTCTTTGCCGGATATACGGAGATACTGTCTCCGGAGTGGATACCGGTACGCTCGATATGCTCCATGATACCCGGGATCAGGATATCGGTACCGTCGCAGATCGCATCGACCTCGATCTCCTTACCCATAATATACTTATCAACTAAGATCGGATGCTCCTGAGCGATCCGGTTGATGATGCCGATGAATTCATCGATATCCTCATCGCAGATCGCAATCTGCATACCCTGTCCGCCAAGAACGTAGGACGGACGAACGAGTACCGGATAGCCTAACTCGTTTGCTGCCTTTTTTGCCTCTTCCGCTGTAAATACAGTCTGTCCCTTTGCTCTCGGGATCTGGCACTGCTCCAGAATCTCATCGAAGAGTTCTCTGTCCTCAGCGGCGTCAACATCCTCGGCTGCGGTTCCCAGAATCGGGACTCCCATCTTCATCAGAGCCTCAGTGAGCTTGATGGCTGTCTGTCCACCGAACTGGACAACTGCTCCGTCCGGTTTCTCAATATCAACGATGCTCTCCACATCCTCCGGAGTCAGCGGTTCGAAATACAGCTTATCAGCGATATCGAAGTCTGTGCTGACAGTCTCCGGGTTATTGTTGACGATGACGGTCTCAAAGCCCTCTTTCTCGAAGGCCCATGTGCTGTGAACAGAGCAGAAGTCGAACTCGATACCCTGACCGATACGGATCGGTCCGGAGCCGAGAACGAGAACCTTCTTCTTCTCAGTCTCTCCCTCCGCCTCATTCTCACTTCCGAAGCAGGAGTAATAGTATGGAGTTTCGGCTGCAAACTCGGCCGCGCAGGTATCTACCATCTTGAAGGCAGCACGGATGCCGTTTGCATGACGCATCTCCTTGATCTCGTTTTCCGTGAGACCTGTGAGTCTTGCGATCACATTATCCGGGAATTCGATGCGCTTTGCTTCCTTTAAAAGATCAGCGTCGAGGTTCTTCCCGGCCTTCTTTAAGGCATTCTCCATCTCAACGAGGATCATTAACTTATCGATGAACCAGATATCGATCTTCGTGATATCGTGGATCAGCTCGTAATCGAAGCCACGGCGGAGTGCCTCCGCAATGACCCAGATCCGGCGGTCATCCACGTTGTGAAGCTGCTCTTTTAACTGTTCATCTGTGAGTCCGCTGTAGTCGTAAGACATCAAGGAGTCCACATGCTGCTCCAGAGAGCGGATCGCTTTCATTAAGCCGCCCTCAAAGCTTGTGCAGATACTCATGACCTCACCGGTCGCTTTCATCTGGGTTCCTAACTTGTGGCTCGCATTGATGAATTTATCAAAGGGAAGTCTCGGCATCTTGACTACCACATAGTCAAGCATCGGCTCGAAGCTTGCGTAGGTCTTCTTTGTAACAGCATTCTTGATCTCATCAAGGGTGTAGCCGAGGGCGATCTTCGCGGCAACCTTCGCGATCGGATATCCTGTCGCCTTAGACGCAAGGGCGGAGGAACGGCTTACACGCGGGTTTACCTCAATTACACAGTACTCGAAGCTCTCCGGATGAAGTGCGTACTGTACGTTGCAGCCACCGGTGATACCGAGCTCTGTGATGATCTTTAATGCGGAGGTACGGAGCATCTGGTACTCTTTATCTCCTAATGTCTGGGACGGGGCAACAACGATACTGTCACCGGTATGTACGCCCACAGGGTCAATATTCTCCATGTTGCAGACGGTGATCACATTGCCTGCGCCGTCACGCATAACCTCGTACTCGATCTCTTTCCAGCCCGCGATACAGCGCTCTACAAGGACCTGGCCCACACGGGATAAACGGAGTCCGTTCTCCAGGATCTCTGCACACTGCTCCTCATTATAGGCAATACCGCCGCCGGAACCGCCAAGGGTATAGGCCGGACGGAGAACGACCGGATAACCGATCTCTTTTGCAACAGCAAGACCTGTGTTCACATCCTCAACGATCTCAGACGGAGCAACCGGTTCGCCGATCTTTTCCATCGTCTCCTTGAACATTTCACGGTCTTCGGCTTTTTTGATCGTAAGGGCTGTGGTACCGATGAGGCGCACGTTGTTTGCCTTTAAGATACCTGCCTCTTCCAGTTCCATCGCAAGGTTTAAGCCGGCCTGGCCGCCAAGGGTCGGGAGGACACTGTCCGGTTTTTCTTTCTTAATCAACTGCTCAACGACTTCGGTTGTCAGCGGCTCGATATATACCCGGTCCGCGATATCCTTATCCGTCATGATCGTTGCCGGGTTGGAGTTTAAGAGAACGACCTCGATGCCCTCTTCCTTTAAGGAACGGCAGGCCTGTGTTCCCGCGTAGTCAAATTCTGCGGCCTGGCCGATAACGATCGGACCGGAACCGATTACAAGTACTTTCTTGATCTCTGGATTCTTAGGCATTATCTTTCCTCCTCCATCATGCGTAAAAAGCGGTCAAACAGATATCCGGAATCCTGCGGTCCCGGGCATGCTTCCGGGTGGTACTGGACGGTGAAGATATTCTTGCCCACGTACTTTAATCCCTCGTTCGTCTTATCGTTCACGTTCACGAACGCCGGAACGGCAACCTCAGGATTCATGCTGTGCTCGTCTACCGCGTATCCGTGGTTCTGAGAGGAAATGTAGACGCGGCCTGTCTCAAGGTCTTTTACCGGGTGATTTCCGCCGCGGTGGCCATATTTCAACTTATATGTATTTGCGCCTGTGGCAAGAGCCATGAGCTGATGTCCGAGACAAATGGCGAAAACCGGAACATCGGATTCATAAAACTTTCTGACTTCTTTGATGATCTCCGTGTTCTCTGCCGGATCTCCAGGGCCGTTGGAAAGCATGATCCCATCCGGGTTTGTCTTTAATACTTCCTCAGCCGGGGTATCTGCCGGATATACGGTCACTTCGCAGCCTCTCTTATTTAATTCTCTGGCAATATTCTTCTTTGCGCCAAAGTCCATGAGTGCAACTTTCTTTCCTGTACCCGGGAGAACGTATTTTTCCTTTGTGGTTGTCTTTAATACAACGCCTGTTACCTGATAAGCCCTGATCCGCTCTTTCACTTCTTCCAGATCAAAAGATCCGTTCGTTGTGATCATGCCGTTCATGGTTCCTTTTTCTCTTAAAATCTTTGTGAGGGCTCTTGTATCGATACCACTGATACCTGGAATATCCTGTTCTTCTAAGAAATGCTGAATCGTGTCCCCACTTCTGAAATTACTGGGGATCCTAGATAATTCTCTGACAATATAACCATCCGGCCACGCCTGTCCGGACTCCATATCTTCTTTACAAATACCGTAATTACCAATTAACGGATAAGTCATTACCACTGCCTGTCCCGCATAGGACGGATCGGTAAGGACTTCTAAATAACCGGTCATGGATGTGTTAAAAACAATTTCACTGATTACTTCCCTGGTAGAGCCGATGCTTGTTCCTTCAAACACGGTTCCGTCTTCCAGTATTAAATATGCTTTCATGACGCCACCCTTTCTTATGTGTTCGTGTTCGTTTCCTATCTGGGATTGAAAATTTATTTCAGCCCAAATTTTCACTATTCTATCATGCGGTGAGAGATTTTTCAACTGGTTTTTTTGAAATTTTTCAAGAAATTGTTTGTGAAAGTTATGACGGGCTAACCAGTGTTGTCTGGGAGTGAAATTTTGAATTATGTTAACTCGACTGATTGGCGTATTTCTTGCCGAGAAGCAAAAATATATTCTGTATTTTTCGTGATGTCTTTCTTCCGGATAAATATCAGCGACCGGTATCTGGTACTTTTCTGACTTCTGATAGTGGATTTATTTTCTGTTGGAAGTATCTGTTCAGATGTTATAAAGAGTTGTCTCTATTGAGGAAAAATGGTAAAATGAATATTAATAAAGGAACGATTTGAAAACAGCCCTGACACAGACAGAAGGCGCCTTTCTTGTTCTGGAAATCGGCTGTGAATGATTTTTTCCTGCTTATAAACTTCTTATGCGAGGAGGCAGCTTATGAGTAAACTTGTCTATACAAAGGGAAAAGAATACCATATCGGCGTCGGCTCCGGAGATGTGGGACGCTACGTGATCCTGCCGGGCGATCCCGGACGCTGTGAAAAGATTGCAAAGCATTTCGACAATCCGGTAAAGATCGCCCAGAACCGGGAATACACCACCTACACCGGCTATCTCGACGGAGAAAAAGTCAGCGTTGTCTCCACCGGAATCGGCGGTCCGTCCGCCTCCATTGCGGTCGAAGAGCTGATCCACTGCGGTGCGGACACCTTCATCCGTGTTGGGACATCCGGCGGCATGCAGAAGGACGTTTTTGGCGGAGATCTCGTGATCGCCACCGGCGCGATCCGCTTTGAGGGGACCACAAAGGAATATGCGCCCATTGAGTATCCGGCAGTTCCGGATTTCGATGTTGTTGCAGCGTTAAAGGAAGCTTCCGAGGGACTCGGCTACCGCCACCACCTCGGTGTCGTCCAGTGCAAGGACAACTTCTATGGCCAGCACTCTCCGGAATCCATGCCGGTGGCCGATGAATTAAACTCCAAATGGAAGGCCTGGATCGCCTGTGGTGCCCTCGCCTCCGAGATGGAGTCCGCTGCCCTCTTCATCGTCGGCAGCGTCCGCAAAGTCCGCACCGGCTCTGTGATGCTCGTGATCGCGAACCAGACAAGGCGGGAATTAGGACTTGAGGATCCGCAGGTCTATGATACGGAAGCCGCTGTTGTTACAGCGGTGGAGGCGATGAGGAAGCTGATTAAAAAAGATCGGGAGGCACTTGCTGCGAAATAAGCGCTTTGCCTCTCATCATACGGCTCTTATCGCAAAATATATTGCCATTCATTCCCAGTTCTATGCGCGGAATTTTATGGTAGAATCTTTCTTGTAACATTTTTGTAACATTTTTACATAACAGGAGGTTTTACCATGAAAAAACAGATAATGACTGCTCTCGCAGTTTCCGCCATGATGACACTCGCAATGCCTTTCGCGTCCTTCGCTGCGTCCCGCTCTTGCCAGACCGGCTTCCGTCCGGGAAACAACTGTGGATACACAACTGGCACCAACGCCATTTCTATGGTTCGGACGCAGGGCGGATGCGTGATTTCCAATGGAAATGCTATTGGTCTCTATACGTTATCTGGAAAGGGATATCCAAGTTGGAGGACTGGAAATAATTGCGGTACCAGCTGCGCAAACGGCTTCAATGGAGGCAGCTGCTCTTCCGGAACAAACTGCGGTTTAAATTCCTGCACTGGCGGGAACTGCCTGACATCCGGGAATGTTTCCATGATTCCAGGAGCGTCATGCGGAAGTTTTATCAGTGCACGATAGGCAATTTTCTATTGTTCTCCATGGCATCATTTAATAAAATCGGTCTGTAAACAGCGAAATTGCCGGATCTTCTTTTTTTCGAAGAATCCGGCAGTTTCAATGTTTACTTTGCACAGCAATTTCATCTATGGGTCATTATTGAATTTTTTTCTATTGGAATGCTTTCTCATTTTTTCAGGAGCTTAACCACTTCTGATAAATAACCATTGTTTTCAGCACCAAGCACTCGCTGCACAAGCAGATTACCCGGATACATTTTCTTTAAAAATTCAATCTGCTCTTTTGTCAGTTCAAATTTTCTTTCCATTTCCTTCATTGTAATCGCCTCACTATATCGCTATCAGTAGGATTACACGAAATCAGTTTTCCCGTGTGATACTTCGTGTGATACTTTCCCCGGAAATATGCACTTTTACCCTCTTATTTGAAAGGATAAGTTTGTTCCAGAAATCCAGCAAACCCGTATAAAATAAGGGAATCCTTAATTTCTAAGGATTCCCTGAAGGAAGCAGATAACGGGAATCGAACCCGCCTTTCCAGCTTGGGAAGCTAGCGTTCTACCGATGAACCATATCTGC
>CABVBU010000041.1 GCA_902496665.1 uncultured Clostridium sp. | reverse complement strand
GTGAGAATACGAGCCGGTATGACAGCCTGAAACACTATTTCGTGCTGGCAATCCCAATTCCGGAGTTTGAGCAGGAGACGGGGACCATCACAACGGGAAAGACCGCAGGCGTGATGATCGTGACGGCGTCGACGGAGAGCATGTACAGCCTGGAGGAGAGCCTGAATGATAAGGCATCCCTGTATGAGATGATGATCTTCGTGCTCCTGCTGATCCTTGCGATTCTCTCGGTCCATTTTATCATGAAGCCCTTTGGAACCCTGATTGCGTCGATCCGGCGTGTAGGTGAGGGAAATCTGGATGAAGATGTCAATGAGGAGGCGTACCGGGAGACAAAGCAGATCTCCGAGACCATCAATAAAACCCTGGAGAAGCTGAAGGCCGTGGACCAGTCGAGACAGGAATTTGTTTCCAATGTCTCCCATGAGCTCAAGACTCCGATCACGTCGATCCGTGTCCTTGCGGATTCACTGATGGGAATGGAGGACGCGCCGAAGGAACTTTACCAGGAATTCATGCACGATATCTCCGATGAGATCGACCGTGAGAGTAAGATCATCGACGATCTTCTGACTCTGGTCCGCATGGACAAGGCGTCCTCGGGACTTTCCTGCAGCCAGGTCCAGATCAATGGACTGATCGAGATGGTCTTAAAACGCCTGCGTCCCATCGCCAGAAAGCGGAATATCGAGCTGATCTTCGAGAGTAAGCGCGATGTCTCAGCGGATATTGACGAGGTGAAATTCTCCCTGGCGGTGAATAACCTGGTGGAGAATGCGGTCAAATATAATAAGGAAGACGGATGGGTCCGGGTCACACTGGATGCCGACCATAAGTTTTTCTATCTGAAAGTTGCGGATTCCGGAATCGGTATTCCTGCGGAGTTTAAGGAGCGCGTGTTCGAGCGTTTCTACCGCGTGGACAAGGCGAGATCCAGGGAGACCGGCGGCACGGGGCTTGGACTTGCGATCACGAAAAGTGTGGTCCTGATGCATCACGGCGCGATCCGTGTGGACAGTGTCGAGGGTGAGGGAAGTACCTTCATGGTGCGGATCCCGTTGATCTATATTCCGTAGGAGGGAGAAAAGTGAAGAAATTTAAGATGTTTCGGGCGTTTTTCCTCCTCTTCGCGGTCCTGTTCGCCTTGAGTGGCTGTACAGAAAAAAAGACCGTGGAGCAGAACGGAAATGCCTATACGATCTACTATTTAAACACGTCCGGGATCCAGCTCGTTGGAAGCGAGTACCGGACGAAGACGACGGATCTGGATGCACTGGTCCGGGAACTTCTCGATAAGATGGGAAATGTGCCGGCGGATCTCGACTGTCAGAGAGCGCTGCCGGAGCGGATCGAAAAGATCACCTACCGGATCGAGGGGAATGTTCTGTATTTATATGCAGATGCCAACTATGCGCTGATGAATTCGGTGCAGGAGATCCTGTGTCGGGCGGCGCTGACGAAAACACTGACCCAGATTCCGGATATCGAGTATCTGAGCATCTACTGTGCGGAGCAGCCGATCACGGACGCTGCGGGAAACCCGGTGGGAATGCTTTCCGCCTCTGATTTTGTGGACAGCATCCGCGATGTCAACTCCTTCGAGCGGACGGAGCTGACGCTGTATTTTGCCAATGAGGCGGGAGACCAGCTGGTGGAGGAAAAGCGGGAAGTTATGCAGAACAGCAATACATCCCTGGAGCGCCTCATCGTGGAACAGCTGATCGAAGGTCCCCAGGAGCTTGGGCATTATGCGACGATCCCGTCGGATGTGAAGCTTTTGAATGTGTCCGTCAATGATTCGGTCTGCTCGATCAACCTTGACGCGGCGTTTTTAAACAGCACTCTGGACGTGGCGGCATATATTCCGATCTATTCCATCGTGGATTCCCTTGCGGAGCTCTCGACGGTGAGCCGTGTGCAGATCCGGATCAACGGATCCCAGGACGATGTGTTCCGGGACCAGATTCCGTTAAGCACGGTGTTTGAACGAAATTACGATTATATCGTAGGAGGAAAAAACGATTAAAAGGCCTTTGCTGTGTGTGACAGGGGGATTGGTACTTGGAGAGGCACTGAACCTGTGGATCCCGGCAGAGCAGATGATTTTTGGACTGGCAGTCTGGCTGCTCTTTTTGGTGTGCGTGTTTGCTCACCGGAAGAGAAGATACGGGCTGCCGGTCTTTCTTTTTGTGGCGGGAATGTCTGCCGGATGTCTTCGGATGGGAGCGGAGCAGGCAGTTTTCTCCCGGGAGGAGGGATTTTTCCGGGAGGAACATGAGGATGGCGTGGTTCTTCAGGGAACTGTCCAGTCGGTGAAGGAGAAGGATGGGACGCTGGAGGTCGTGCTTAGGAATTGCGCAATGGAAGAAAAAGATGAGGAGTCTGGTGAGAAGCTTCGAAGAGTTTTATGTTATCTGGATGTGAATAAAACAGGAGAAGCAGCTGAGGTAGTTTCGAAGCAAAAACCGTCACCCGCTGTCGGTGAGAAAATCCGCATCTTCGGAGAGGGAAAAGCGGCAGATCCGGCAAGAAATCCCGGAGTGTTTGACTATCGTCTGTATTGCAGATCCCGCGGAATTTCCGGGATCATCTTTGTGGAGGGCTATACGGTGACTGGCGGGAAGGTACATGTATTTTCGGACAGCCTGTACCGGATCCGGAGGTGTCTTTCTGAGCGGTTAAAGGCGATCGCTCTCCCGGAGGATGCTGGAATTCTGTCGGCGGTTCTCTTTGGGGAGAAGGAAGATCTGGACAGTGAGATTTATGAACTTTACCGGAAGAATGGGATATCCCACCTTCTTGCCATCAGCGGGCTCCATGTCTCCATTGTGGGACTGGGAATCTGGAAGCTTTTCAGGAAAGGCGGGGCGGGGTTCTGGATCTCCGGGATCTTCGCAGGGGGATTTCTCTGCGCCTACGGCATGATGGTGGGCAGCGGCGCGTCTGTGGCCCGGGCGGTGTCAATGGCAGGGCTCTCCTTTCTCGCGGCGGCTGTAGGGCGGACATACGATCTTCCGACGGCGATGTGTATTCCGGCGGCGGGATTGCTGCTTGCCCATCCGTATCTGCTGACCCAGGCGTCCTTTCAGCTGTCCTTTCTTGCGGTGACATCACTGATCTATCCCGGCAGGCTTTTTTCTTCGCGGGGGGAAACACTTTTTACGGATGAAAAAATATCTGCGGCAGCGTCCGCGTTCTTTACAAGTCTTTCAATCCAGGTGGTGACAGCGCCGGTCATTCTCTGGCATTCTTTTGGGATACCGGTCTACGGGGTGTTCTTAAATCTAATTGTGATCCCGCTTATGACGTATGTGGTCATATCGGGATTTCTTGGACTAGGTCTGTCTTTTTTATCAGAATCGGTTGGGGGTGCGATGCTTGGAGGCGCGCATTATATTTTGAAATTTTATGAGGTGATATGTAATTGGACAGGGGAGTTTCCGGGGGCAGAGCTTGTGCTGGGGCAGCCGGAAATATGGAAAATTGGGTGTTATTATGGATTGATGATATTCGGAGCAGTTGTCTATGAGAGGGGGATGGAGATCACGGAAAATAAGAAACATCGCCTGGTGTTATTATGCGCCGCCTGGCTTGCGGCATTCCTTTTCCTGCTCCCGTCCCGCCAAACCGGACTCTCCGCCACATTCCTCGACGTAGGCCAGGGCGACGGAATCGTTCTGCGCTCCGAATCCCATACGATCCTGGTGGACTGCGGCAGCAGCCAGCAAAAATCCATCGGAGAGAAGGTTCTGGTGCCGTATCTCAAGAGCCAGGGGGTGACGCGTCTGGATCTTGCGGTCATGACCCACGGGGACCAGGATCACATGAACGGGATCCGGTATCTTCTGGAACACCCGGAATCGGGAATCCGGGTGGAAGGTCTCATGATGCCGGAGGCGGGAAAGGATGAGATCTACGGGAAGATGGCGGAGATTGCGAAAAAGCGGGATATTCCTGTTTTTTATGCCAAAAAGGGAGATATATGGAATAACTTTCCGGGAAAAGGAATGTCCATGGAATGCCTGTCGCCGGACGGCGGGGCAGAGTTCACGGACCGGAATGAGGAATCCCTGGTATTCCGCCTGACCTACGGACGTTTTTCCATGCTCCTCACGGGAGATATGGAGGCATCCGGGGAGGAAACACTTTTGACTTCCGGCGTTCTGACTCCGGTGACGATCTTAAAAGCCGGACATCACGGTTCCGCCACCTCATCCAGCGAAGAATTTATAGAAAAACTGTCCCCATCCGTGACGATCCTCTCCTACGGAAGAAAGAACCGGTACGGACATCCTGCGGAGGAAGTCCGGGAGCGGCTTTTAGAACATGGATCAAAGCTCTATGAAACAGGCCTTTCCGGTGCTGTCGTGGTCCGTACCGATGGAAAGAAACTCAAAATAAAAACGATGCTTCCGCTTGACACAGACTGACTGTGCTTTACATTGGAAGGAAAAGTTTTAATTTCTGCTTACAAGGATTTTACAAAAAGTCCGTTTTGCATTTTACATCGCGTTTCTATAATGCATTTTGTCTGGAGGAAACAAAATGAAAGGATTCTATTTTTCATCGACGCTCATGTGGGACGCCGATGCAGAGACGCTCATGAGGACGGCAGCCGGGAATGACTTTGACGGAATCGAATTGTGGGCGCAGCATGCGGAGACGAAGAAACTGGATCTGGAAACGATCCGCAGGCTGAAGAAAGAGTTTGGATTAAACATCGTGATCCACGCAAAGAGCTGGGATCTGAACTATGCGGCGTTAAATGACGCGGTTCGGAAGGCATCCGTGGAAGAGATCAAATCGTCGGTGGATCTGGCAGCAGCCCTGGGAGCCGATGAGGTGACGGTGCACCCGCCGAGATATACCCTGAAAGAAGATGAGGCGGCGAGAGACCGGGCTTACAGAAGTATCCGGGAATTTTACGAGTACGCGAAGGAGCGGGGCGTAGACATTTCCATGGAGATCATGGAACACATTCCGAAGGAGATGGCAACAACGCCGGAAGGAATGTTCGGAATCGTGGGGGACTTAAGCGGAAAGCTGACCTACACCATCGATCTGGCACACAGTCTCACGGTGGAGGAATTTTTCGAGAATATCCGCATCATGGGACGTGTCTCAAAGGTCCATCTGACGAACAAGAAAGGCACAAAACTTCACACACCGATCCCGGACGGCGATTTTAATTTTGAGAAGATTTACCCGAGATTACTGGCATACGGCTTCCCGATGGTCATCGAGGGCTATGAAGAGGGAGATCGTTACGAGGCGCTTACAGAAAATATCCATTATATACAAACACTGAAGGAGAAAAGAAATGAAGAGATTAAACGTACTTTTAACAACAGCGGCTATCCTGGCACTTACAGGCTGCAGTTCCAACAGTAAACCGGCTGAGACAACAGCGGCGGAGACAGCAGCAACAGCAGTTGAGACGACGGCAGCAGAGACCACCGAAGCCAAGACAATGGCAGCGGAGAAGAAGGATGCGTCCGGCACTCTGACAGTCTATACCTCCCAGCCGGAGGCGGATATCCAGTCACTGGTGGAAGAGTACAATAAATCCTGTCCGGATGTGAAGGTGGAGATCTTCAGAAGCGGAACAGAGGAAGTTGTCAGCAAGGTCCTTGCAGAAAAAGAGGCAGGTTCCGTTCTCGCGGATGTTCTTCTCGTATCCGACGCGGCGACCTTTGAGTCCTTAAAGGCAAAGGATATCCTGATGAGCTACGAGTCCCCGGAGCTTGCTGAGATCGATCCGAGCTTCTATGATGCGGACCACACCTACACAGGAACAAAGATCATTACCACAGGTATTGCAGTCAATACCGACCTGATCTCCAATGTTCCGGAGTCTTTAGCGGATCTCACAAAGGCAGAGTACAAGGACGAGCTGATCATGCCGAGCCCGCTGTATTCCGGAGCAGCCGCATACAACCTTGGCGTCATCACGAGAACCGACGGCCTTGGCTGGGAATTTTACCAGGGCTTAAAGGACAACGGTGTGAAAGTCGACAAGGGCAACGGAGCTGTCCAGAAGGCAGTCGTTGCGGGTGAGAATGGTCTCGGACTTCTCGTGGACTACATGGCGATCCGTTCCAGGAATGACGGGGCACCGATCGAGTTCGTATATCCGGCAGAAGGTTCCCTCTGCGTCACAGAGCCGATCGGAATTGTTGCAGGAACAAAGAACGAGGCGGCAGCTGAGTCCTTTGTAGACTTCATCCTCTCCGAGGACGGGCAGAAAGCGACAGCAGAGATCGGCTACACTCCGATCAGAAAAGGCGTTGCGGCTCCGGAAGGCTTAAAGAGCGCGGACGAGATCACAAACCTGACCTATGATCTTCCGACACTGGTGGAGACGAGGGACGCCGACAAGGAAGCTTTCTCCAAGATGTTTGAATAAGATCGATAAGAGGAAAAAACATGAAATCCAGTAAAATGAAAACAATTGCAGGCCGGATCCTTTTTTCCCTCGCAGTGTGCTTCCTATTCATTATGCCAATTTTAAGCCTCCTTCGGATGAGTCTGACGACCGACGGAGGCTTTGGTCTGCAAAACTATGTGGACATGCTGCATGAGGAGAGAACGGCGAAGGCGATCCGGAATACGCTCATCATATCGGTGGCATCAACAGTCATCGCGGTGGCGGCGGGAAGCTTTTTTGCATTCTTAAACGCCTATACGAATGTAAAGAGAAAGAAGCTCTTAGAGCTTCTGGTCCTCGCGCCATATATCATCCCATCCTACATTATCACACTGTCCTGGAGCAGCCTGCTCCTAAAGCGGGGCTTCGTGAACACGATGTTAAAGAACATGGGACTTCCGGTGATCGATATCTACACGCTGCCGGGAATCATCCTGGTGATGGGGATCTGCAACATCCCGGTGGTATATCTCCTGGTGGTGGGAATGCTCAGAAAAATCCCGCGGGACATGGAGTGGGCAGGACGAACATCCGGCTATACTCCGCTTCAGACAATTCGGAAGATCACCATGGTCCAGGCCATGCCGGCCATCGCGAGCGGCGGAATGCTGGCGTTTCTGGCTTCTATCGACAACTTCAGCATCCCGGCGTTCCTCGGAATCTCTTCCGGAATTCCAGTGCTCAGCACCTATATCTATGAGAAGGCCATCAGCTTCGGCCCGGATTCCTTCCACAAGGCGGCATCCCTCTCGGTGATCCTTTCCTTTATCGCCATCGGTGGCACACTGCTTCAGGGAAAGCTGATCAAAAAGAATTCGAATCTTGAGAGCGTAAAAGAAGACACCTCCGTCCGCTACGAGCTTCCGACGAAGTGGAGACGGATCTTGGAGTGGGGAAGTCTCGGTGTTCTCGCCGGATTCACGGTGGTCCCTGTGATCTCCATGATCATGAGCGCGTTTTTAAAGAATTACGGCACGAAATTCCGTCCGGAGAACCTGTCCCTCAAAAATTTCCAGTTCGTGTTTACGAACGCGGGAGTCCGCCAGGCGGTGGTGAACAGTATCCTGCTGGCAGTTATTACCTGCATGGTCTGTATCGTTGCGGGAACAGCGACAGCGTACCTGAAGGTCCGGAAGAATTCGAAGGCGGCAAAGATGTTTGAGTCCGCGGCAGCTCTGACGTACGCGCTGCCGGGAATTGTACTGGCGCTTGCCATGATCTTCCACTGGACCGTCGTTCCGGGAGTTTACGGAACTGTGAAGATCTTAATGATCGCCTACGCCACAAGATATGTGGTTTTACAGATCAAGGGAAGCACGACGGCCATGCTCTCTGTGGAACCGGCACTTGAGGAGGCCGGCAGAGTGTTCGGGGCAGGAAAAGTGACGATCTGGAGAAAGATCATGATCCCGGTGATGGCAAAGCAGATCCTTTCCAGTTCCTTCCTGATCTTCGTATCATCCCTGACGGAGCTGACACTGTCCTCTATGCTTGCCAGCGCGGGGACGAAGACCATCGGACTTACGATCTTTAACCTGCAGCAGGGCGGTGATTACAGCCTGTCAGCGGCGATGTCCGCAGTGATCGTCTTCATTGTATTCTTCGTGTACAGCTTGGTGGCTCTCGTGAAGAAAAAGGATGAGGAGGACGCGAAGCGCCCGAAGGCGCAGGAGAGCAGTGTGGAGGAAGTAAGAGAACATGCTGTGGGACAGGGAGCATGATATCCCGGTCGGAAAAGTATCTGACAGAAACGTGATGAGGAGAGATGAAAAGAACATGAGTCTTAAAATTGATCATATTACTAAAAAATTCGGAAATTTTACAGCATTAGATGATATTTCGCTGGAGATCCAGGACGGAGAGTTTCTGGCGATCCTGGGGCCGTCCGGCTGCGGAAAGACAACACTTTTGAGAATTATCGGCGGATTTGAGGCGCCGACGGAAGGCTGTATTTTAAAGGACGGGGAGATATTTTCCTCCAAGGATGAAAATGTGCCGGTGGAGAAGAGAAATCTCGGCATGGTGTTCCAATCCTTTGCACTCTGGCCTCACATGACCGTGCGGGAACATGTGGAGTTTCCGTTAAACAGTAAGCGCTGCACCATGACAGAGGAGGAAAAACGGAAAGCCGTGGATCAGGCCATCGAAGCGGTGGGACTTTCCACCATGGAAAAGCGGTATCCGGGCGAGCTCTCCGGCGGACAGAAGCAGCGTGTCTCGCTGGCGCGGGCTATCGTGGCGAAGCCGTCGATCCTTTTGATGGATGAGCCGTTAAGCGCTCTGGATGCGGAGCTTAAGATCAGCATGCGCCGGGAGATCCAGAACATTCATAAGCTCACAGGGGCAACCATCGTCTATGTGACCCATGACCAGAGCGAGGCTCTCGCCATGGCGGACCGGATCCTGATCATGAAGAGCGGAAAGATCGAGCAGCTTGACATCCCGCAGGAGGTCTACTGCAATCCGCGGACGGAGTTTGCGGCGACTTTTGTCAGCAAGTGCAATCTTGTGAAGGGAAAATGGCTCGGAAATATGTTCAAGGTGGAAAATCAGGATGCCGTATTTGAGACGGAACCGGCGGCGAAAGAATTTCTCATCAAGGGGATCTGCCCGGTGCGCCCGGAGGAGTTTGAGATCAGCCGTGACGGAAACGGAATCTGCGGGGATATCGTAAACCGCCAGTACAACGGCCGGGAGATCCATTATGCAGTCCGGACGAAGGACGCGATCTACAATGTCTACACAGGACAGGGACAGGTTTACAATGAGGGCGAGAGGATCTATCTGAGAAAGAAGGCAGGATGATATGGAAATGAGACCGCTTATGGATCTGCACACGCATACCCTGGCCAGTGGACATGCGTACAGTACGCTTAAGGAGAATCTGGAAGAGGCGAAGAAGATGGGGCTTAAGGTTCTTGGAACCAGTGAGCATGCGCGGATGATGCCGGGAACAGCACCGCTCATCTATTTCCAGAATTTTAAGGTGATTCCGAAGGAGGTGGACGGTGTCCGCCTGGTGAATGGGATCGAGGCGAATATTTTTGATGAGCACGGTTCCATTGATGTAGAGGAGCCGATCCTCTCGAAGATGGACTACATTATTGCGAGTCTTCATACACCGTGTATTGCGAATCTTGGGATCGTGAAGAATACGGCGGCGCTTGTTGGAGCGGCGGAGAATCCCAATGTGACGGTGATTGGGCATCCGGATGATGACCGGTATCCCATCGACCCGGATGAGGTGGCGGCGGCTGCGGCGGAGAACCACACAGCTGTTGAGCTCAATAACGGGTCATTGAATCCGCTGTCAACGAGGATCAACGGGCCGAAGAATATCAGGAAGGTGCTGGAGGCGTGCAGAAAGTATCACACTATGGTGCTCATGGGCACGGACAGCCATATCTGTTATGAGATCGGGCATTTTGAGGATTCCATGGCGCTGTTAAGAGAAATTGATTTTCCGGCGGAGCAGGTGATCAACTTTGATGTGGACAGGCTGGGGTATGTGCTGAGAAAGCGCTGAGAATATTGAGATAGTACCGGGACGATCATATTGTTGAGATATGGTCGTTTTTTCTGGTGTTTGCTGGCATGCATAAGGCGCAGCTTGACCAGTGTTCGTATATTTGATAAAATTAGAAAAGTTTCAAAATGATACCAATATGACAGTTCACGGAGGCGGCTATGCAGACATTAAACCAGGATATTAAGGATAAGACATTTAAGAGAGTCTATTTACTGTTTGGCGATGAGCCGTTTCTTGTGAACAGTTATAAAAAGCGTCTCCGGGAGGCGATCGCCGGGGATGACACGATGAATTATAATTATTTTGAGGGCAAGGGGCCGGATGTGAAAGAGATTATTAGTCTCGCGGACACCATGCCTTTTTTTGCTGAGCGGAGACTTGTGCTGATCGATGGCAGCGGATTTTTTAAGAGCAGTGCGCCGGAGGAGCTTGTGAATTATATCCCGGAGATCCCGGAGTCTACATGTATGGTGTTTGTGGAGAGTGAGGTCGACAAGAGGAATAAGCTCTACAAGAAGGTGAAGGACAACGGGTATTCAGCGGAATTAAAAAAGCAGGACGCGGACCAGCTGATGCGCTGGGCCGCGGGGATCCTTTCGAAGGACGGGAAGAAGATCACGCGCCAGGTCATGGAGTATTTTATGGAGCGGACAGGGGATGACATGGAGAATATCAGGATGGAGCTGGAGAAGCTGATCTGCTATACCATGGGGCGCGAGGTGATCACGAAGGAGGACGTGGAGGCGGTCGGAACGGTCCATGTGACAAACCGGATCTTTGAGATGGTGACGGCGATCGTGGCGGGGAATACGAGGAAGGCGATGGATCTCTATGAGGACCTTCTGACCCTGAAGGAGCCGCCGATGCGGATCCTGTTTTTGATCGCGAAGCAGTTTAACCAGCTTCTGCAGGTGAAGGAATTGGCGGGGAAGGGGGCGCAGAAGAGTGAGATAGCGTCCAGGGTGAAGGTGCCGCCGTTTGTGGTGGGGAAGCTGATGGCGCAGGCCCGGGCGTTTACGAGGGAGCAGATTCTTTCTTTTGTGGAGTTTTGTGTGGATGCTGAAGAATCGGTTAAGACGGGAAGGCTTTCGGATCGGTTGGCGGTGGAGTTGCTGATTTCGAAGAAGTATAAGTAAGGTTGGATCAACTTGGCAAAAGGACGCGCAGGCCTGGCTTCGGACCCGGATGCTGGTGGATTTCGGGGGCGGTTCCTGCGAGCCAAGAGGAAGCCAGAGCCCCCGCAATCAGGCACCCGGGTCCGAAGTCAGGTCTGCGCTGGGGGTGGATGGAGCTGGGTACATTGATCGGTGCTGAGATAAAAAAAGAACCGCTGTTTCTGACACACCTCGGAAACAGCGGTTCTTTTTTATTTATGCGTAATAATCCAGTTCGATGATAAATTAAGCCATTGCGCTTACAGCTTTAGCCAAACGGGATACTTTTCTGGAAGCGGTATTCTTGTGATATACGCCCTTGGAAGTAGCCTTATCGATTTCGCTTGTAGCAGCAAGAAGTGCAGCCTGTGCAGCAGCCTTGTCACCAGCAGTAATTGCAGCCTCTACCTTCTTAACGAAAGTTTTCACTTTGGATCTGATTGCTTTGTTTCTAGCAGCTCTTGTCTCTGCTACTACGATTCTTTTCTTTGCAGATTTGATGTTAGCCAATCTGTACACCTCCATATTATTTTAAAAAATTATCTCTGTTTGTTTTGCATCAAAGCCTGGACACGGACAGTTCAATGTAAACATACTATTGTATTTTAGCGAATATTTCCCGGTATGTCAATACATAAATTGCTTTTTTGCGAGAAAAAATAAGGAGAGTAACTATGAAAGTAATGAATCAGTTACAAGCAGGGAATGATCCAGAGGAGATGTTTTGGAAGTTGATACAGGAGGCGTGTTTATGAGACAGGCGGATGTGGAGTTTACGGTGAGGACGGATCTGGCGCTGGAGGAGAGGGAGAAGGTACAGGGGAGTGAGATTCCGGGGATCCGGGTGCGGGAGTGGGAGAAGGAGGAGGCTGGGATCCGGGTGACGGAGGTCGCGGTGTGTGATGAGCGGGGAGAGAAGGCGCTTGGAAAGCCGGTGGGGATGTATCTGACGGTGGAGGCGGCTTCGCTGGCGAAGAAGGATGATGATTATCACAGGAAGGTCTCGGAGGAGTTGGCGGGGCTTTTGCGGGGGATGTTTGAGGAGCATGGGCTTGAGACGGAGAAGATGGGGCGGCCGGTGAGAACTCTGGTCGTTGGCCTGGGAAATCCGGAGGCGACGCCGGATGCTTTGGGACCGAAGGTTTTGGAGCATCTTCAGGCGACGAGGCATCTGGAGCTGGAGTATGGGACGGATTTTTGCAGGAAGCACGGGTATCCGGTCTTAAGCGGGATCACGCCGGGGGTCATGGCGCAGACGGGGATGGAGACGGCGGAGATCGTGAAAGGCATTGTGCAGGAGACGGAGCCGGACGCAGTGATCGTTGTGGATGCATTGGCGGCGAGAAGTGCCGGGAGACTGGGGGTCACGGTGCAGCTATCCGATACGGGAATCCAGCCGGGATCCGGGGTCGGAAATCACCGGAGCGGGCTGACGGAGGAGACACTGGGGATTCCTGTGTTTGCGATCGGGATCCCGATGGTCGTCGGGGCGGCGGCGATCGTGTATGATACGGTTGGGGCGATGACGGAGGTGTTGAGGGAGAAGATAGGGTGTGATGTTTTGGAAAAAGATGATGAGGTAATGGAAGCAGAGGACTCAGACAGGGATCGAAATGGTGAAAAGAAAAGAAAATCCAGAGAGAAGGAGCTGGAAATTCTTCGGGTAGAAGAATCTTATGAGCTTGTTAAGGAACTCTTAAAGCCGGACCTCGGTCCCATGTATGTGACGCCCCATGATATTGATGAGCGGGTGGATTTCCTGAGCTTTACGATCTCGGAGGCGATCCATGAAGCATTGTTCAGAACTGCATAGATTTGCGTGATGTATGTGAAAAACTCTGCATTTTTTATTCGAAAATGGCTGTTGGTGCCTGGGCTGATATGGTTCGGATTTTGCGGCGGCAGTATGGTTGCGCAGGTACTGAATAATCGTATATTCACATAAACTGTAAAGAAGCGGCGAATCAGGCGGCAGATATGAGGCGGAGATGGTACTATTTTAAGCGGATGCTTCAGGCGGACCGCCTGTTTGTTGTGCAGATGATCGGAAATATCATCGGGATGATCCAGTATGTCGGGTGGTGGATCGTGTTGGCGGTGATCTGCGTGGCGGCGCTGTATTTCGGACGTGGGTTGTGTGCGGGCGCATGGAAGGATTTCTATGAAAATTACGCGGTGCGGATCGCGGATGATGTGGTGCGGGGATTTCTTCCGGCGTGGAAGGAGGATGAGGGTACGGCTTTTTATCTGGAGAGCAGAAAAAATGGCAGCAGGCGGACAAAGGAGTATGAGGAGATATTTGGGATCGAGAATGAGAATGAGGTGCTGCGGGCAGAATGGATCGCAGACAGGGAACAAAATCAGGAAGTTTATGGAGATGATTGTGGGAAGAATGCATGGGGAAGCGGAAATGCGGATGAAAATGCACAAGACAGAGCCAAAACAGAAAGTTCAGAAGTGTGGGGGAATGCGGGAAAAAGCGGAACTGGAGAAAACGGATCATCCCAGAATGAAAAGACGACAATCGCAGGCCTGTTCGCAGCAGGAACCTTCAACACCGGAAATTCCGGCATCATTTTAGAAAAACTCAACGATTACGACTATCTGATGAAAAAATTCTATAACGTCCACCCCACAACAACGGCGGGCCGGGACCTGATGCGGGCGGAGAATTTCCTCGCTGCGGACCTTTCCATCGAAAAAAACGCCAACGTCCCCCAGATCCTGATCTACCACACCCACTCCCAGGAGACCTACGCCGACTACCCGGAAAATCCGGAGGCGGACGTGATCCACCTCGGAGAGTACCTGGCGAAGCTTCTCAGGGAAAAGGGGTACAACGTGTACCATGATGAGAGCGTCTACGATTACCGGAACGGAAAGCTGGACCGCAGTGCGGCGTACACCTATGCCCTCGACGGGATCTCTGGCCTCCTGCAGAAATATCCGTCTATCGAGGTGGTCTTGGATGTCCACCGGGACGGCGTCTCGGATGGGACGAGACTTGTGACGGAGATCGACGGGACGGAGACCGCGAAGATCATGTTCTTCAACGGGACATCCATGAGCCCAGACGGTCCCATCGAGTATCTTCCGAACCCAAATCTCAAGGAAAACCTGGCGTTCAGCTTCCAGATGCAGCTTCTGGCTGCAGGAAAATATCCGGGACTTACGCGAAAGATCTATTTAAAAGGCCTCCGCTATAACGAGCATGTCCGGGCGCGTTCCGCCCTCATCGAGGTGGGCGCCCAGACAAACACGTATGCGGAGGCGAAAGCGGCGATGGTGCCGTTGTCGGATCTTCTGGATCAGGTACTGACAGGAGAATAGATGGAAAATAATACTGTTACATATTGATCTTTTTCTCCCATTTTCCGGACATATAGTAGAGCTCTACGAGAACCGAAGCTACGATCCAGCCCACTGGATATCCGAATCCGACAACTGAGGCTGTATTGCAGATCGAGGTTGCGATATAGAGATAGATCTGGCGGAACAGGACAAAGGAGAACAGCATGATCAGCATTGGTGTCCTGGAATCTCCAGCTCCGCGCATCGCGCCCGCAACGACCTGGTTCGGGCAGCAGAATGCCAGCATGAACACGTTCATCCGGAGAAACATGGTTCCGTACCGGACAACGTCAGGCTCCTGGTTGAAGACTGCGACGAGCCGCGGTGCAAAGAGGAAAAGGATCCCAGCGCTGGCGAATGTAATGAGGAGTGCCAGCCGGAGCGCTACACCGGTTCCTTTTTTCGCGCGGGGCAGATTTCCTGCTCCCAGGTTCTGACTCATAAAGGTCGTGGATGCCTGTCCGATACTCTGCATCGGAAGAAAGACAAACTGGTCAATCTTTGAGTAGCTGCTCCATCCGGCCATACAGCTGGATCCGAAGGTGTTGATGTAGGACTGGACATACACGTTGGAAAATGATGTCAGTGACTGCTGAAATCCTGTCGGAAGTCCGATCATGAGGATCTGCCGGAAGATTTTTTTGTCGATCCGCAGGTCCTTCCAGGTCAGGCGGTAATTTTCCGCGCTTTTGGTGAGAACGATGAGCACGAGCACCGCGGAAATAAACTGGGAGATGATCGTCGCGTATGCAACGCCCTCGATCGCCATGCCGAATCCAACTACAAAAAGAAGGTCAAGACCGATATTTATGACGCTGGAGAGACAGAGAAAGTACAGCGGCCGCTTCGTATCGCCAACGGCACGCAGGATAGCACTTCCCATGTTGTATACAAGCAGACCGAAAACGCCGGAAAAATAGATCTTTAAGTATACGGAGGCGGACGGCAGGACATCATCCGGCGTGGACATAAATTTTAACATATAGGGGGCAACAAAGATTCCAAGACCTGTAAAAATGATCCCACAGATGAAGGTCACTGCCATCGTGGTCTCCACGGCAATGTGAAGCTTTTCGTCGTCGTGGGCCCCATAGTAGCGGCTGATGACGACGCCGGCACCAACAGAGGTACCGGTAAAGAACATGACGATCATGTTGATGATGCTGGTGGTGGAACCAACGGCGGCGAGAGCATGGGAGCCGACAAAGTTTCCAACAATGAGACTGTCCACAGTGTTGTATAGCTGTTGAAAAAGGTTTCCGATCACGAGAGGAACCGCGAACATGATCAGGAGCTTTGTGATGGACCCTGAGGTCATGTCCATGGACTGCTGTTTTTTCTGAGTTTGATTCATATGTTATCTCCCGGGCAGCTATCAGAAAACGCAGAACGGTCGAGGAATATACAGGATCTGCGAACACGCAGGATAGCTGCTGCAATGATAGAAAAGGTGGACGGGTGACGGGACGAAGAAAAGTCCTGAATATACGTGACAAAATGTTATTTAAAGTCTAAATCAGAATGCATGGAATGTCAATTGATTTTACAACACATAAAAGAATTGTAATTTGTCAGCTTTTTGTCTATTTTTTATCGCATGCAAACCTCATACTACTGCTTGCACGGAAACCTAAAAAATGCTATATTTAACATGATAAATTGCCATTTCTGTCCTCAAGGGAGAAATTCCTGTGTATAAAGGTATTTTCCGATGGACCGAACGATCAGGAGTAGAGATCTGGTGGTTCGACAAGCAGTGACAGAGAGATGGATGAGATAAAGAAGAAATCATATAGAAGAGAGGAACATGAATGGTTCATTATTCCCAGGATAAAATCAGAAATTTCTGCATCATTGCCCATATCGACCACGGTAAATCTACGCTGGCGGACCGGATTATCGAGAAGACCGGTCTTTTAACCAGCCGCGAGATGCAGGCCCAGGTCCTCGACAACATGGAGCTGGAGCGCGAGCGCGGCATTACGATCAAATCCCAGGCAGTCCGCACGGTTTATAAGGCAAAGGACGGCGAGGAGTATATCTTTAATCTGATCGATACCCCAGGTCACGTTGACTTTAACTATGAGGTATCCCGAAGCCTTGCGGCATGTGACGGTGCGATCCTTGTCGTGGATGCCGCCCAGGGAATCGAAGCCCAGACACTGGCAAATGTGTACCTTGCATTAGACCACGATCTCGATGTCGTTCCGGTCATCAATAAGATCGACCTTCCGAGTGCCGATCCGGATCGTGTGGCGGAGGAGATCGAGGACGTGATCGGACTTGAGGCCCATGACGCACCGAGGATCTCCGCGAAGATGGGACTCAATATCGAGGATGTTTTGGAAGCGATCGTCCACAAGATCCCGGCACCGAAGGGAGATCCGGAGGCACCGCTTCAGGCGCTGATCTTTGACTCCCTCTATGACTCTTACCGCGGTGTTATCGTTTTCTGCCGTGTGAAAGAGGGAACAGTGAAGAAAGGCACTCCGATCCAGATGATGGCCACGGGCGCTTCCTATGATGTTGTGGAGGTCGGATACTTCGGTGCAGGCCAGTTTATCCCGTGCGATGAGCTCCGGGCCGGCATGGTTGGATACATTACAGCCAGCATCAAGAATGTGAAAGATACCCGCGTGGGTGATACGGTGACGAACCGCTTAAATCCGTGCGCGGCCCCGCTTCCGGGATATAAGAAGGTAACACCGATGGTGTACTGCGGACTCTATCCGGCGGATGGAGCGAAATATCCGGAGCTTCGTGATGCCTTAGAGAAGCTGCAGTTAAACGACGCGTCCCTGTTCTTTGAGCCGGAGACATCCATCGCGCTGGGCTTTGGATTCCGCTGCGGATTCTTAGGGCTTTTACACCTGGAGATCATCCAGGAGCGCCTGGAGCGCGAGTACAACCTTGACCTCGTGACGACAGCACCGGGTGTCGTATACCGGATCCACAAGACGAACGGCGAGGTGATCGACCTCACGAACCCGTCCAATATGCCGGATCCGTCCGAGATCGACTACATGGAAGAGCCGATCGTCTCCGCAGAGATCATGGTGACCACAGAATTTGTCGGTGCGATCATGCAGTTATGCCAGGAGCGCCGCGGCGTTTACCTCGGCATGGAATATATGGAGGAGACACGTGCGCTCTTAAAGTATGAGCTCCCGTTAAACGAGATCATCTACGACTTCTTCGATGCGCTGAAGTCAAGATCCCGCGGCTATGCGTCCTTCGACTATGAATTGAAGGGATACGAGAAGTCTGAGCTTGTGAAACTCGATATCCTGATCAATAAGGAAGCTGTCGATGCCCTTTCCTTTATCGTATTTGAGGGATCCGCTTACGAGCGCGGAAGAAAGATGTGCGAGAAGTTGAAGGATGAGATCCCGAAACACTTATTCGAGATTCCGATCCAGGCGGCTGTGGGCGGAAAGATCATCGCCCGCGAGACCGTAAGGGCAATGAGAAAGGATGTCCTCGCGAAGTGCTACGGCGGCGATATCTCCCGTAAGAAGAAACTTCTCGAGAAGCAGAAGGAAGGCAAGAAGCGTATGCGCCAGGTCGGAAACGTGGAGATTCCGCAGAAGGCGTTTATGAGCGTTCTGAAGCTGGATGAGGAATAAATAAAAATATTGATTCAGATAAAAAGTCCATTTCAGATCGTTCGAAGAAATGGACTTTTTTGCACATAGATGAGGAAATATTATGAAACTTACAACATTATGCTACATTGAAAAAGATGACAAATACCTGATGATCCACCGTATCAAGAAGAAACACGACGTCAATAAAGACAAGTGGATCGGCATTGGCGGGAAATTTGAGCGGGGGGAGAGCCCGGAGGACTGCATTTTAAGGGAGACGAAGGAGGAGACAGGCCTGACCCTCACAAGCTATAGACTTCGGGGCGTTCTGACTTTCGTGTACAATGATGATGATGCCGAAATGGAGTACATTTTCCTCTACACGGCGGACGGCTTTACAGGTGAGCTGGCAGACTGCAATGAGGGGACTCTGGAGTGGGTTCCTAAGACTGAGATCGACAGCCTGAACCTCTGGGAAGGCGACCGGATCTTTCATCGGCTCCTCGACGAGGAAGCGCCGTTTTTCTCCTTAAAGCTCCGCTACCAGGATGATCTCTTAAAGGAAGCGGTCCTGGACGGAAAGCCGCTGGAGCTTCTTGATCTCCTCGATGAGAATGGAGAGCCGTCGGGACAGGTGAGAGAGCGCACGCTGGTCCATCTCAACGGTGACTGGCACCGGACGAGTCATGTCTGGGTCGTAAGAAGACGGGGGGACGGCGGACATGACCTTCTTTTACAGAAGCGGAGCCGCGAGAAGGACTCCTTCGGGGGCTGCTATGATATCTCCAGCGCCGGGCATATCCCGGCGGGACAGGACTATCTGGAGTCGGCGCTCAGGGAGTTAAAGGAAGAGCTGGGAATTGCGGCAGAGCCGGAAGACCTGCGGCTTGTCGGGGTCCATGACGGGCGCTATGAAGGCGGGTTCCATGGACGGATCTTTAAGAATCATGAGAAGAGTCATGTTTTTGCCTATGAAAAGCCGGTAGAGATCGAAAAACTCAAGCTTCAGAAAGAAGAAGTGGAGTCTGTGAAGTGGATGCGGATCGAGGATGTCCTGGCGGCGGTGAAAGCCCATGATCCGGGATACTGTCTGTTCGAGGACGAGATTGAGATGCTCAGTGAGGTTCTCGCATGAACGGGGGAATGGAATTATATCTGCACATGCCGTTCTGTGTGAGAAAATGCGCTTACTGTGATTTCCTTTCATTTACGACGGACCAGGAGACCCAGAACCTGTACACGAGGCGGCTCAGGGAAGATATTGACGCCATGGGAAAAAAGTACGGGGACATTCCGGTAGAGACGATCTTTATCGGCGGCGGAACCCCGTCTGTGCCGGATTCAGCGCTGATCGTCGGGATCATGGAATATGTGCGGAAGGCGTTTCATGTGGCGGAAGGCGCGGAGATCTCTATGGAGGCGAACCCTGGAACCGTGACAAGGGAGAAACTCACAGATTACAGGCGGGCCGGGATCAATCGCCTAAGCTTCGGACTCCAATCGGCAAATGACAGAGAGCTAAAGCTTCTTGGCCGGATCCATACCTGGGAGGAATTCCTGGAGAGCTTCCATCTGGCCCGGGAGTGCGGGTTCACGAACATCAATATCGACCTTATGTCAGCGCTGCCGGGACAGACCCGCGAGTCCTGGAAGGACACCTTAAAGCGGGTCACGGACCTGAATCCAGAACATATCTCGGCGTACAGCCTGATCATTGAGGACGGAACTCCTTTCGGTGAGAAGTACGGGAGCGAAGAGGGACGGAAGCTTCTTCCCGACGAGGATTCCGAGAGGGAGATGTACCACGAGACGAAGCGGTTTCTGCGGGATTGTGGGTATGAGCGGTACGAGATCTCAAACTACGCGAAGCCGGGGAGAGCGTGCCGCCACAATATCGGCTACTGGACAGGCGTGCCCTATCTGGGACTGGGACTCGGGGCATCCTCCTACATGGATGGCTGTAGGTTTGCGGTCAATTCCGATATGAAGCAGTATCTGGAAGAAAAGCCGGGGATGTTTACGGATGTGGAAAAGCTCACGAAGAAAGACATGGAGGAGGAATTCTTCTATGTGGGACTCCGGATGACAGCAGGGGTGTCCCTCTCGGAGTTTGAGCGGAGGTTCGGGGTGTCCGCGAAGGACGTCTATCCGGGGCTCATGGAAACGTTTGTGAAGGAAAAAGCGGCGGCATTTCAGGGCGACCGGTTCGTTCTGACGGATTATGGACTTGATGTAAGCAATTATATTATGGCGCAGTTTCTGCAGGACTAAAGATCCTGCGGAGACCGCGCTTTTTTCAGCCGTAGTTTCCGATGCCAGAAATCCTGCGTGGAGTGAAAAAGGGCATGCATGCTGAGAAAAAACAAGCAGATCATAAGCACAGCTTAAATGGTACAGAGGATTAAAAAGCAGAATACATATATAGATCATGTAAAAAACATGGTAAAACTGCATAAAACTACTATCAAAAATGACAAAAATGCGATATAATTTATACAATCCAATGAAATACATGGTTGTGCATTTTGCACGGAGAGACTGTATCCAAAAAACAGGGGGATATTATTATGGCTAAGGAAATGATCGCAATGCTTCTTGCAGGCGGCCAGGGTTCCAGGCTCTACGCTCTGACACAGAAGCTTGCAAAACCGGCAGTCCCTTTCGGCGGAAAATACAGAATTATTGATTTTCCGCTCTCGAACTGCGTAAACTCCGGAATTGATACCGTGGGAATTCTGACCCAGTACCAGCCGATGGTACTGAATGAGTATATCGGAAACGGCCAGCCGTGGGATCTCGACCGTCTTTACGGCGGAGTACATGTGCTGCCGCCGTATCAGAAGGCATCCGGTTCCGACTGGTATAAGGGAACCGCAAACGCAATCTACCAGAACATTCCGTTTATCGAGCGCTACGATCCGCAGTATGTGATCATCTTATCCGGTGATCAGATCTGCAAGCAGGATTACAGTGATTTCCTGCGCTTCCACAAGGAAAAAGGCGCGGAATTCAGTGTTGCGGTTATGGAAGTGCCGTGGGACGAGGCATCCCGCTTTGGTCTGATGGTTGCGGACGGGGACGACCGGATCACAGAGTTTCAGGAGAAACCGAAGAACCCGAAGTCGAATCTGGCTTCCATGGGAATCTATATCTTCAACTGGGATATCTTAAAGAAGTACCTGATCGAGGACGAGGCAGACCCGAATTCCGAGAATGATTTCGGAAACAACATCATTCCGAACCTCTTAAAAGACGGTCGTAAGATGTACGCGTACCACTTTGCGGGATATTGGAAGGACGTTGGAACGATCTCCTCCCTCTGGGAAGCAAATATGGAGGTTCTTGATCCGGAACACAGCGGGATCGACATCTTTGATGAAAACTGGAAGATCTACAGCCGGAACAGCGGTATGACCGGTCACAAGATCGGCTCCAACGCAGTCGTTGAGAATTCCATGATCACAGACGGATGCCGGATCGACGGAAGTATTAAGCATTCGATCCTGTTCTCCGGTGTCCGGGTAGAAAAGGGAGCAAAGATCGAAGATGCCGTTGTCATGGGCAAAACGGTCATAAAGGCCGGAGCTGTTGTAGAACACTGTATCGTAGCGGAAAATGTTGTGATCGGTGAAAATGCCGTTGTTGGATCCATGCCGAAGGGGGAAGAACACGGCGTTGCGACTATCGGTTCCGGAATCACCATCGGAAAGGGCGCAAAGATCGGCCCGAACGCCATGGTCAATAAAAATGTGGAGGATGGTGAAGAACAATGGTAAATTCCAATGCAAATGCGATCGGTATTATTTTCCCAAACAGTTATGATAGTCTGGTGCCGGAGCTTGCGGGTGACCGCCTGATGGCATCGATCCCGTTTGCGGGACGTTACCGGATCATCGATTTCCTCCTTTCCAGTCTCGCAAACTGCGGAATCAGCAATATCTCCATCGTGGTCCGTGAGAATTACCATTCCCTGATGGATCACCTTGGATCTGGCCGTGAGTGGGATCTTCTCAGAAAGAACGGCGGACTCAGTATCTTCCCGCCGTACGCGGAGAAAAATATGAAGGTCTACAGCGGACGCGTCGAAGCACTTGAGAGCATCCTTCCGTATCTGAAAAGCAAAAAAGAAAAGTATGTGATCATGATGGACGCCAATATCGCGGTGGATTTTGATTTCAACGCAATGTTAGCGGAACATATCGAGAGTGGTGCCGATGTGACGGTTGCCTACACGGAGCAGGAGATTCCGGCGGAACTGATCCGCGCAGGTGCCCACGGGGATATGTATTACACGTTAAAGCTTGATGACGGACGCGTGAGACGCATCTTTATGAATTCCGAAATGTGCGGAAAACAGAACCTCTCCATGAATATTTATATTATGGATAGAGAAGCACTGATCGACAAGATCCATGCGGCGTTTGTACGTGGATATTCCTACTTCGAGCGTGATATCCTTGCGCCGCGTCTTGAGAAGTACAACATCCGCGGATATAAATATGATGGATATTACGCGCGGATCTGCGGCTTAAAGAGCTACTTCGATGAGAATATGAAACTTCTCGATGATGAGAATCTGGACGCGCTGTTTACCGGCGGTCAGATCTACACAAAGATCCGTGATGACAACCCGACAAGATATATTAACGGATGTAAGACAAAAAATAACCTTGTGGCTGATGGCTGCGTGATCGAGGGAGATGTGGAGAACTGCGTTCTCTTCCGAGGCGTTAAGATCGCGAAGGGCGCAAAGATCAGAAACAGTGTCCTGATGCAGGATACGGTGGTGAAGGCAGGCGCACGGCTGGATTACGTTGTCACAGACAAGAATGTGACGATTGAGGTTGGCCAGGAGCTGAAAGGAACGGATACACAGCCATTTTATGTGGCGAAGGGGCATACTGTTTAAAGATAGGAGCGAGCCTGTGAATTCAGGAGAGGTCTTGAATCACATAAGATATGTATAATTGAGAAAGGGGCTGTCGCATTAGCAAATATTTTTTGCTGGGCGACAGCCCTGCTTTATGCCCAAATGGTATCGAAATCGGTCACGTTTTCGATGCCATT
>CABVBU010000040.1 GCA_902496665.1 uncultured Clostridium sp. | reverse complement strand
GACACGAGGAAGACCCTGTGTGATATCGCCGCCGGCAACACCGCCGGAGTGGAATGTACGCATGGTTAACTGTGTACCAGGCTCACCAATGGACTGCGCGGCAATGATACCAACAGCCTCTCCGACCTGTACCGGCTGGCCTGTCGCCATGTTCGCGCCGTAACACTTGGAGCAGACACCGATATGGCATTTACATGTCAATACGGTACGGATCTTAACCGTGTTTCTGCCGAGCTTCTCAAGAACCTTGATCACGGCTGCAGCACGCTTCGGTGTACACATATGGTTTGCTTTGACAACAACCTCACCGGTATCCGGATCTGTGATCGTCTCTGCGATATATCTTCCTGTCAATCTCTCCTGAAGAGTCTCGATCGTCTCTTTACCGTCCGTAAAGCCCTCAATCTCCATGTACGGGATCGTTCCCTTGCTTTCGCAGCAGTCAGTCTCACGGATGATAAGATCCTGAGATACGTCAACAAGACGTCTTGTCAGGTAACCGGAGTCGGCTGTACGAAGAGCGGTATCGGACATACCTTTTCTCGCACCATGTGCGGAGATGAAGTACTCAAGTACGTCAAGACCTTCACGGAAGTTGGACTTGATCGGGAGTTCGATCGTGTGACCGGTCGTATCCGCCATGAGTCCTCGCATACCGGCAAGCTGCTTGATCTGCTTATCGGAACCACGGGCTCCGGAGTCCGCCATCATGAAGATGTTGTTGTATTTATCAAGACCTGTCAGAAGGTCATGTGTCAGCTGGTCATCGGTTGCTTTCCATACATCGATAACTTCTTTGTAACGCTCTTCCTCTGTGATAAGACCACGGCGGAAGTTCTTAGCGATACGGTCAACGGTAGCTTCTGCGTCTGCGAGGAGCTGCTTCTTTGTTGCCGGGACAGTCATATCGGAAATGGATACGGTCATAGCTGCTCTTGTTGAGTACTTGTAACCGATCGCCTTGATATCGTCCAGGGTGATCGCTGTCTGGATTGCTCCGTGTGTATTGATGACTTTCTCGAGGATCTGCTTTAACTGTTTCTTCTTTACGAGGAAATCGATCTCCGGCTTTAACTCGTTGCCCGGGATCGTTCTGTCTACAAATCCAAGATCCTGCGGGATGATCTCGTTGAAGAGGATACGTCCAACTGTTGTATCAACGATACCAGTCATCGTTCTTCCATCCGGAAGAGTCTTTGTCACACGGACTTTGATTCTTGCGTGAAGAGTAACGGCGCCGTTCTCATATGCAAGAAGTGCTTCGTTCGGGCTCTTGAAGAACATTCCCTCGCCCTTTGCGCCCGGTCTCTCCTGTGTCAGATAGTAGATACCGAGGACCATATCCTGGGAAGGAACGGCTACAGGACCACCATCGGACGGCTTTAACAGGTTGTTCGGGGAGAGAAGAAGGAAGCGGCACTCTGCCTGTGCTTCCATGGTAAGCGGAAGGTGAACCGCCATCTGGTCTCCGTCGAAGTCCGCGTTGAATGCGGTACAAACGAGCGGGTGAAGCTTGATCGCCTTACCTTCTACAAGGATCGGCTCGAACGCCTGAATACCAAGACGGTGAAGAGTAGGGGCACGGTTTAGCATAACCGGATGCTCTTTGATTACATCCTCAAGTACGTCCCAGACCTCTGTCTGGAGGCGCTCAACCATCTTCTTCGCGTTCTTAATGTTATGTGCTGTTCCGTTAGCGACGAGTTCCTTCATAACGAACGGTTTAAAGAGCTCGATCGCCATCTCCTTCGGAAGACCGCACTGGTAGATCTTAAGTTCCGGTCCAACGACGATAACAGAACGTCCGGAATAGTCAACTCGTTTACCGAGGAGGTTCTGACGGAAACGTCCCTGTTTACCCTTTAACATATCGGAAAGGGACTTTAACGCACGGTTTCCAGGACCTGTAACCGGTCTGCCGCGTCTGCCGTTATCGATCAGGGCATCAACGGCCTCCTGAAGCATTCTCTTCTCGTTGCGGACAATGATATCCGGAGCACCGAGTTCAAGAAGTCTTGCAAGACGGTTGTTACGGTTGATGATTCTTCTGTATAAGTCGTTTAAGTCGGATGTCGCGAAACGTCCGCCGTCAAGCTGTACCATCGGACGGATATCCGGCGGGATAACCGGGATCACGTTCATGATCATCCACTCCGGTCTGTTTCCGGAGCTGCGGAATGCATCTACGACCTCAAGGCGTTTGATGATTCTCGCTCTCTTCTGTCCGGATGCCTCCTGAAGAGCTTTTCTAAGCTCTTCGGAGTCTTTATCCAGATCGATATTCTTTAAAAGTTCCTGAACAGCCTCAGCACCCATTCCCACACGGAATGTGCCGTAGCCATACTTTTCAACAGCATCGCGGTACTCTTTCTCAGAAAGGACCTGCTTTAACTGAAGGCCGGTATTTCCGGCATCCAGAACGATATAGGAAGCGAAGTACAGGACTTTCTCGAGGACTCTCGGAGAGATATCCAGGATCAGGCCCATACGGCTCGGAATACCTTTAAAATACCAGATATGGGATACCGGAGCGGCAAGCGCGATGTGTCCGATACGCTCACGGCGGACGCTGGATTTTGTTACCTCAACGCCGCAGCGGTCACAGATAACACCTTTATATCTGATTTTCTTGTATTTACCACAATGACACTCCCAGTCCTTGGTCGGTCCAAAGATTCTCTCACAGTACAGACCGTCTTTCTCCGGCTTTAAGGTTCTGTAGTTGATGGTCTCCGGTTTCTTAACCTCACCATGGGACCATTCCAGAATCTTTTCCGAAGAGGCAAGTCCGATACGGATCGCGTCAAATGTCATCGGCTGATAAGTTTCATTTGTCTCAGGCATGAACGGTACTCCCTTCTAATTATTTGTCGTCATCCTCGGTATAATCGTCATCGACATAGTCGTCTTTGGCACCGTCGTTTGTATAGTCATCTTCTTCCACATTAACGAGCTCGTCGCCCTTGAATTCCTGTTTCTGGAATCCATAGTCGGATAAGTCTTCCTTATCGTTGTAACGGCGGTCTCCCTCGATGATGGAACGAAGGTCATAGTTGGTATCGGAGTAGTCGATGTTCTCAGACATATCGACCTCTTCACCGTTGTCACGCAGCACTCTTACGTCCAGTCCGAGAGACTGTAACTCTTTTAAGAGTACCTTGAAGGACTCCGGAATACCCGGCTCCGGAATGTTCTCGCCCTTGATGATCGCCTCGTAGGTCTTTACACGTCCTACAACGTCATCGGACTTCACAGTCAGGATCTCCTGAAGGGTGTAAGCCGCACCGTAAGCCTCAAGAGCCCAAACCTCCATCTCACCGAAACGCTGTCCGCCGAACTGTGCTTTACCACCTAACGGCTGCTGTGTTACCAGTGCGTATGGACCTGTGGAACGGGCATGGATCTTATCATCAACCAGGTGATGCAGTTTCAGGTAGTGCATGTGTCCGATCGTAGTCGGACCATCGAAGTATTCACCTGTACGTCCGTCACGGAGCTGTACCTTACCGGTACGGCTGATCGGAACGCCTTTCCAGAGAGCACGATGGTCAAGGTGCTCGCCGAGGTATTCCATCGCATCCGGACGAAGGATATCCTTATACTTCTCCTGGAATGCATCCCATTCCATATTTACATAATCATTTGCAAGCTCCAGTGTATCCTGGATATCGTTCTCGTCCGCGCCATCGAATACCGGTGTGGAAACGTTAAAGCCGAGCGCCTTCGCAGCAAGGCTTAAGTGGATCTCGAGGACCTGTCCGATGTTCATTCGGGACGGCACGCCTAACGGGTTTAATACGATATCGAGCGGACGGCCATTCGGAAGGAACGGCATATCCTCTACCGGAAGTACACGGGAGACAACACCCTTGTTACCATGACGGCCGGCCATCTTATCACCGACAGAGATCTTACGTTTCTGAGCGATGTAAATACGGACAGTCTCATTTACGCCAGGAGCAAGCTCGTCGCCGTTCTCTCTTGTGAAGAGTTTCGCGTCGATGATAGTTCCATATGCACCGTGCGGTACTTTTAAGGATGTGTCGCGGACTTCTCTTGCCTTCTCACCGAAGATCGCGCGGAGAAGTCTCTCTTCTGCTGTCAGCTCGGTTTCTCCCTTCGGGGTTACCTTTCCGACTAAGATATCACCGGCACGTACCTCAGCGCCGATGCGGATGATTCCTCTCTCATCCAGATCTTTTAATGCGTCCTCACCAACACCCGGAACGTCTCTTGTGATCTCTTCCGGTCCTAACTTGGTGTCACGGGATTCGCATTCATATTCTTCAATATGAACAGATGTGTATACATCGTTCATAACGAGTTTTTCGCTTAAGAGAACCGCATCCTCGTAGTTGTAACCTTCCCAGGTCATGAATCCGATCAGCGGGTTCTTACCAAGTGCGATCTCTCCATCCTTTGTGGACGGTCCGTCTGCGATAACCTCGCCCTTCTCTACATGGTCACCCTTGTAAACGATCGGCTTCTGGTTGTAGCTGTTGGACTGGTTGCTTCGTGAGAACTTGATCAGACGGTAAACATCACGGTTTCCGTCAGAATCTCTCTTGATCACGATCTCATTGGACGCGGAGCGCTCAACAACGCCGGCATTCTTTGCAACAACGCAGACACCGGAGTCAACGGCAGCTTTGCCCTCGATACCGGTACCAACAACCGGAGCTTCTGTGGAAAGAAGCGGTACAGCCTGACGCTGCATGTTGGATCCCATCAGGGCACGGTTCGCGTCATCGTTCTGTAAGAACGGGATCATGGAGGTAGCGACAGAGAATACCATTCTCGGGGATACGTCCATTAAATCGATCTGTCTCTTCTGGAAGGAGGAAGTCTCCTCACGGAAACGACCGGATACGTTATTGTGGATGAAGTGGCCTTCCTCATCGAGCGGCTCGTTCGCCTGTGCTACGATGTAGTTATCCTCTTCGTCCGCAGTCATATAAACGACTTCATCGGTAACACGCGGGTTTGCCGGATCAGTCTTATCTACGACACGGTACGGAGCCTCAACGAAACCGTACTGGTTTACCTTCGCATAGCTTGCAAGGGAGTTGATCAGACCGATGTTCGGTCCCTCAGGAGTCTCGACCGGACACATACGACCGTAGTGGGTGTAGTGTACATCTCGAACCTCGAATCCCGCACGCTCTCTGGACAGACCGCCCGGTCCTAACGCGGAGAGACGTCTCTTATGCGTAAGCTCGGATAACGGGTTGTTCTGATCCATGAACTGGGATAACTGGGAGCTTCCGAAGAACTCCTTCACTGCTGCGGTTACCGGTTTGATATTGATCAGGGACTGCGGAGTGATTCCGTCGATGTCCTGTGTTGTCATTCTTTCGCGTACCACACGCTCCATTCTGGAGAGACCGATGCGGTACTGGTTCTGAAGCAGCTCACCGACCGCACGGATACGACGGTTTCCAAGATGATCGATATCATCTTTTACGCCGATGCCGTACTCAAGGTGCATATTGTAGTTGATGGAAGCAAGGATATCTTCCTTCGTGATGCACTTCGGAACGAGCTCGTGGATGTTGCGGCGAAGTTCTGCTTTTAACTCTTCCTCATCATCCCCTGCTTTTTCCAGAATCTCTTTTAATACCGGGTAGTATACTAATTCTGTAATACCTACTTCTTCCGGATTAAATGTTACGTATGCGGAAAGGTCTACCATGAGGTTGGAGAGAACCTTCTCTACGCGTTCCTCAGTCTGGATCCATACGTACGGGATCGCTGCGTTCTGGATCGCGATTGCCTGATCTTTTGTGATTGCCTTTCCTGCTTCAGCAAGGATCTCACCTGTAGATGTATCGACGATATCCTCGGACGGAATCTGTCCTACGATACGGTTCTTCATGTGGAGCTTCTTGTTGAATTTATATCTTCCGACCTTCGCGAGATCGTATCTTCTCGGGTCGAAGAACATACCATTTAACAGGCTCTCAGCACTGTCAACGGACAGCGGCTCGCCCGGACGGATCTTCTTATATAATTCAAGGAGACCATCCTGATAGTTGTCGGATGTATCTTTTCCAAAGCTTGCAAGAAGCTTCGGCTCTTCACCGAAGAGGTCGATGATCTCGGCGTTTGTTCCATATCCGAGCGCACGGATCAGGACTGTAACCGGGACCTTTCTTGTACGGTCTACGCGGACATAGAACACGTCGTTGGAATCAGTCTCATACTCTAACCATGCTCCACGGTTCGGGATCACAGTACAGGAGTATAATTCCTTACCGATCTTATCATGATCGATTCCATAATATATACCTGGGGAACGTACCAACTGGCTGACGATAACACGCTCGGCACCGTTAATAACGAAGGAGCCGGTATCTGTCATTAACGGCAGATCGCCCATGAAAATCTCATGTTCATTGATTTCATCTTTATCTTTGTTGCAGAGTCTCACCTTAACTTTCAAAGGTGCCGCGTAAGTCGCATCGCGCTCTTTGCACTCTTCGATCGTATATTTGATGTCATCTTTGCAAAGCGTGAAGTCTACAAACTCCAGGCTCAGATGGCCAGCAAAGTCAGCGATCGGAGAGATATCGTCAAAGACCTCTTTCAGGCCCTCGTCGAGGAACCACTGATAAGAATCCTTCTGGATCTCGATCAGGTTCGGCATCTCAAGAACTTCTTTCTGTCTTGAGAAGCTCATTCTTACGCTCTTGCCGGCCGGCACCGGACGCATTCTGCTTTTCTCCATTTGACGTTTCACCCCTGTTTTCTTTCTCTATAATCAATAGCCAATTTTGGGCATACTGGTACCATATGCACATGATACCACAATAGTGCACATTTCATACTACCATGGGGTTGTCAATCTGTCAAGCACTTTTTTACAAAGTTTTTCTGGACATTTTTCCTTCTGATGGGAATTTTATTCGGAATGAATTCAAGTCGAACGTCCGTGAGACCTGGCGCGTGATTCTGGTCAGCGCAAGCTGACATATTCTTTACAGAATCACTGCGCATCCTCGCGGAGCGTTTGTCTCAGTCGGAGACCTGACTCCCACTGAGACTAATTTGTTATGACTCACCACCTGAAGAGGTGGGAGTCTTCTCGACTGAGATAAAAGGTGTGCTTCAGAATCTTTCAGATAATCCTGCAGCACACCTTTTTATCAGTTCTATATAATTTTTACTATTCTACTCTACGCTTGTGTAATATCCCGGCGCGTACATCTGGATCGAGTAGAAATCATCCCCTGACGGGCTCTCTTTCCCTGCAAGAATCTCCGGTCCATAGGCTGTGGTAAATCCGCTGACGCTGTCATCTGTCTTACTGACGATCATGTCCTCGGTATTGATCAGTTCCTGGTATATCTCCTGTCCGCTTAGATCCGTATCCAGATAGCCGAATTCCTGGAATGCGGCTTCCAGCACATCCACGATCTGGTAGAATGCCTCCTCATCGCTGCTGTAGGCACCGATCCCATGGAGATCATCCGTTGCCGTGTCGGCGTAGATCGTAATACTTCCCACATACTCCCCGTCACGGTTCAGATAATAGGCCTGATCTGTGTTGTACCAGCTCATATCGTCCGAAGCATAGTTGTAGCTGTATGTGTCCTCCATCGACCACTCAGAAAATCCATACTGCGGCAGGAGCCGTTCCAGGGCGGCCGTCACATCCGCAAGCTGGGCATCATAGTGGCCGTAATTCGTGCAGTTTACTCCAATGGCCCGCACCTCCTCGGCGGAGAGCTCACCCTCCCCAAGAACCTCCTCAGCGTTGGAATCGGCAGAGGACCAGAGATCGTCGCCGGACGAATTGAAAATGTCCTCGACTCCGTATATCGCCTCCCGGACCGCGTGCCTGATCATGAACAGCAGATTTCCGCCGATGGAAAATACCAGCCAGATGATCACGACGATCAGGACGCCGGTAAACGGCTTCTTCCGTCCCCGCTCGGAGTTTACACGGTCCATGATGTTCTTCGCAGACTGGCTACTGTGAGTTCCGCTCTGGAAGGTGTCTGCCTGACCGCGGTACTGTTCAAGCTGGCTCTTCATATGCTCAAACGCATTCCGCTGTCCCGCCGTCCGGTTTCCCATATTCCGGAATGGATCCGCTGTCTTCTTCTCCTGGTTTGTCTTTTTCTTTCCGCCCTGTATTCTGGTCGATGTCCCATTCCCTTTAAATGTGCCCGTGTACGAATCTGTGCCGGACGCGCTGCTTCCAGGGTATTCGCTTCCGCCATCATGGTACAGGCAGTCTGACTCATGCTGCGGATGTCTCTCATTTAAATAGTAATCCACATCCTGCATATATGGATGCCACACGATCCTTTTGCATCCGCTGCAGTATAGACCCGATGTCATTTTCTGGTCGCAGTATGGACAATATCTCTGTTTCATCCGTTGTTCCTCCTGTCGGTATTCCTCTTTTCAGGTCATTTTAATTTTGTATTTTAAGCCCAACAGCTAAATTTCTACCTTCATTTTAACATAGGTTTCCGGTGCACACAATCGAGATTTCACATCGTCAGCCCAATGCCTGTTTCTTTTTCAAAAAGAAAAAAGACTCAGAGCAGCCACTTTACATGGTCTCTGAGTCTTCTCACATTGATATACTGCTTTTACCGGTTCAGGATCTCCATAAATTCTTCCCCTGTGATCGTCTCCTTTTCGAGAAGATATCCAGCGAGCTCGTTTAATTTTGCTGCATGGTCTCTTAAGATTCCCATTGCCTTCCCGTACTGTGCCTTCACGGTAGCGATCACCTCGTCATCAATGGCTTTCGCTGTCTCCGGTGAGCATGCAAGGGAGGTGTCTCCGCCAAGGTACTGGTTCGTCACGGTCTCAAGGGCAACCATACCGAACTGGTCGCTCATACCGTAACGGGTCACCATGGCGCGGGCAAGCTTTGTGGCCTGCTCGATATCGTTGGATGCACCGGTCGTGATGGAGTGGAACATGAATTCCTCAGCCGCACGTCCGCCGGTCAATGTGGCGATCTTGTTAAGTGCCTCCTCCTTACTCATAAGAAGGCGCTCACCGTCCTCCACCTGCATCGTATAGCCGAGAGCACCCGATGTTCTCGGAATAATTGTGATTTTGTGTACCGGAGCGGAATTGCTCTGGCACGCAGCCACCAGGGCGTGGCCGATCTCGTGGTAAGCGACGATCCGGCGTTCATTCTCAGATACGGACGCGTTTTTCTTCTGGTAACCGGCGATAACGGTCTCAACGCTCTCCTCCAGGTCAGCCTGGGATACGACGCGGCGTCCCATGCGGACGGCACGGAGCGCGCCCTCGTTGATAATGTTCGCAAGCTCGGCACCGCTGGCACCGACAGTCGCTCTCGCGATGGCGTTAAAGTCAACGGACTCATCCATCTTGACGTCTTTTCCATGTACCCGCAGGATCGCCTCACGGCCTTTGAGATCCGGAAGCTCCACCGGAATTCTTCTGTCGAAACGGCCCGGTCTCAAGAGGGCTTTATCAAGGGTCTCCGGACGGTTTGTAGCCGCCAGGATCACAACACCCTTTCGTCCGTCGAATCCATCCATTTCTGTAAGCAGCTGGTTCAGGGTCTGCTCGCGCTCGTCATTTCCGCCCATGCCGCTTCCGTCACGCTTTTTACCGATGGTATCGATCTCATCGATAAAGACGATACACGGAGCTTTCTCATTTGCCTGCTTGAAGAGGTCCCGGACCTTCGCGGCACCCATGCCGACGAACATCTCAACGAACTCAGAGCCGGAGATCGAGAAGAACGGAACGTGCGCCTCACCGGCAACAGCCTTTGCAAGTAATGTTTTACCTGTTCCTGGAGGGCCTACGAGAAGTGCGCCCTTCGGAAGTGTGGCACCGATATCGGAATATTTTTTCGGGTCATGAAGGAAATCAACGATCTCCTTTAAAGCGTCCTTCGCCTCTTCCTCACCTGCAACATCCGCAAATGTCACGCCGGTCTCGCTCTCCGCGTAGATCTTCGCGTTGGACTTTCCGAATGTCATCGCGTTTCCGCCCATGCGCTTCGCCATGCTGCGGCTTAAGATCTGCCCGAGTCCGATCATGATCACGAACGGAAGGATCCAGTTTGTGAAGAATGCCATAATAGCGGATTCCTTCTGCGGGATCACCTTGTCGAAGGTCACTCCCTTACTGTATAACCGTTCTGTCAGGTCCGGGTCATCCCAGAGTCCTGTCTTGTAGACCTGCTGTTTTCCATTGCTGTCTTTTGTGATAAATACGATCTCACCGTTCGCATCATCTTTTTCCACCTGTGTGACCTGCCCGTTGTCCACCATGGTCAGGAATTCGTTGTAGCCGACTTCCTTTACCTGGCTTTTCAGTGTGGACGGGAATACGATTCCGTTTAACAGGACCGTCATGACCAGAATTATGATCATATAATAGAAAAATCCCTTAAATGAATTGAGATCATTCGGGTTCGGCTTTTTTCCGCCGTCTTTTGTCCCCATACGTCTGCCTCCTTGATTTTCATTTTTCTGTAACGCTTTTCATCGCATCTGAGCTCTGCTGTTACTTTTTCTGCCTTTTACATGCTTTGTTTTCTGAAGATCTGCGCAAGATGACACCCTGTCATCTCGTGTGATATTTATCCTATATCAGGAAACATTGAAAGTCAATGGAATTTATGGAAGTTTCTGAAATGTTATATTTTTTTTAGAAATTACCATTTTTCTTTCTGTCTGGCGGAGTTTGCAGGTTTCCAAACTTTTTTTATTGTTCTTCTTGACAAACAATCCGTTTCGTACTATGATACCCATAACCAAACAAGAAAAACCGTTGAGAAAGAGGAGTACATTTTCGATCGTGTTTTCACAGAGAGCTGCAGGCGGTGGGATTGCAGTATGGCACTGGAAATGGAATGGACTTTCGAGGGCAGTCCTGAATTTTAGTATGGACTGACGGCTACCGCAGTCGTTAAGAGAGCGGCGTATATGTTGGTATACGAAAAAAGCGGACCGAAAGGTCAAATTGAGTGGCACCGCGGATATGAAATTCGTCTCAAGCATCAGATTTTAAATCGATATCTGATACTTGGGATTTTTTTTATACAAAAATAAGTGCTCTGCACCGGACAACAGCCCGATCCTCAAAAACCTTCGCTCCACACCTCCAACAACTACTCGGCCAAACGGCAGTCACCGCAGCAGGACCTGCCGCAGCCGCAAAACATCTTTATCAAAAGTAGAAGAGGAGAACAAAATTATGAAAAAATCCATCAAAGCAATCATCGCAGCAACCTTCACCGCAGCACTCCTTGCAGGCTGCTCTTCTAACACAGCTTCCACCACAACAGCAGCTGAGACAACAGCCGCTGCAACAGAGGCTACCGCTACAACAACGGCTGAATCCACAGACGCAGCAGATACAGCTCTTGCAGACGGTTCCTACACTATCGGCATCAACCAGTTCGCAGTACACGGTTCTCTCGACAACTGCCGTGAAGGCTTCCTTGAGGGGCTCGCAGAGAACGGTATCGTTGAAGGAAAGAACCTTACCGTATTGGAGGAGAACGCGCAGGCTGACCCAGGGTTAGCGGCACAGATCAGTACAAACTTCGCCGGACAGAAGGTGGATCTCATCTGCGCGATCGCGACACCGAGCGCACAGAGCGCATACAGTGTCGGCAGAAAGAACGACATCCCGGTCATCTACACAGCCGTTACGGATCCGGTCGCAGCTGAGCTCGCAAACGCTGACGGAACTCCGGTTGGCGAAGTGACAGGTACCAGCGACAAGCTTCCGGTCGAGCAGCAGCTCGAAATGATCCGCGCGATCCTTCCGGATGCGAAAAAGATCGGAATCATGTATACAACAAGCGAAGTAAACTCCGCTTCCACTCTGGCTGAATACAAGGAAAAAGCTGCTGACTACGGTTTCGAGATCGTTGAGTCCGGTGTTTCCTCCACAGCAGACATCCCGCTCGCTGCAGACAGCCTCTTAGAGCAGGTCGACTGCTTAAACAACTTAACAGACAACACCGTCGTTGCCTCCCTTCCGTTAATTCTTTCCAAAGCAAATGCGAAAAACATCCCGGTATTCGGAAGTGAGATCGAGCAGGTCAAGATCGGCTGCCTCGCTGCTATGGGACTTGACTATGTAGATCTTGGAAAGCAGACAGGACGCATGGCTGCAGAAGTTTTAAAGGGCGAAAAGAAGGCAAGTGAACTGAACTTCGAGGTGATCGAGGCTGCTGCTTTCTACGGAAACTCCAAAGTCGCTGAGGATCTTGGAATCACATTCCCGGAGGATCTTGCTTCCAACGCAAAAGAGTTATTCACTGAGATCACACAGTAGTTCAATAAATTTCATCCACTTTTAATAAGGAAGTCGGATGATCGGCAACATAAACAATCATGGTCCGGCAAAGCGATTTTCCGCTTCTGCCGGACTTTGCAGCAACATATAACAGCGGATCTTCTCCCTGTTACTGATTTTCGGAGGATATCATGGCAATCTTATTAGGAATCTTTGAGGAAGGGCTGATCTACGCGATCATGGCCCTGGGCGTTTACATCACCTACAAGATCCTGGACTTCCCGGATCTGTCGGTTGACGGAACTTTCCCTCTGGGCGCAGCGCTGACCGCGGGACTGATCGTGAAAGGAGTTTCCCCGGTGTGGGCGCTTCCGCTCTCCTTCTTTGCGGGTGTTATCGCCGGATGCGTGACCGGTGTCATTCATGTAAAATGTAAGGTCCGCGACCTGTTTTCCGGTATCATTGTCATGACAGCACTCTACTCCGTAAACTTAAGGATCGCCGGAATGAAGGCAAACCTTCCGTTCCTGTCCCAGGATACGATCTTTGACAACGAGTGGACCAGAAACAGTCTTCCGGCAACCGTAAGACCATATATCGTTGTGATCATCCTGGCAGTGATCGCCCTGATCTGCAAGTTCGTTCTCGACTGGTACTTAAATACGAGATCCGGATATCTTCTCCGGGCAGCCGGCGACAATGACGCTCTGGTTACTTCTCTTGCGGAGGACAAAGGTCGTGTAAAGATCATCGGCCTTGCGATCGCTAACGGATTCGCTGCTCTTGCAGGCGGAGTTCTCGCCCAGAAGCAGGCGTTCTTCGACATCTCCATCGGAACCGGAACCATGGTCTTCGGTCTCGCAAGCGTGATTCTCGGAACACAGCTGTTCCACCGCTTCGGAAAGCTGAAGGCGACCACCGCTGTCATCGCAGGCGCAATTCTCTATAAGGCATGTGTCGCTTTCGTTATTTCCATGCGGATCGTAAAGGCGACCGACCTGAAACTTATCACTGCGGCAATTCTTCTCCTGATCCTGATCGTCAGTGATTCCATGAAGAGAAAGGGGGCACACCATGCTTGAGTTAAAAAACATCAGTAAATATTACAACGCAGGCACTGTAAATGAAATGTGCCTCTTTAACGATTTCAACCTCAGCATTGATGACGGCGAGTTTGTTTCCGTTGTCGGCAGCAACGGATCCGGTAAAACTTCCATGTTAAACCTGATCTGCGGCAGCATTCCGGTGGATTCCGGCACCATCGTCATGGGCGGAACCGATATCACAAAAATGCCGGAGTACAAGCGCCAGCGCCGCATCGGCCGTGTCTACCAGCACCCGGCGATGGGAACCTGTCCGAATATGACGATCCTCGAGAATATGGCTCTCGCGGACAATAAGGGAAAGCCGTTCAATCTTCTCCCAGGAACAAATAAGGCCCGCATTGACTTCTACCGCGACCAGTTGAAAATCCTTGGTCTCGGTCTTGAAGATAAACTGGGTGTAAAAGTCGGTGTTCTCTCCGGTGGACAGCGTCAGGCGATGGCTCTTTTAATGTCAACCATGACTCCCATCGAATTTCTGATCCTTGATGAGCACACGGCCGCCCTCGACCCGAAGACGGCAGATATTATTATGGAACTGACTGGAAAGATCGTTGCGGAAAAGCATCTGACGACCATTATGGTCACACATAATCTCCGGTTCGCTGTAGAGTACGGAAACCGTCTTCTGATGATGCATCAGGGGCATGCGGTCATGGATAAGAAAGGCGAGGAAAAGGCGAACACGAAGGTGGATGATATCCTTGACATGTTTAACGCGATCAGTATTGAGTGCGGCAACTAATATGCGCATCATTGGCACGTTAGTGCCTTTTGTGTAATAGGGAATTCCTCGGAATTTCTTATTACATAAACCTATTACATAAAAAAGAGCTATATGCGACCGGAACTGGAATGACCAGTTTTCGGGGCATATGGCTCTTTTAGTTTTTAAGGTGTTGATTCATTAAGTCGAATCGCTCACTCGCAAACACGCGCTTCGCGCTCTTTTGTCTGCTTCGCAGACGGTTTGCTCGTTAGCGGCGCAGGAAAAACAAATGTCGCCAGAGGCGCCGCTTGTTTTTCCGCTGCGCACGCTATATCTTTATTTTCGTCCACTTTCCGCTCTTAAATCTCCAGTTCGTCAGACACACTCTCACGATCTGGTCGCACACGATTCCGAGCCAGATACCGACAACTCCGATCTCCAGCACATAGCAGAAGAGATACGCACAGGATGGGCGGACGATGGTGATGCTGAGCGTTGACGCGCAGGTGGTAAACAGGACATCTCCCGCGCCCCTGAGGCATCCCATATAGATGACCTGAGAGATCTGCAACAGCACGATCACAGTCATGACCTGCATGATCCGGGCACCCATGGCGATAATATCCTCCTCGACAAAGTACAGGTGGAAATACCAGTTTCCTAACAGCAGATACAAGATCGACAGCACGATGGAGATCATGTTTCCTATCCTCTGGCAGATCGTTCCGTACATGACAGCCTGATCCGGGCGCTTCTCCCCAAGGCTTCGTCCGCAGAGCGCCACAGCGGCCACCTGCATGCCGTCGCCAAATGAGAATGACAGGTTCATGACATTCATGGCAACCTGATGTGCCGCGTAAGCCGAGGTGCCGAGTCTCGCCGCCATGATCGATACCAGCAGGAAGCCGGTCCGCATGAACACCTGCTCGATAAAAACACTGGAAGCGATCTTCGCCATACTCTTCACCGGTTCAAGAGTAACACGGACACGTTCTTTTATAATGTAGGGAACACTGACAAAATTATCCTTCGGGATCAGGGAACAGATACTCATAATGCAGGCAACCACGGTTCCAAATACAGTCGCCAGCGCCGCACCCGCGATTCCCATTGCCGGAAAGCCAAGATGCCCCTGGATCAGGAGATAATTTCCGATCATATTGACCACATTGGAAGTCACGTTGGTACGCATGGCGATCTTCGTGTTTCCGGCACCGCGCTGGGAGGCGTTGATCGCCATGGAAATGATATTGAAGATCATGCCGCCCATGATGATCCGGAAATACAGGACCGCGCTCTCCTGGGTGTCCTCGTTGGCACCACAGAAGCGGATGATCGGTTCCGCAAAGACCACCGCCGCTATGCTGATCAGGATTCCGACAACAACGGTAAAGATCAGCGCCATCAGGAGGACCTGGTTCGCACCGGTCCGGTCTTTTTCCCCGCGTCGTCTCGCCACCAGGGCGGATACGGACACGTTCATGGCGATAAAGATGCACAGACCAATGAATTTCGGCTGTGTTGTCAGACCTACCGCCGCCACCGCGTAGGCGCCGATGGAGCTCACCATCAGCGAGTCCACCATGCCCGCCAGGGCAATAAAAAAGGACTCCATCACCGCGGGCCATGCCATCTGGAACGCGATCTGATATCCCTGTTTTCCTCCACCCATAAATTTCTGAAGTCTCGTCTTTTCGTTCTCCGGCATTCTCATCACTCCTGTATGTCCGCTTTTGACATCTTTTAAAATATTTTTTCGGTGTGTTTTTCTCGCTTCTTATTATATTTATTATACAATACGGTGAATGTAAAATCAAAGTAAAAATTACTAACTGTGAAGGTACCGAGTTTCTGACATTTTTTTGGGGGGGCGTAAACGGTAACGGTGCCGAACAGTTACAATAAATATAGTTTTATGTAATCTTGCCTCATCAGCACTTTTATCGTACAATTATTATGTTGTCCAACCGATACCCGGCAACGGGAGGAGGTGAGTCTTTTGAATTTGATACTTTCGTTTCTTGTCTCCTGTGCGGCTGGTGTAGCCTGCCACTACATCATCAAATGGTTAGACCGAGACAAGTAGGGCAACACTAACCTGGTGGTTTCTTATCCACCATAAAAAAATAAGAAGAACCCCTCAGTATTAGCGGTACTGAGGGGTTCATTCTTTTTTGTCCTTTGAATCTGATACTTTCTTTGCCTAACGGCATTATATCATATGTATTTTTTATTTGCAATATCCCAACATATGTTTATTCCAAATCAGCAGAATCCACTGCCACCACTGTATTGTACGGAATTTTCAGTTCAGAAAATTCCTGCCTGTGTCCAGTAACTATCTGCTGCCTGCACCATTATTCTCAACTTCTGGAAAATCCCAGTGTCTTCTCCAGATCTTTCTTAAACGTCAGCACATCCGCGGAAAGCTCCGCGATCCGGGCATCGGTCATGCGGCTTACAGGGGCGGAGATGCTGAGGGCATAGACCGGCTCTTTATGATAGTCCGGAATGCTGACCGCAATACAGCGTACACCTTCCTCGTTCTCCTCATCGTCCATCGCGTATCCGGCTTCCCGCACCCCGCGGATCCGCTCCATGAGATCTGACAGCCTCGTCACTGTATATGGTGTCAGGGAGGTAATCTCAGAACTGTTCCAGATATCTTCTATCTCAGGATCCGGCAATTCCGCAAGCAGCGCTTTGCCGACACCGGAGCAGTATAACGGAATCCGGCTCCCGACTCTCGACACCATGCGGATCGAGCTGACTGTGGACTCCACTTTATCGATATACACGGCTTCTGTTCCCTCTCTGCGGACCAGATGCACCGTCTCCCCGGTCTGCTCCGAAAGCTTCTTGAGGGACGGATGGATCAGGGACGCCATGTTCGTCTGTTCCAGGATCTTACTTCCGATCTCCAGAAATTTTAAGGACAGCGCATATTTTAAGGATTCCTCGTCCTGACGGATATAGCCCATGTACTGGAGGGAAGTCACGAGGCGGTGCGTCGTGCTCTTATGAAATCCGAGCTCAGCGCTCAGATCCATGATCCCCATAGGACCATTTTCCGCCAGACGCTCGATCACCTGGAACAGGCGCTCTGCGACCTGGATCGGATTTTTTCCTGTTTCTTCCATTCTGCTTGTTCTCCTATCTAACCCGGCAGATCATTCCTGCCAGCCGGGTATTCGCGCAGATATAACTGCAGTTTCCTGCGCAATTTCTTAATTTGTGCCTGTTTGGCAAATCTGCAGGATTGCCGCGCAGTTCACCGCTGATGATCATATAAACCGTGTCTTTTTTGTCATTTCCACGAATTCTCTGTTCGTCCTTGTGCGTGCGAACATGTCCAGGATCTTCTCCACAGACTCTTCTGCTTTCATGGAGTTTGTCGCCTTGCGGACGATATCCACAGCTTCCGCCTCCTCGCTTGTGAGCAGGAGGTCATCACGTCTCGTGCCAGACTTTAAGATATCGATAGCCGGGAAGATCCTCTTCTCAGAAAGCTTTCTGTCGAGCACAAGTTCCATGTTGCCGGTTCCCTTAAATTCCTCGTAGATCACGTCATCCATACGGCTTCCGGTGTCCACAAGGGCTGTCGCTAAGATCGTCAGGCTTCCGCCCTCTCTCATGTTTCTCGCCGCACCGAAGAATCGCTTCGGCATGTGGAGAGCAGCCGGATCAAGACCGCCGGAAAGTGTACGTCCGCTGGGCGGAACAACGAGGTTGTAGGCTCTCGCGAGTCTCGTAATACTATCCAGAAGGATCATCACATCACGTCCATGCTCTACAAGACGTCTCGCGCGCTCGATCACCATCTCAGAAACACGTTTATGGCGCTCCGGGAGCTCGTCGAAGGTGGAATAGATGACTTCCACGTTCGGTCCCACAACGGATTCCTTGATATCTGTGACTTCCTCCGGACGCTCGTCGATCAGGAGAATGATCATATGCATGTCCGGATAATTTGTCGTCACGGCTTTTGCCACCTGTTTTAACAGGGTCGTCTTACCTGCCTTCGGCGGGGACACGATAAGACCACGCTGTCCTTTACCGATGGGTGCGAGAAGGTCCATGACTCTCATGGCCGTCGTATTTTTTCCGCCTCTGACTTCCAGATTCAATCTCTGGTTCGGGAAGATCGGGGTCAGGTCCTCAAAGTTCGGGCGGCGTTCCACGACACTTGTCGGGTAGCCGTTGATCGTCTTCACATAGAGGAGTGCCGCAAATTTCTCAGTTGCGGATTTCACTCTGCGGCTTCCACGGATGATATCACCGGTCTTCATATTGAAGCGGCGGATCTGGGACGGCGCTACATAGACGTCGTTGTCGCCCGGGAGGAAGTTCTCGCAGCGGATAAATCCGAAGCCATCCGGCATAACTTCCAGGATTCCGTTTGCCTCGATGCCGCTGTCAAGGTCCTGGAGGTCGTTCTTCGGGTCCGCAGTGTAGCTCTGAGTTCCCTGGTTTCTTGTCTGGTAACCTGCCTGGTAGGTTCTTGTGCTTTCCTGGATGCCCTGGGCGTCCTGGACACTGTTCTGGCCCTGGCGTTCCTGATAGGAAATGCCCTGTGTCTGTGCATCCTGGCTTGCGGACTGGCTGTTCTGTCTGTCCTGATAACTGCCGTTCTGGCGCTCCTGGTAACTGTTCTGACGGTTCTGATAGCTGCCCTGACGGTCCTGGTAATTATTCTGGCGTTCTCTATAGTTGTTCTGGCGGCTCTGGAATCCGCCCTGGCGGTCATTTCTCATCTGGCGCTCGCCGCGATCCTGACGATCAGATCTCTCATAGCGTTCATTTCTCTCCTGGCGTCCTGTATGTTCCTGACGGTCCGCACGATCTGATGCCGCAGACACTCTCTCCGGTGCCGCGCTCTCCGTTTTCGCGCTTCCAAAACCGTTTCCAGAAACTGCTGCCTCTGCAGCTGTCCCCTGTGTCGGCACTGCTGTACTTTCTCTATTTTCACTGTTTCCCGCCGCTGCCTTTTTGCTGTCGGCGCTCTCCGCTGTCTCGCAGAGACGGTCAATTAATTCTGCTTTTCGTAAGCCGCTGATATTCTTGATTCCCTGGCTCTTTGCCAGCTCTTTTAACTGAGTCAGCGGTAATGTCGCTAATTTTTCACGCATAATGGATACTCCTTCATTCTTATTCCGGTTTTATCGTCTCGTTGGGAATCATAAAAGATTGTAACAGCCTCTCCGTCCCCGGACCGGCTGCCTTTGAACCATTAGATTTGAAACTCTTCTCCGATGGGATCACCGCAATTACGCAATATCGGAGGATCAGTATACTTCATTATAACGCACACATTACAAAAAAGAAAGAGGGAATTTTACAGATTTGGAATACGAAGCATCTGCACAGTTCCCTCTTTCTTTATCGCCTGCAACATCTACAGCTTAATTGTCTTACCGCATATACAGCACTCAGACAACTCATCAAATTATTTCACAAAATTCTTTATTCTATTTCCCCGGCTTCCCTCTTTATAAACTCCATGTGCTCCCGGATCTTCTTCTCATACCCGTTCTCCGACGGCTCATAGAACCGCATTCCCACCATTCCATCCGGCAGGTACTGCTGGGTGACATAGTGGTTCGGGTAGTCGTGGGCATACTTGTAGCCGAGACCATGGCCGAGCTTCTCCGCACCTTTGTAGTGCTTGTCCTGAAGATGGGCAGGTACCGGCATCGTCCGCGTGTCCGCCACGGTCTTCATCGCTTTTGCGATCCCCATGTATGCCGCGTTGCTCTTCGGCGCGGTGGCAACATAGGAGGCAGCCTGGGAGAGGATGATCTGACTTTCCGGCATGCCGATCCGCTCAACGGCCTGGGCGGCGCTGACTGCCACCACAAGGGCATTCGGATCCGCGTTCCCCACGTCCTCCGACGCGCAGATCATGATCCGTCGGGCGATAAATTTCACATCCTCGCCGGCATACAGCATCCGTGCCAGGTAGTAGACCGCAGCGTCCGGGTCGGAACCACGCATGCTCTTAATGAACGCGGAGATCGTATCGTAATGGTTGTCCCCGTCATGATCATAGCGCACCACACGTTTCTGGATACATTCCGCCGCAACATCGATCGTGATGTGGATCTTTCCGTCATCAGATTTATCCGTCGTCAGGATTCCCAGCTCCACTGCGTTTAGCGCCGCTCTCGCGTCGCCGTTCGCCACATCCGCCAGAAAATCCGCTGCCTCGTCCGTGATATCGGCACCGTAGGTTCCCATTCCTTTTTCCGTATCATAAACCGCCCGCATCACAAGTTCCCGGATATCCTGTTTTTCCAGCGGTTTTAACTCAAAGATCCTGGATCTTGACAGCAGGGCATTGTTCACCTCAAAGTACGGATTCTCCGTCGTCGCGCCGATCAGGGTGATCGTTCCATCCTCAACAAATGGAAGCAGATAGTCCTGCTGGGACTTATTGAAGCGATGGATCTCGTCCACGAAGAGGATCGTCTTCTGCCCGTACATGCCGATGGCGTCCTTGGCGTTCTTTACGATCTCCTCCATATCTTTTTTCCCGGCTACAGTCGCATTGATCTGCTCGAACCGGGCGCTTGTCGTATTCGCGATCACCTTCGCCAGAGTCGTCTTTCCCGTTCCCGGCGGGCCGTAAAAGATCACGGACCCAAGCTTATCCGCCTTGATCGCGCGGTAAAGGAGTTTATCTTTACCGATAATATGTTTCTGTCCGACCACCTCTTCCAGAGTCGTCGGACGCATTCTGGATGCTAACGGCGACTCCTTTTCCATCGTGTTCGCTCTCATATAATCAAATAAATCCATGGCAGCTGCCTTTCTGCGTTTTGCAGCGCTCCGTTTCCGCATGAAATACCACCATCTGCGCGCTGCATTCATTCCCGCTCTTTTTGCAGGTCTTAATCGACCATCAGTTCGTCTACTGTAACAAAAGTATACCCTTTCGCTGTCAGGTTGTCAATGATCCGGAACGCCGCTTCCACAGAGGTTTTGAACTCGTCATGCATCAGGATAATGTCCCCGTCCTCCGTATCCTTCACCACTTTTGCGGTGACTTTCTCCGTATTTTTCAACCGCCAGTCGATGGAATCCACATCCCAGAATACGGGAATCATGTCCACAGCCTCCTCCAGCTTCGCATTCCAGTTCCCGTAGGGCGGACGGACATATTCCGGCCAGACTCCGGTAACTGCCTGGATCTTCTCCCGTGTGTCACAAAGTTCTTTTGCTGCGTCGGAAAGCTTCTCTTTTGTGAGATCTTTATGGGTCAGGCAGTGAACACCGATCAGATGTCCTTCCTTTGCCATCTGCTTTACGAGATCCTCGTTTCCGTCGATGCATTCGCCCACGAGGAAAAAGGTCGCGCGGATTCCGCGTTCCCTGAGACCGTCTAAGAGCGGCTTTGTGTATTTGGGATTCGGGCCATCATCGAAGGTGAGTGCCGTATACTTTTTTGCGCGATCCTCCTGCTGCCCATACAGATCTGATGCTGTCTTTTCCGTTCGTCCGGCTCCGCTGTGATCATGTTCCGAAACCTCAGTGGTCATCCCTTCGCCCGGCACAGGGATTCTTCCCGTATCGACCGTTTTTCCCTCGTGCGTATCAAATATTTCCCCTCTTTCCTTCCACATCCGCACCACACCACCGGCCAGGATCATATCCACGATCAGGATCACACATAACATAAAAACTTTCTGTTTGAATTTCATACGCTCCTCCAGCTGCATGTATTACCGATACAATATATGCGGCTGTCCTACACTTTACCGCTCTGTTTTCTCCCTCCAAAAAAGACAAAGCCCCTGAAGCAGCTGTATTGGGGATAAGCTGTTTCAGGGGCTCTGCCTGCTCAATATGTACCATAATCTTTCCCTTTTCAGGGGAATCCATACCGGAAATATGGATTTTTTCGCCGTGGCGAGACAGCGGGCCTCCCGGCCTTCCATTTTCCTGACAGGCATCCAATCTGCCAGAAAACCGGTCTCTATCACATCCACCACGATGTGATTCTGCAACGATCCGGCGTCTTCATAGCTGCGTGATCCCGTAACTGTTCAGTACTGCCATCATTGCATAATTTCTATAACAAGGAGTGAAATACATCTGTCTCAAGTGGGTGGACTCGGGATCCCTGTGAGTGGATCCCAGGTCCGGAAAAGGATGGGTATTTATAACTGAAAGTTTGTTTTCCTTCCTTTTTGTTTGGTGTCTTCATTATATGCCATACCAGATGGAATGTCAATAGTTATTTCAAACTTTTTGTTTGCATTAATGTTATTTTATTGACAAACAGTTTGGCATATGCTATTCTGGACTTACATTGAAGCCTGCGGCGGCATTCTTTTATGCCTCCGCTTTGTTATTTTTTTCACATGGCGTACATTCAGCGAACACCCCGGGGGGAGGTGTCCGTTTTTGACGCTTATCTTATGGGGGTACATTTATGGAAATTTCCCAGTATCTTGACTTTGACTTTCTGATCCGTTTTCTTGAGGGGCTCCAGAAATTTTTAGGCGAAAACAGTGAGATCCTGATCCACGATTACCGGAAAGGATACGATCACACCATCGTTTACGCCTTAAACCCGGCGGTCAGTGGCCGTGCGGTTGGCGGTTCACCGAAAGGCGGAATGATCACACAGCTCGGAAAAGACATCGAGCCGATGAAAGACAGCATCCAGACCTTCTCCAATGGGCCGAAAGACCGTTTCTATAAATCTTTCACCACACTGATCCCGGACGAAAACGGAAAGATCGTTGGCTCTGTCTGTGTGAATCTGGACGTCTCGGATCTCCTGAATGCGCAGCGCGCGCTGGGCGCTTTTGTTCAGTACCCGATGACCCATCACGCGCCGACAAATGATATTGATGCTCTTGCCACAAAAAATGTAGATGACATTCTTAAGTACTACATGAAACAGGCAGAGCTTCTGGTCGGAAAGCCGATGGGACTGATGAACAAGGAGGAAAAGATCCGCGCATTGGACTACCTCGACCAGAAGGGTGTCTTCAAAATTTCCAAGACCAGCGTTCTTCTCTGTGAGACGCTTCAGGTATCAAAATATACGCTCTACAACTACCTTGAGGAAGCACGGAGCGGACGTGGGGATAACAGCAGCGAAGAATAAAAAGGGGCTGTCGCACTAACGTGTGGCAGCTCATTTTATATATCCAACACAAAACGCCGAGCTTCGAAAAGCCCGGCGTTCGTGGTATAATCAGTTTAT
>CABVBU010000039.1 GCA_902496665.1 uncultured Clostridium sp. | reverse complement strand
GCGATATCCGCAGTACCGCCTCCGATATCTACGATCATGTTTCCGCATGCCTTGGAGATATCGATTCCTGCACCGATGGCTGCCGCAACCGGCTCCTCGATGATGCAGACCTCGCGGGCACCTGCCTGATAAGTTGCGTCCTCAACGGCCTTTCTCTCAACCTCTGTCGCACCGCTCGGGATGCAGACAGCGATACGCGGTTTTCTTAAGGTTCTCTTTCCGACCGCTTTGTTGATGAAATATTTTAACATTTTTTCGGTTACGGTATAATCGGAAATTACACCTTTACGGAGCGGTCTTACCGCAACGATATTACCCGGAGTACGTCCGATCATCAGACGCGCCTCCTCACCGAAGGTAATTACTTTATTCGTCTCTCTGTCCAGTGCTACTACGGACGGTTCCTTTAAAACAACGCCTTTTCCTTTAATATAAACAAGGATGCTGGCGGTACCCAAGTCAATTCCAATGTCATTTGACATCATCATTGTCGTCTTCCTCCTGTCTTTCTAACTAAATATCTCCTGAATCTATTTCCGCATCCCGTCGTCCGGGACGCGCCTCGCTTCTCTCTATTTCCTGTATATTTAAGAAAACCCTGTTGTTTTCCCTGCTGCTTTGCAAACAGGTATCCCGACCAGATACCTCCGTCAGTCTCAACAGGACGCGAAATATCAGTTTTTATTATATACGAAAGACCTTTGTTTTTAAAGGGGTTTTTGAAATTTTTATTCTACTGCACCCAGACGCCATTTTTATCAACATAATACTGTCCGCCGATCATCTGGCTCGTGAGCATCGCGCCGTCAGCTCCGCAGTAGTACCACGCGCCGTTCGTCTGTACCCACTGGCTCTTGACCATCGCGCCGGACACTCCGCAGTAATACCATCGGTTGTTGTTCATTACCCACTGGTTCTCTGTCATATATCCGGACTGGTTGAAATAATACCATACATTGTTGATCAGCTTCCAGTTCGCCACCGGGTAAGTCTTATCCGGGTTGCACCACCACCAGCCGTTGCCGTCGCGGAGCCATGCGCCGCCTGCGGTGCTGGAGGAGCCGGAGCTTGTCTGATTGTTGGATCCTGAGGAACCGCTGCCGTAATAGTTCGCTGCCGCTGTGCGGTTCGCGTAGATTGCGGATGCCTCGCTGCTGTTTACATCTTTGGAGTCAGACTCCTGCCAGCTGGTCTCGTTGTTTCCCCGGATCGCTTTTACCTTAAATGTATAACTTCCACTTTTTGTGAAGGAACCACAGAAGTTGTAGTAATCATTCGTTGTCGTATATGTGGACCCCACTGCGCTTCCGTCCCTATATAAACGGACCTGATATTTCTTTGCGAAATCAGATCCCTCCCAGCATGCAACTCCGCCGTAGCTGTCATCCCAGAAAAGATCATATACTTCCAGATCATCATCGGAATCATAGTCCATGTCGATATCCTCAATCTTCGGGAGTGTCACATAAACAGACAGCTTTGAAGTACTTCTCGAAACAGATGTCACCGTCTGATCATCATTTCCGAGATATACATCGGATCTGCCAAGTCCGGTTGAGAATGTATATCCGCTCTCCGTACCAAGAGTAACTTTTACCTTCGGCTTTGTGCTGTCGTTCCAGTCCCCGCTCGGTGTATTTGTGACTGTCACCTCATCTACATAGCAGCCGTCATCCGACACTTCCGCCTCAACTTCAAGGTTGTCGGAATCTGTCAGGACCGCACTGATATCGATCGTGACCTCTTCGATCTTTTCCGATGCCATAACCGGAAATGCCAGCATTGCCGTCATAAGAAACGCTGCGGGTACTAATATCATTTTTTCTTTCTTCATTGTGAACCTCCCCGTTTTCTTTTTCTCTTATCTCAAGATGTTGGGATCAAAAGCTTCTGGCCTCTCTGATACCAATTTATTATATAGTATATCAGATATTTATGGACAATTTATGTTCAAATTTCCTGCCAAACTTCGGCAAAAATGCGGCAGATCTCCGGGAAATCCTCGGCGTGGAATTTGTTGTCTGTCTCCGTGCCAATTTTCTGCATATTTAGACATGACTCTTCATCATTCGTTAAGTAATTTTACTTTCTTTTAATTTTTTACTCACAGTTTAGACACATTTTGTCTATATAATATAGTTATGTTATCCGAAAGGATAACCTGCCTTTGTTTCAAGTGTTACACTTGAACACACAAAGCTTTTTCATACTCATACCTGTCGGAGGTGACTCCGACGGGTCCCCCTAAAAAATTGATACTTTCCATACTCCCCTTAGGAATCGCAGGAACGGCTGTGGTTCCTATTTTTTTGCTCAGCCAATTTACCAAAGTCCTTGTTTCCTATATTCTTGTTTTTTAACTTTTATTTCCGGACATAATCTTTCCAACTATTGATTTCAATTTCAAATTTCGACGTTTTCCCTTTTCACTAGTTTTACGTTCCTTTCCATTGACTTCTATTCCTCCCCACGGTATAGTAAATATGTTAACAGCGCCAGCAACGCGGGGCATTATTTTCAGAAATCAAAGCTCCGCAAAAAATGGCTTATTCCATAGGGGGAAATCTTATGAATTCACTAAAGCGCATCGCAGCTGCTGCGCTGTCCGCAGCTCTCTGCTTTTCCATGGCTGTTCCGGCCTATGCCGACCACTACCAGACTCCAAAGTCCATCAAGGGCGTTCTGATCAACGAGCACGCCCAGATCCCGGATGTCCTCGAGGTGGGTGCGTCTCAGGTCGTCTTGAACTTTCCGATGTCCTGGGCATTCAGCAGCCAGTTGTCTGTCTGCCAGGATCTCTACACAAAACTTGACCAGGCAGGCGTCACCGTGACGCTGATCGTCTTAAACGACTGGGCGGCAGCGAGCTACAGCCCGTCTCTTCTTCCGGTATCCCAGCCAACCGGCGCAAGCTACTACGCGTTCAACACCTTAAATGATGCAGGCGTCCAGTCCACAAGAGATGCCGCAAAGCGCGTCACCGAGGCATTCGAGGATTGTGTCTCCAACTGGGTCATCGGCAACGAAGTCAATGACGGTCAGACGTGGAACTATATCGGACAGATGGATATTGACACCTACTGTTCCAACTACGCTACCGGATTCCGCACCTGGTACGACACCATCAAAGGTTCTAACAAGCTGGCAAACGTCTATATTCCGTTCGACTTCCGCTGGAACTGCGGACAGGTCGAGGGATTCAAGTACGGCGCTATGGACATGATCCCGCGGTTAAACAGCCGCCTGAAAGATACCGACTACGGTATCGCATGGCATGCATACCCGGAGACATTCGAGGATCCAGTCTTCACCGATGATATCTACACGCTGGAGAAGGCAGATACTTATATTATCAACCTGAAAAACCTCCACGTTCTGACCGACTACATGCAGCAGGCAGCCATGCTCTCCCCGTCTGGAAAGGTCCGTCACCTGATCCTCTCTGAGCAGGGATTCACTTCCGATTCCCCGGCACATGGCGGCCAGTGTCTCGATCTCCAGGCACAGTGCATCAAAGAGGCTTACGAGACAGCAAAGGCAAACCCGTATGTTGAGGCATTCCTGTTAAACCGCATGAAGGATGAGCAGGGACTTCTGGGTGCCCATTACGCGTTCGGTCTCATTGATGTAAACGGAAATAAAAAGCCGAGTTTTGAGATTTATAAAAACCTTCAGTAATTTTTCCAATGCCTGACCGTCCGTGTTAAGAATACAGCAGACAGCCAGATACTTTTTAATGAAATCAATTAGCAAAACAGCCGTCCCGGTCAATGGTATCATATCACAATCCTGGGCGGCTGTTTTCATATCTGTTTTCTTTTTCCAATATAGTTTCCCGGTTGCGCCTTGTCATTTTCCCGTTCCTGTCGTATGATATGGATAATCTGAATTTACAACCGAGAGGAGACTTATGTATACTTACACCTGGTATCAATGGCTTACATTTTTTTATCTATACTGTTTCTTTGGATGGATCTTTGAGTCCACTTATGTTTCCTTAAAGCAGAAGCGCTTCGTGAACCGCGGTTTCCTTCGGCTGCCAATGCTGCCGTTATACGGGAGCGGCGCGGTGATGATGCTGTGGGTATCGATCCCGTTTCAGGACAGCCTGATCCTCACCTATATTTCCGGTGTCATCGGTGCCACCGCCCTGGAGTATGTTACCGGATATGTGATGGAGCGGCTTTTCAAAGTCCGCTACTGGGATTACAGTAACCAGCCTTTTAACCTTCACGGATATATCTGTCTCAGCTCCTCCATCGCCTGGGGATTCCTGACAATCTTTATGACGCACCTGATCCACAAGCCCATCGAGCGGGCTGTCCTCGCGATGCCGCTCTACTGGGATCTGTTTTTTGTATTTTTTGTGACGGTGCTCTTTGTTTACGATTCCATCGTCTGCACAAAGGAAGCTCTTGCCTTTGGAAAGTCCCTGGAAGCTATGCAGAAGCTCCGGGCTGAACTTGACAATCTTCAGGTACAGCGTGCGCTTCTCAGGATGAATACCGAAGACCGCTTACAGGCCGCCAAAGAAGAACTACTGGATCAGATCGAGGCAAAGAGAGTTCAGGCTGCAGCTCTCACCGGAATGAGTATGGAAGAATTCCGGGAAAAAGCTGGTACAAAGTTCAAATCCATCAAGGAGAAACCGGCTGCCGGTATGTCCCTGCTTCAGGAAAAAGCTGGAGCTGCCGCAGGTTCCATCCGCGATCTCTCCAATGTCAGCCTTGAGGAATTAAAGGCAAAAGCCGGAGGAAAACTCGACAGTCTGAAGGACCTTACCGGAATCCATCTGGAAGCGCTCCGTGGAAAATCTGCGGAACAGCTTGCCGAGATGTTAAAGGAACGGGAATCCCGTCTCGTTGCACTCCGCAAGGAACGCCGCCGCTTCCGCAGAGAAAGGATCCGTTCCAACCCGACCGCTGTTTCCACGCAATATGCGCGGGAGTTTGAAGAATTAAAGAAATACTTTGAAGACGAAGGAAGAAATGCAACGCCGCAATAGAAATTGAAAGCTTCTTCCCGACATACAAAAAAGAGGTTCATCTCCCCATAAATGGAAATGAACCTCTTTCTTTTCTGTTTTTCAGGTCTTACGCCTCCGGTTTTTCAACCTGAACGATCGCCTGTTTCTGCATCGGGATACGGCAGTTCTTATTGTTGCCAAACTCAACGATAACGGTATCGTCTGTCATATCAATGATCACTCCGTAGAATCCGCTGGATGTCAGCACGCTGTCACCGACTGCGATGCTTGCCATCAGTTCCTGCATTTTTTTCTTTTCCTTCTGCTGCGGTCTGATCGCAATGAAGTACATGAAAGCAAAGATTAAAACAATATATCCAATCCAAAATGCCGGGCTGTTAGTCATATCCGTTGCACCTCCTTTTCTTATACCTTGTCTTTATAGTTCCCTGTCACGCCCTCCAACTTTTTCTCTTTGTACTCGGCGTAGCAGTGGTTCTCGATAGCTTCCCTGATCTCCGTCATCATCGTGTTGTAGAAGTAAAGATTGTGGAGCACGCATAAGCGCATTCCAAGCATCTCTTTTGCCTTCAGGAGATGGCGGATATAGGCCCTGCTGTATGAGCGGCAGGCCGGACACTGGCATCCCTCTTCGATGGGGCGCATATCCTTTGAAAACTGCTCATTAAACAGGTTGATCTTTCCGTGGTTTGTATATACATGACCATGACGGCCATTTCTTGTCGGGTAAACGCAGTCGAAGAAATCGACGCCTCGGTCCACCGCCTCAAGGATGTTCGCCGGGGTTCCGACGCCCATCAGATAAGTCGGTTTCTCTTCCGGCAGATGCGGAACCACCGCATCGAGGATGCGGTACATCTCCTCGTGGCTCTCACCGACCGCAAGTCCGCCGACCGCGTAGCCATCGCAGTTCATCTTCGAGATCGTATCCGCATGCGCGATCCGAATATCCTCGAAGGTTCCGCCCTGATTGATGCCGAATAGAAGCTGTTCCTTATTGACGGTATCCGGCAGGGAGTTTAATCTCGCCATCTCCGCCTGGCATCTCGCCAGCCATCTTGTAGTTCTCGCGACAGAATTCTCCATGTATTCTCTGGTACACGGATGCGGAGCGCACTCATCGAATGCCATCGCGATGGTGGACCCAAGGTTTGACTGGATCTGCATGCTCTCCTCCGGTCCCATGAAGATCTTATGACCATCGATATGGGAGTTGAAGTAGACGCCCTCTTCCTTGATCTTTCTGAGTCCGGCGAGGGAAAATACCTGAAATCCGCCGGAATCGGTGAGGATCGGACGGTCCCAGTTCATAAACCTGTGGAGACCGCCGAGCTCTTTGATCAGCTTGTCGCCGGTCCGTACATGAAGATGGTAGGTGTTGGAAAGCTCCACCTGTGTCCCGATCCCGCGAAGGTCATCGGTGGACACAGCGCCCTTGATTGCGGCGACAGTTCCTACATTCATGAATACCGGCGTGTGGATCGTGCCGTGGACTGTCTCTACGTCAGCCCGCTTGGCACGTCCGTCTTTTGCCAGAATCTTATATTTCATATTTCTCTTGCCTTATCGTTATTTTCGGAGCAATGTTCTTCCAGTTATTTCCCGGATTTCTTCGCTTCCTTTGCCGCCTTCTCAGCATCCTTCTTTGCCTGTTTTTCAACCGCATCCTTCTTCTGCTTCTTTGTGGTCATTACATACCACATAGCGCCTGTCAGGCATACGGAAGAGTAGGTACCACAGATGATACCTGCCATTAACGGGAGCGCGAACTCACGAATGGAGGATACGCCCATGATGAACAGGACAAATACCATGACAAAGGTCGTCAGGGATGTATTGATGCTTCGTGTGAAGGTCTGGGTGATACTTGTATTTACGATATCAACGGTGGACGCCTTCGGTCCCATGAGCTTGATGTTCTCACGGATACGGTCGAAGATAACGATCGTCGCGTTGATGGAGTATCCGACGATGGTAAGCAGGCAGGCGATCGCTGTGGAACCAACGGACCACTTTGCGAGGGCGTAGCATGCAACTACAACCAATACGTCATGGACAAGGGCTAAAACAGCACTTGCGGCAAAGCGGATATCCTTGAATCGTACCCAGATATAGAGAAGCATAAATACGGTAGCGATCGCTGTAGCCATAACCGCGTCGCGCTTCATCTCAGCACTTACCGCACCGGAGATGCTCTCTGCGGTGATCTTGGACTCATCAACGCCGAAGTTTTCAACAAGTGCCTCGTCCAATGCCTGACGCTCTTCCACGCTTAAGGTTCTTGTCTTGATGATCACCTCGTTTGTTCCGGCAACCTTCTGTGTCTGTGTATCCGCACTGTTTGTGATGGATTCGACTACCGGAACGACCTCGCTTGAGATTCTCTCCAGAGACATGTCCTCATTGAAGGTCACGCTTGTGGAGGTACCGCCCTGGAAGTCAAGGGAGTAATTGAACGCGTTTCCGATGGAGGACTTGTTCATTACCATTCCCGCAACGCCTACGAGGATCATGACAGCTGAGATGATAAAGCAGATGTTTCTCTTTCCGAGGAAGTTGATCGCCTTCTTCTCTTTTCTGATGCCGTAGAACTTCTGATCCTGGAATCCAAGGTTATACAGGGTGTTCAGTGTGAACTTTGTAACGAAAAGTGCTGTGAACATGGAAAGAACGATACCAAGGGCAAGTGTTGTAGCGAAGCCCTTAACTGTACCGGAGCCTCTCCAGTAAAGAACAGCTGCTGCGATCAGTGTTGTCACGTTACCGTCAACGATGGCGGATAACGCTTTCGCAAAACCTGTCTTGATCGCGGAATGAACTGTCTTTCCGAGACCGATCTCCTCCTTGATACGGGTGAAGATGATGACGTTCGCATCAACTGCCATACCGATGGAAAGGATAATACCGGCAATACCCGGAAGTGTTAATGTAACCTCAAAGGCCGCGAGCAGAATCAGCATCAGTGCCACATAGAGGCAGAGTGCAAGGGATGCCGCAAGACCCGGGATGAGGTAAACTGCGATCATGAATACGCATACGATTCCGAATCCGATCGCGCCGGCCTTTAAGCTTGTCGTGATCGCTTCCTGACCGAGTTTCGCGCCTACCACGTTGGAACGGAGCTCCTCCAGTTCCAGGGAAAGGGAACCGATACGGATCGTGGAAGCAAGATTCTCAGCCTCTTCATAGGAAGTCATTCCGGAGATGGATGCCTGTCCGCCTGTGATCGCCTGCTGTACGGTCGGGTTGGAGTACATCACGTTATCGTAAACGATCGCGATCTTCTTGCCGACGTTCGCTGCAGTCACATCTGCGAATTTCTTAGTACCTTCGTCCGTAAATGTAAGCGCTACTTCATAGTTATTGTTTCCTGTCTGCTGGTCTTTATAGATCACAGCTTTCGCAGAAGCTACATCGGTTCCTTCCAGTACAACGTTCCAGTTCTCATCATAGAACTGTAAGGATCCCGGCTTACCGAGCTCTTCCAGGATCTTGTTCGCGTCTGTGACACCCGGAATATCAACATTGATACGGTTTCCGCCTTCCTGATAAACCTCTGCCTCAGAGCTGTAGTTCTGTACTCTCTGCTGCAGCTTGTACTGGGTATCGGACATATCCTCGGCGCTCGGATTTTCTTCCTTCGCCTGGTAGGTAATGCTGACGCCGCCCGCCAGATCCAGACCGAGCTTGATTCCGCCATTCTGGGAAGTTACTCCGTTCTCATCGGTGACCAGCTTACTCTTCTGAAGAGTATCATAGCCGAAAAATCCGAAGATACCGAGCACAACGAGCAGTCCCAGGAGGCCGAGCAGTCCCTTTCCTTTGTTGCTCTTCATGATAAAATCTCCTTCTTGATATGATTTCGAGGTTCAAAAGGCTTTTTGTCCCTCTTGATTCCGGAGTCTGCCGTAATCACCGCCTCCGTCATCCTTACAATAACAGTCCGGGGCTTTCTGCCCCTGACCGCTATGATCGATTTAGTTGTTTTCCTCGTCCTCTGCCAAAGCAGCACGGATCATGATCGCGCACTCAATACGTTTTTTCTGCATCTCGCAGCCGATATCGTAGGCATCCGTAATGCTGCCGTGGAAGTTGAAGGAATTTGCCGCGCATCCGCCGCTGCAGTAGAATCTCGCAAAACAGTTTTTGCATTTCTCTTTCGCGTATACGTTGCAGAGCTTGAATTCATCGCGTACCTTCGTGTTGACTACGCCGGTATCCACGTTTCCGAGCAGGAACTCTTCATTTCCAACGAACTGGTGGCACGGATATAAGTCTCCCCACGGAGTTACCGCAAGGTACTCGGTTCCTGAACCGCAGCCGGACAGACGCTTCGCAACGCACGGACCCTGACTTAAATCAAGCATGAAGTGGAAGAACTTGAATCCTCTTCCCTCTTTCTGACGCTTTACAAACTCTTTTGCGAGTCTGTCATACTCATCCATGATCTGCGGAAGGTCTTCCTCGCGGATAGAGTACGGCTCTTCCGGAGCTGCAACTACCGGCTCCATGGAAAGCTTCTCGAAGCCGAGGTCCGCATAGTGGAGGACATCGTTTCCGAAATCCAGGTTGTTTCTTGTGAAGGTTCCGCGGACGAAATAATCCTTCTCGCCGCGTGATTTCGCGAATTTCTGGAATTTCGGAACAATAAGTTCATAGCTTCCCTTACCGTTTCTGAACGGACGCATCCGGTCATTGACCTCCGGACGTCCGTCAAGGCTTAAGACCACGTTGCTCATTTCCCTGTTACAGAACTCCATGATCTCATCGTTTAAGAGTACGCCGTTTGTTGTCAGTGTGAAACGGAATTTCTTATTGTGCTCCTTCTCCTGGGAACGTCCGTATTCCACAAGCTGTTTTACCACGTTCCAGTTCATAAGCGGCTCGCCGCCGAAGAAATCAACCTCAAGGTTGATACGGTTTCCGGAGTTTGCGATCAGGAAATCCAGCGCCTTCTTTCCGACCTCAAAGCTCATGAGGGCGCGGCGTCCATGGTACTCGCCTTCCTCTGCGAAGCAGTACTTGCAGGCAAGGTTGCAGTCATGGGCAATATGAAGGCAGAGGGCCTTCACGACCGTCTGGCGTTTCTTGAAATCGATCACATAATCTTTGTAAATATCCGCAGTGAACAGCTCCTCCGCGTCGATGAGCTCCTGAATATCGGAGAGCGCATCCTCAATATCTTCTGCAGAGTACTTACAGACCAGTGCTTCTCTCACTGCTTTTTTCTGGTCTTCCGTGAGAGGCATCGGTTTTTCCATATCCGGGACGATCTTCGCGAGAACCTCCACGGCATCGTAGAGCAGCGCATCTACGGAATGAACCGATCCGCTGTTTACGTCCAAAACAATGTGGTATCCATTATTTATATACTGATGTATCAAAGCTAACTTTCTCCTACTGTCTTAATTTTCAGGTGACTGTTCCGTCTCTTCCAGACTACAGCCACGATCTGGTGGTCTCCTGACTTCTTTCTTACCTGCCTTTTACGGTCTGTCAGTGGCGGCTTTCCCGGCATCGCTGTCCGGGAAACCCGTCACCGGCAGATTCTTTGATCAGACAAGAAATAGCCCCTACAATCATACGACCGTAGGGGTCTCTTTAAAAACTTCCGTTTATTCGAAGCCCCGCATTAGCGGTTGCTGTTTTCACAGCTCTGGTTTCCTACTGTGCAGGATGTTTTGCATGCAGACTGGCAGGATGTCTGGCATTCGCCGCAGCCGCCCTTCTTCATGCTGTTCTTTAAAGTGTTGGAACTTAAAGTCTTTACATGCTTCATGGTATCATTTCCTCCTGTTCTCTTATCGTGGGCATAATACCCCGAATTTAAATGAAATTATACCATACGATTTTCTATTATGCAACGGATTTTATTGCCGTGATGCAGGAAAATCCGGCACAGGTATCCATTTTTATCCGCATAACATGCCGCAGGCAGCTTTCTGAGCGTGTCCGGCAGCCGCAGAAAAAAATATCCGGGCACATTTTTCATTCCAACCCGCTCACTGGTCACAAGATCAGCCGCGCGATGCATATGCATGGTCTTTCCCCACATATCCTGTATAAAGTAAACGCCCACATCATGATGTCCTCTCAGAATCTTTCTGTGCCTGATTTTATGAGTTCCGGAAAGACTCCCGGAGTACATTCTTCAAGAAAGGAGCTTTCTCATGCAGACAAACCCGGTATGGCGAATGGTACGCGCCCTGATCGTAACTTATATCCTCTCCGGCATTCTTCTGGCGGTGCTTTCCTTCGCCCTCTTTAAGTTCCGTCTCCCGGAAAATCAGGTAAACGTCGCCGTATGCGCCGTCTACGTCCTCTCCTGCTTCTTCGGCGGCATCCTCGCAGGAAAAACAATGAGGACCAGGCGCTTTTTCTGGGGCCTGGTCCTCGGAACTCTCTATTTTCTGTTTTTATATCTCATGTCCATCGCCCAGAAAGACGGTGTCACGGAAGACACGAAAAGACTTCTCTCTGTCCTCGCGATGTGCACGATCAGCGGGATGGCGGGCGGGATGGTAAGCTAACGGTCTCCCACCTTCGTGAGTAGATAAACAACGAGCGCCAGGATTCCCATCACAACGAAGATTCCAAGCATTCCCTTCCACATGATTCCTAAAGCAAGCATTGTATTTGCATTCATAGTCCAGACCTCCTACATAAAGAATCCAAGGACGATTCCGCCGGCAACCGCCGATGCGACCTGTCCGGAAACATTGGCTCCGATGGCATGCATCAGGAGATGGTTCGTCTTGTCCTCCGCGATTCCCATCTTCTCAATGACACGGGCAGACATCGGGAATGCGGAGATTCCTGCTGCTCCGACCATCGGGTTCACTTTGTTCTTGCTGAACAGATTTAAGAATTTCGCAAACATGACACCGCCGATGGAGTCAAAAATAAAAGCGAAAAGTCCAAGTCCCATGATCATCAATGTCTGTAAGCTTACGAACTGATCCGCTTTCATGGAGAAGGAGATCGTGATTCCAAGAACAAGTGTGATCAGGTTCGCGAGTGTCGTCTGCGCTGTTTCGGAAAGGCTGTTTAAGCAGCCGCACTCACGGATCAGATTTCCGAACATTAAGAATCCTACAAGAGCGACCGACGCCGGAGCGACAAGTCCTGCGACAAATGTTACAATGATCGGAAAAGTGATTCTTGTGAACCGGCTTACTTTTCCCGGCTCATACGGCATGCGGATCATGCGTTCTTTCTTTGTCGTAACCGCCTTGATCGCCATCGGCTGGATGATCGGCACAAGTGCCATATAGGAATATGCCGCCACCGCGATCGCTCCGATGTAGTTTGACTTTAACACCTGAGATACCAGGATCGAAGTCGGACCATCTGCCGCTCCGATGATTCCGATGGAGGCAGCGTCCTTGATGTCAAAGCCGAGAAGCGATGCCATAAAGATCGTAAAAAAGATACCGAACTGGGACGCCGCGCCGAAAAGGAACATTTTCGGGTTCGAAAGCAGCGGTCCAAAGTCGATCATAGCTCCGATACCGATAAAGAGCAGCAGCGGGAAAGCCTCTGATGCCTCAATGCCGGATTCAAAGAGCCACTGGATGATTCCGTGAGTCTCGCCGGCGCCCTCCATAAACTGGTTTAACACACCGCTGGCCGGGAGATTCACGAGGATCGCACCGAAGCCCATCGGCAGAAGAAGGGCCGGCTCATAATTTTTCTCGATCGCCAGGTAGATCAGTAAAAGCCCTACCACGTACATGACGACCTGCTGCCAGGTGATCGATAGTAATCCATTCCACAAAAAGTCCATAAAAACTCCTCCTTGAAAATAGTATGCGCAGGTTTTTCTCTTTCCCTGCCAATGGATTCCTTGAAATTTTACAGACGGTCTTTTTTTGCCGCTATACCAGATCGCTCTCCGATCCTCAAAGCAACAAAAAAAGACTTTCTGCAGAAATTTCTCTCTGCAAAAAGTCTCGTTACCATTTTACCGGTATGCACCACCAGACGTTTCCGCCGCGATTGTTGACAGTGCATTTCAACTACTCCCCTTTTGGATAGTTTCATATTAATTGGTTTGAAAAAAATTGTCAAGACCGAAAGCTGTACATTTTTCGCTAATTTTGTCGCGGTTCAGGCGTTTCACCGTTCGGGTTTGCTCTGCTGCTCATTTTCTTCGCTCTTCTGCGGCGCATCCAGAATGTACAGATGCACCTTGTCAATCCGGTTTCTCTCCACCGTATCCACCACAAACCGGAGATTTCCGCTTGTGACTTCCTCCCCCGCCTGCGGAAGATGGTCTAAAAGGCCGATAATATAGCCGCCTACAGAGTCGTAATCTTCTGACTTGAGCTCCAGACCAAGCTGGTCATCGAGATCATCGAGTTTCATAGCGCCCTCGATCACGTATTCCTTCGGATTGATTTTCCTGATGCTGTCTTCCTCATCCGCATCATACTCGTCGCGGATCTCTCCGACGATCTCCTCCAGCATATCCTCCAACGTGATAAGCCCGGCCGTCGCGCCGTACTCATCAAGGACGATGGCGACGCTGTTCATGGTCTTTCGAAGTTCCACCATAAGCTCCGTCGTCTTTTTAAACTCGTAGGTGTAATACGGCTCACGCAGGTAATCCCGCAGCTTAAATTCCTTGTCTTTCGGGATCAGGAACAGGTCCTTAATATTTACGATACCAATGACATTGTCCGTCGTGTCCTCATAGACCGGATATCTCGTATACTTCTCCTGCCGGAAAATGTCCATGATCTCCTGATAGCCGGCATTCACGTCGAGGAATGTCATATCAATACGCGGAACCATAATGTCCTTCGCAACAGAATCCCCGAAATCGAACACGTTGTAGATCATCTTCTTTTCGTCCGACTCGATCACGCCCTCTTCGTGGCTGACCTCCACGATCGTGCGGAGCTCATCCTCCGTGATCGCGTCCTGTTTCTTGTTCGGATCCACATGGATCATCTTTAAAACGCCCTTGGAAAGGACATCGACGACCACGATCAGCGGTGTCAGAACCTGCATGATCAAATAGATCGGTTTCGCAAACTTGAGTGCCAATGTCTCGGAATAGATCGTCGCGGAAGTCTTCGGTGTGATCTCACCAAAGATCAGGACTAACAGCGTCAAAACGCCGGTTCCGATACCGACATATTTATTCCCAAGCACGTCTGTGACCAGCACAGTCATCAGAGAAGATGCTGAAATATTGACAATATTGTTTCCTATTAAAATTGCGCTGAGCATTTTGGGCTGATTGCTTAAGATCTTCTCCAGCACAACGGCATGGCTGAGTCCCGCCTCCGCGAGATTCCGCACACGGATCTTATTTACCGTCATCATTGCCGTCTCCGCCGATGAGAAAAACGCGGATAACGCCAGAAGTCCAATTACGATCAGTCCCTGCAGGGCTTGCCCTGAATCCAAAAAAATCAACTCCTAAATCTTTATAAATTTGACGCCGCCCGGTTTCTTCCGGGGCTTCGTCCATGTTTTGTCTTCTCACACGTTCCGCTCTATGTCCGGACCGGTCGAAGATTTACGAATGATTGTACAATACTCTATATGCAGTGTCAATGGTTTCGGGGCGTTTCCGCGGCGTTTTTTCCTTATTTTACCTGCATTATATGATATTAGGGTCAAAAGGTCTGAAGTCCGACGCAAGCTTGCTTGCAGGAGGATTTTGGACCTTGGGACCCACCAAAACATGAGTAAGCAGCCATTTTTCAAAGAAAAATGAGCGAATTACGAATGTTTTGAGAATTGCGGGAGCACGTAGTGCGGAGCAATTCGGTATCAGAACCGTTTTTCTTTTCTAACAGCAACCGTGCCCTCAGTCCTGTGATCTGCTGCGGTCAGCGCGAAAGATCTTAATCATCCTCATTCTTCTCGATCAGACGCATCCCCGCAGTCTCCGTCACCGGCAGAGAGAAGACGATCGCCCCCGCCTTGCTTCCGATCCCGGCTTCCTTCATGATACTCTGCATGATGCCGTTTTTATCCTTTGTCTTCGTGACCATAAAGATCATCTCTTTCTCCTGAGCAAGGGAAACGCCTAAAAACTTTTCCGCCTTCTCCATTCCCGTTCCCTTCGCATGGATCACAGTTCCGCCGGTAGCGTTGGCCTTTCGCGCCGCATCCATGATCACATCCGTATAGCCCTGATTTGCGATCACTACAAGAAGCTCGTAATCTGTTCCTTTCAAGCTGCTTTCCTCCTCTTTCTCAAATCCACGGTCCTCGGTCAAAAAGCGAAGCTGCCGCTTTCCGCCGATGCTGCTCAGGGGAGTTACAAAGGCAATCCCCGTTCCCGGAATATCAATCTTGATCTCCTGTTCCAGTCCCTTTTTTACCTTTTTCCATTCCGCCGCCGTCACTACTGCAAACTGGACGGCCTTTTCCGATGCCTCAAGACCGAAGGCGTCCAGCACCTCCGATGCCGCGGTTCCCCGGCCTAATGTCAGGAATGTGACGGAAATCCCATATTCTTTATAGAAGGCGAGGAATCTCCGGCTCTGGTTCCTGTCGCTGATCGTCGCCATCAAGTATAATTCGCTCATAAAACCTCCTACAATTCAATAATCGCGTCATCATCCAGCAGCTCAAATGCCGCATATGCCCCGGACTGTCCATGGGCTGCGGACATTCCTTCCGGTGCTCCGCGCTTCGCTCTTATTCTCGACGCCAGCCCCATGACCTGGATCGTGATAAGCGGTGTCATGGCAACCATCGCGACCACGCCGAAGGCATCTGTGACGATGTTTCCGCCAAGAGCGGAGCAGGCTCCCTGTGCCATCGGAAGCAGAAACGCTGCCGTCATCGGTCCCGACGCCACGCCGCCGGAGTCGAAGGCGATCGCTGTGTAGATCTTCGGCACAAAAAACGAGATTCCCAACGCGATCGCGTATCCCGGAATGAGAAACCACAGGATCGAGATCCCTGTGAGTACCCGCACCATCGCAAGTCCGAGAGAAACCGCAACGCCCAGGGAAAGTCCCATTCCCATGGCCTTCGAGGAGATCGCTCCGTCCGTGATCTCCTCAACCTGTTTGTTGAGAACGTACACGGCCGGCTCTGCCTTTACGATGAAGTATCCCATGATCATTGCAATGGGCACAAGGAACAGCGGGTGGGCAGACTTCGCGAGCACCTGTCCGAGATAATTTCCCGCCGGCATGAAGCCCACGTTCACTCCCGTCAGGAACAGCACCAGACCCGCGTATGTATAGGCGAGACCGATGGCGATCTTCTTTAATTTTCTTGTTGTTAATTTTAACATGAAAATCTGGAAAATCATGAAAAATAAGATAATAGGAAGTAAGGAGACCGCAATCTCCTTCATATAGGCCGGAAGTTCCCTCGCAAAGAGCAGGAACAGTTCTTTTGAATCACCGATCTCCGGGATCACCGGCGGTGTGTAGGAGCTGCTGTCCGCCTTGAAGATCATGCTTAGGATCATGACCGCAAGGATCGGTCCGATGGAGCAGAGAGCCACAAGACCGAAGCTGTCGTCCGCCGCGTGGCGGTCGCTTCGCGTTGCAGAAATTCCGACACCGAGAGCCATGATAAACGGCACGGTCATCGGTCCCGTCGTAACGCCGCCGGAGTCAAAGGCCACGCTTAAAAAATCCTTCGGCACGAACATCGCCAGTACAAACACCACGCCGTAAAAGGCAAGCAGCAGTGGCGGAAGTGCCACGGAGAACAGCATTCGCAGCAGTGCCACGACAAGAAATGCGCCGACTCCGCACGCTACGGACAAGATCAGCGTCATGTTCGGCACAGCCGGAACCTGATTCGCCAGAACCTGAAGATCCGGCTCCGAGATCGTAATGATGAAGCCCAAGAGGAAGGACAGCCCGATCACCACCGGAAGCTTCCGGCTCTTCGTCAGGCACGTTCCCACGCGCTCACCCATTGGCGACATGGCAAGCTCCGCGCCAAGTGTAAAAAGCATCATTCCTGCAAGCAAAAGGACTGCTCCCAAAAGGAAACAGAGCAGGATGCTGGAGGACATAGGCGCGATCACAAAGCAGAGCACCAGCACGATCGCGATGATCGGCAGTACCGCCTGCAGCGCCTCATTCCACTTCTCCCGCAGTTTTTTTGTCATACCCAATTTTCACTCTCCTGTGTTTGTGAGACGGACATTCTAAGCTCCGTCCGGTTACTTGGTTTCTTTCCACATTCGTGTTCTCTCCGCCAGGTATTTCACGAACAGGGGATGCCGTTACAGGATACGCGGGCTTGCAGCGCCGCGATCCTGTAACCAGCGAATTATGTTTAGTATAACATGGGAACTGTGAGAAAAGTATGTTTTATAGTGTTAAGTTTTTGTTAAATTTACCAAACACTACGAGCAGCGGATTGCATTCCGCTGCTCGTAACAGTTTCTTCTTTTATTGGAATATTGTTTTAAAAACCGGCTGCATGGACGAGATCCATGTATTCTCTGCCGCATTGTAATACTTTGTATCTGCATTTACCGCAAATGGAATTCCTGCATCACTCAATGCTTTCGTCATAAATCCGGCAAATACTGTCTGCTCTTCTATACTGTATGTATTTCCTTTATTATAGTTTCCCGGCATCCAGGCTCCAACCCATGTCGGAATCCCCGTCTGCTGCTGCCACGCAAGCGCCGTCTGGATCTTATCTGTAATCAGCTTTTTCTCAGCATCCGTTCCCGTAGTCCACAGCTTCTTTTCATTTGCCTTATCCGGCCCGGATGCGTAAAAGTGCCATTCTGCCATAAGATATCCATTGTGTGCACTTGGAATTTTAAGCTCTGACAAATAATTAGGGTCTGACCGCAAGCGTGGAGAGATCATAATGATTCTGTCCGGATTTGTTTTTCTGATTGCCGCAACCGTCTGTTCATACATTTCATTCAATGTATCCGGCAATTTATTGATCGCATCCGAAGATTCAATCATCAGATCAAACGCCAACAGATGTGAAGCGTCTTTAAAATGCTCTGCGATCTGGCTCCACCATTCCGTCACATGATCCATATTTTCCTTTGTTGGATCTGTTTTAAATTCATGCGCCTGATATGCAATAACAGGAATAATTCCGTTTTTCAGACAATCTGTGACCTGCATATCCAGCAATGCCAGAAGCTCGGTGCTGATATCATCCTGTACCCGGATTCTTACATGACTAACCCCGGCTTTCTTAAATTCCTGTACCTGCTTAATGCTGTACGTCCTGGTCCGCTTCTGAAATTCTGCCCATGTGACATCCAGACCTTTTCCCAAAAAAGTCTGGTACTGCCACGGAAGTACCGCCTGATCTTTGCTCTGCCCGAGTCCTTCGATCCAGGCACCATCTGCGCCCGTGACATATCCATCCGGTGTCATACAGTTTGCACTCATGTAACCATCCGATTCAAAGTAATACCATTTACCGTCATAGTCCTGAAACCACTGATCCTGAAGAAATGTATGATCATCGCTCTCATATTTCCATCCTGCCGTGTCCTGCTTCCACTGTCCAGCATATGAGGGGAAACTGCTGACCGCCAGAAGCACAGAAACCGCCAGGCCCAAATAAATTCTTTTCAATCTCGTCTCCTCCACTTATTGCCCGGAAGAAAGAAGATCATCAATCTGTTTCCAAATGCTATTGATCTCTTTCAGCATTTCCAGGCGTTTTTCCTTTTCTTTTTCTGCTTCTTTTAATTTTAAGATTGCTGTGTCAAAATCTTTGTTTTCAGCAGCCGCCTTCGCTTCCGCGCGAAGATTCTTTACCTGGGAATCCCCGTTTTCCTCACGGATCGTTTTGATTTTCCCACGAAGCGTTTTTGCCTCTTTCCACACATCCTTGTCGACAGGAAGCTCTCCTGTCTCCTTTTTATTCAGATGAATATTTTTGAAATGTTCCATGAAATCTTTATTGGATTCCCTGAGAGCATCCATCTGCTCCTCCATCGCTTTCATCTCAGTGCGAATCGGTTCCGCTTCCGCCCTATATTCTTTTCTTGTCTCAGCCGCAAACGCAGAGAAGGACATGATTGCAGTAAGCGATAACGCCGCGCATAAAATTTTCAAACCCTTCTTCATCTTGTTACCTCCATCATTAAATTATTTGATATGTTTATCATACCGCTATCCCTGTGTGCATTACCAGTTCACCTGTGTGGCAAGAATGTGGCAATCATTTACGGTTTTAAAATCTCATGTTAATATGAAAGCATAAATACAAACGAGGTAATTTATCATGTCAAAACTGATCTATGTAGTAGATGATGAGTCAAATATCCGTACAATGATGCAGCTATTTCTTGAAAATGAAGGCTTTAAAGTAGAGACGTTTAAAAATGGTCAGGAAGCCTGCCAGGCCTTTTCCGCAAAAGAACCCGATATGCTTATCCTCGACATCATGATGCCCGGAATCGATGGTCTCAGTCTATGCACCTATTTCCGTCGTCAAAGCCACGTTCCCATTATTTTTGTATCTGCCAAAGATACGCCGCTCGACCGTGTTATGGGAATCACTCTCGGAAGCGATGACTATATTACAAAGCCATTTCTTCCATTAGAGTTCGTTGCACGGGTAAAGGCATTATTCCGCCGATCTGATCCACACTTTTACGATGCCGGCATGGCTGATCCCGTCACTCGGTTTGCATGTGGAAATCTGGTCCTTTTTCCTGTCAGCCACAGAGTCACAATTCAGGAACGTGATCTAAATGTAACGCCGACAGAATTTGATTTTCTGCTGTATATGATACAACGGGCAGATAATGCTGTTTCTAAAAAAGAATTAGCCGAACAGATCTGGCATTTTCAAGGTCCTGATCCTGAAGCAGCTATGCCGGAGGATTTTATTAAGCGGCTTCGAAAAAAACTTCTTTCTTTCGGATCTACTGCCCTGATCGAGACGGTATGGGGCTTTGGTTATCGGATGAACGAGCGAAAGCCAGAAGGGATCGAATCAATATGATTGGGAAGAGTGTCCAGACACGTTTATTTTCTGCAATTTTTCTCGTGATTTTTTTAATGACTCTCGGAGTCGGGATCACCTTTTTCCTTTCTTCCCGTTGGTATGTACAGTACACTGCCCGGAAAGAAACAGAGCATCTGATCAGGATGGTTCAATCGGAGTCAGATCGTTTGAGCACTGACCCGGCTTACACTTCTTCAGATTCTAAGGAAAATACGCGCGAAGCTTCAAAAGCTTTACTTCGTTCTGTCAGGCTGCAGCTCAGAGATCAGCCTTATAATGGTATATTTCTGGTTTTTAATTCCAGGCAAAAACTTGTCTTCCCGCAATCCAGTAATGACCAGAATATTTATCCGATATCTGCATTAGAGGAACAGTGTCGCCAGATGATCCAGTCAGGTGAACTGGTTTCGGGAAAACCGTCCCGGGTTTTACTTTCTGAAGATTTCTGGTACATCAGTATGTATGTGTTTCCATCCAGTACACCTGTACGGGCAAAGTATTTTGTTTCTGTTGTCCAGATTCCGGATTCATCTGTTTTCTGGAATTATACATGGAAATTGTATATTGCGATTTTAATCGTTTCTGTGTTTTTATCATCTTTTTTAGTATGGGGAATCGCAAAAACCATCTCTGTCCCGATCCAACATCTTTGTCTCCAGATCCAGAGAATCAATGGAGAAACAGACGCACAGATCCAGGATTCCTATTCTTTAAATGAACTGGAATCTTTAAAACGATCCTATAATCAGATGGAAGAAACGATCCGAAGATCCGAGGAAGAAAAAAGACAGTTTTTTCAAAACGCTTCCCATGACCTGAAAACGCCGCTTGCGTCTATAACCGGGTATTCCCAGGGGATCGTTTCCAATGTTATAAAGGATCATCAGAAAGCTGCCAGTATCATTCTTTCTGAAAGTCTGCGCATGACTGACCTTGTAGAAAGCATTCTTTCTCTCTCGAAAATGGACAGTCACACGTTTGACCTGCATCCGACAGATCTGGAAGTAATGGAGTTTCTTGATGAATGTGTGGATATCATGAGTACGATCCGAAGGGACTGCGTTATACAGCTTGAAGCTGCACGCCCACTAACGATCCATACGGATCCGGAATTGTTGAAGCGGGTGATACAAAATATTCTTTCAAACTGTCTGCGATATGCCGATCACGAGATTATGATCCGTATGAGTACAGATGGGAACTCGCTGATCCTTCTGATACAGGATGATGGTCCGGGATTCCCGGAGAAAGATCTCCCTCATATTTTTGAACGTTTTTATAAGGGTGATGGTGGAAAAAATGGAATTGGTCTTTCTATTGTATGGACCGGCATCCACTATCTTGGCGGGTCCATTACCGCCGGAAACCGCACTGTGCCGGAACACGGGGCTTATTATCAGCTTTTATTGCCCCTGTCTTTTTAAAACTGCCAATCTCCCGTGCAAACACAGACTTTAACTCAGTACCCGCGCGGATGCGCAAAAAGACCGGTGTATCGAATTTCTTCCTGATACACCGGTCTTTTTATTTCTATTCGGATTTTTTATCCGTTAATGGATAATCTTTTTACCATTTCTGTTGCTTTTACAGGTTTCTCTCAACCAGATTCTTTAAGGTTCCCTCGAACGGTTTGAACGGAATCTCCTTATCGTAGTTTAAGAAATCCTTCACATATCCAAGTGCTGCTGCAACACCGTAGATCATGCCGCGCTCATCCACATCGAATTCCGGTGTGTGATGGTTTGCGCCGGTGCCAGCCTCCTCGCTCTGGATACCTGTGAAGGTGATGATACCCGGCCAGAGCTTTAAGCATGCCTGCATGCTCTCAGATGCCATCCACGGCTGTGCAACCGTAACAGCATCCTCACCGATGTACTTTCTTACCGCGTTCTTCGCGATCTCACTGCAGACTGCGTTATTCTGGCACTCAAACAGCGGATCCGGCATATGAAGGATTTCATATGTACACTGGCAGAGCTCGCACTCTTTCTCAACTACATCCATCAGCTGTTTTACAAACGGTGTGCCTGCGCCGTCAACATTGAAGGTACGGATCGTACCGCCGAAGGTCAGCTCGTCCGGAATAATGTTGCGGACGGTTCCGCAGTTTACGAAACCAACGGAGCAGGTCAGGATATCCGTCGGAGCCACATATTTCATGCGGATCATATTGATATGGTTATAGATATTGTTGAAGCAGTCTAAAACGCTGTGAGCAAGATCCGGACGTGATCCGTGACCGGCCTGGCCGTGAAGCTTGATGATAAATCCATATGCACCGGAGAATACCGCGCCCGGCTCCGCGGAGATCGTTCCTGTCGGAACATCCCATTTTACATGTGTTGCCATACAGGTATCGATCTTTAATTTCATTGTCTCGACGGCATACGGAAGAAGATTTTTGATGTTTCCGCCGGCTTCCTCGCCGCGCTCAAAGAGGAGAACGATATTGCCGTTTAAGTCTTCCTTATTCTCGTTTAAGATCTTTGCCTCGGCAAGAAGCATCGCTGTGTGGGCGTCATGTCCGCAGGCGTGGGAGATTCCATCGTTCTTGGAGATGCAGACCTTTTCCTTTGTGAGGTTTGTCTTGCTCTCCTGGATCGGAAGCGCGTCCATATCGGCACGGAGAAGAACGGTTTTTCCCGGTTTTCCGCCGTGGATCTGTCCGATAATACCACCTTCCGGAACGACTACATACTCGATTCCCAGCGCATCGAGCTCAGAGGCAATATATTTTACTGTCTCATACTCAACACCGCTGTTTTCCGGATACTCGTGCATATGTCTTCTGATCCTTACCATGTAGTCGAAATTTTTCTTAGCTTCGTTTAAGATATCCATATTTTCTCCATTCCGGCGGAACCGCTTCGTCATTTACCGACAGCGCAGTTTGTCCGTCTCTTCAGTTTTGGATTTTCAATAACTGCTCATATCTTCACAGTCATGATCTAAAAATATCTGTTTCCAGACATCTCTATATTAGCATGCGCAGGAAACTAATTCCAGTCCCCTGCGCAGCTAATTTTTTATTTAACTACCACGCGGCGGAAGTTCTTCTTACCGCGCTTTACAACGATTCCTTCACCGGAAAGCTGCTCTTTCGTGTATACAGCCTTAATATCCTTCACGATCTCACCGTCTACGGAAACGCCGCCCTGCTCTACGTTTCTTCTCGCCTCAGAACGTGATGCGCAGAGGCCGGATTTCTGTACGATGGAAAGGAGGTCGATCGAGCCGTCAGAAAGATCCGCGTCGGAAAGCTCTGCTGTCGGCATTTCTGCCGCAGCGCCGCCTGCGAATAATGCACGTGCGCTCTCCTGTGCTTTCTTTGCTTCCTCCTCGCCATGAACAAGGCTTGTGAGCTCGTATGCAAGGATCTCCTTCGCCTGGTTTAACTGGCTGCCTTCCCACTTGTCCATCTCATCGATCTGCTCAAGCGGAAGGAATGTGAGCATGCGCAGGCACTTTAATACATCTGCGTCTCCGACGTTTCTCCAGTACTGGTAGAACTCAAACGGAGTCGTCTTATTCGGATCAAGCCATACAGCGCCGGACTGGGTCTTACCCATCTTCTTGCCCTCAGAGTTTAAGAGCAGTGTGATGGTCATCGCGTGAGCGTCCTTACCGAGTTTTCTTCTGATGAGCTCTGTACCGCCGAGCATGTTGCTCCACTGGTCATCGCCGCCGAACTGCATGTTGCAGCCGTATCTCTGGAACAGCTCGTAGAAGTCGTAGCTCTGCATCAGCATGTAGTTGAACTCTAAGAAGCTTAAGCCCTTCTCCATTCTCTGCTTGTAGCAC
>CABVBU010000038.1 GCA_902496665.1 uncultured Clostridium sp. | reverse complement strand
GGACTGCCGGTATCCGTTCCTTCGGAACAGGGGTACATTTGAACCGTAATAATCAAAAAGGCTTGGTTTATAAGGCTTAGATGGGATTGCTGAATGGAACAGAAGAGGCCTGGAGGCACAGAGACAGGCGCAGATGAAAAAGGATAAAAGGGACTTGCATAAAAAAGCCCCCGCACAGGTGATTAACAAACCGCCTATGTGGGGGAAAACTCATTTATGGATTATAATTCAGTTTTTACGAAGATATCGTAGATTGCCCGGATCGCCGGCTCAAAATCATCATTTGTAACGCCGATGATGATGTTCAGTTCACTGGATCCCTGGTCGATCATCTTTACGTTGATCTTAGCGTGTGCGAGGGCCGCGAAGATTCTTGCGGCAGTTCCGCGCGTTGCCTTCATGCCGCGGCCTACGACTGCGATCACAGCGAGGTCGGACTCTAATGTGACAACATCCGGATGAACGGAGCGCTGGATACCGGAGAGAACAGACTGCTCTTTCTCCTGGAACTCATCCTGGTGAACGAGAACGGACATGGTGTCGATTCCTGACGGCATGTGCTCGAAGGAGATGCCGTTCTTCTCGAATACCTCAAGAACCTTTCTCCCAAAACCAACCTCGGAGTTCATCATTGCCTTGTCGATGTTCATAGCGCAGAAGCCCTTCTTTCCGGCAACACCTGTGATGGTGTAGCGCGGACGCTTGCTGGTGTTCTCGACGATCATGGTACCCGGATCTTCCGGACGGTTTGTGTTGCGGATATTGATCGGGATTCCGGCTTTTCTTACCGGGAAGATTGCGTCCTCATGAAGGACACTTGCACCCATGTAGGAGAGCTCACGGAGCTCGGTGTAGGTGATGGTTTCGATCGGAGCCGGATTCTCGACGATTCTCGGATCTGCTACAAGGAAACCGGAAACGTCAGTCCAGTTCTCATAGAGGTCTGCCTGGACCGCGCGTGCCACGATGGAACCTGTGATATCGGAACCGCCGCGGGAGAAGGTGTGGATCGTTCCGTCCGGCTTAGCACCGTAGAAGCCAGGAATGACTGCCTGCTTTAAGGAAGCGAGATGCTCACGCATCTCCTCGTTTGTCTCCTCGGAGAGGAAATTTCCCTCAGCGTCGAAGCGGATCACATCGGCTGCGTCCACGAAGGTGAAACCGAGGTAATTTGCGGCGATGATGCCGTTTAAGTATTCTCCTCTGGAAGCCGCGTAGTCGCGTCCGGCTTTCTTCAAGAAGTTCTCCTCAATTTTCGCAAATTCGAAATCAAGGTTTAAGTTTAAATCAAGACCGTCGATGATATCGGTGTAGCGCTTCTTGATCTGGTCAAGGATGCGCTTATAGCTTTCGCCTGCGCATACAGCGTCGTAGCACTGGTATAACATGTCGGTCACTTTTGTGTCTTTGCTGTCTCTTTTTCCCGGTGCTGACGGAACAACATAGCAGCGGGTCTTGTCGGCTTCGATGATTGCCTTTACTTTTTTAAACTGACGGGCACTTGCGAGGGAGCTGCCGCCAAATTTTACAACCTTCTTCATAATCTGTCTCCTGTGTGTAAGTAAATGATATATGCCGGATTCCACCTTAGTGGATTACCTTTGGTGTCGGGAAGTATTCGAAGAATACCTTGGCAACCATCTTGTCTCTGGAAATGTAGTGGTTCTGCCAGTAGCGGGCATCCAGGGAGTAGTTGCGGTTGTCGCCCATCATGAAGTAGCAGTTTTCCGGAACTTCAAAATGGTAAGTCTCATGCTGGTTCATCGGCTCTGCGATGTACGGCTCGTCGAGCGGTGTGTCTGATCCGTTTAAATAGACCTGATCGTCCACGATATCGATCACGTCGCCAGGCATACCGATCACGCGCTTCACATAGTAGATCGTGTGTCCGCGCTTTCCGACTTCGGAACCGCAGGCCGGGCAGGTATCCTGCTTATCGCCCTCTATGATCGCACCGCACTGTGGGCACTGCCAGCCAAAAACGAAGATTGCTACATCGCCGCGTTCTGGTTCAGAAAATTTGTAATGGAGTCTGGAGCCGATGACACGGCTTCCTGCCATGATGGTGTTTTCCATGGAACCTGTTGGAATCTCACTGTTTGCGATGACGAAAGTGGTGAGCACGAAGGCGATCACAGCGGCAGATACGAGAACCTGCACCCAGCTGATGAGCTCTGCGACCCAGCCTGTTTTTTCTTTCTTTTCTTTTTCGTTATTTTCCATATAAATGATCATAACCTCGTTTGACTAATATTTACGGGAAAGATATACTGTAAAAGTAAATGTGACTGCCCGTATGCATACAATAAAGAGTTTATGATAAATTGTCAAGTTTCGCAAGGGAATTTCGAAAAAGGTAAGGAAGTTTTTTATTTCCATCAGAAGATCCGGGGGGATTTTTGCTGAAAACAAGGAATATTTTTTAAATCATGGTGGAAAGCGAGGAAAAAACGATATGAAAATTCTTCGGAGAGCTTCGGCTGTGCTCATTACTGCCGCTATCCTGCTCTTATACGCGGCGAGATCCGTAGATGGATTTGCGGGATGGTACACAGGACATATTTATCGGATCCTCGCGGGGGTGATCGGGAGATTCTTTGGGTTGTTCCCGTTTTCTGTGGTGGAATTGGGGCTTTATGGGTCTGTCATCGCCTTTCTGGTGTTCCTGATCGGGGGAATCATCCGCAGGAACCTTACATACTGGAAAAGATTTTTAAGCGGGCTGGTCTTTTATGCCGCAGTTCTTTTATTTCTCTATGCGGCGTGCTGTGGAGTGAATTATTACCGTACCCCGTTCTCTTCCTATTATTTCTCCACATTAAACAGAATGTCTGCGGAGGATGTGGTCAATAAGAAAGAGCTTGTAAGGCTCTGCGAGTGGCTGACGGACTCCCTTGATGGTGCCGCGGCGGAACTTAAGGATGATGGGGACGCATGGCGGGATCTTGGAGAAAAAGGTGTCCGTGCCATGAGAACATTGGGAAAAACCCAGTCGGTCCTCGATGTCTATTATCCGAAGGCAAAACCCGTGACATTTTCCGTCATCCTCTCCGCCCAGCAGTTAGCGGGAGTCTATTCCCCGTTTACCGTGGAGGCGAACTATAACCGGGACATGGTCTCCTATAACCTGCCCCACACGATCTGCCACGAGCTGTCCCATCTCTCCGGTTTCATGCGGGAGGACGAGGCGAATTTTATCGGGTATCTCGCCTGCATCGGCTCGGAGGATGAGGATTTCCGCTACAGCGGGTATCTAATGGGCTGGATCTATGCGGGGAACGCGCTGGCAAAGCAGGATTATGAGAAATATGTGGAGCTTTACATGCGGCTTCCTGAGAGTGTGCGGGACGACCTTTCGGAGAATAACCAGTTCTGGGACCGGTATCAGGGAAAAGTAGCGGAGGCGTCCACGAAGATGAACGATACATATTTAAAAGTCAACGGGCAGAGTGAGGGCGTCAAGACATACGGAAGAGTGGTGGACCTAATGTTGTGGGATTACTGCTCGAAATACGGATAACGAGAAGGCAGCAGCCTGAAATACGGAATTCCGGTTCGGAAAATACTTGTATCACCAAAGCGAAAATGTTAAAATACTGTTAAGAAAATTGCGGGCGATTATCATCCGCTGATGGAGCTGATCATTTTTTGCGGAGCGTGCCAAGAGAAAGGCATGCAGATGCAGCAGGGGGAGTGCTGAATGGAAAAAATCTTATATGATCTGATGGATTGGGCCGGAATCGAGGAACTTGTCTATTCTGAGGCGAGCGATCCGGGACGGCTTTTAGGAGAACATGTGATAAAGGAAGGTCTTCTGATCCAGGCCTTTCTGCCGAACGCGGAGAAGGTGTCCGTAAAGATCGGTGAAGATCAGTTCCCGATGGAGATGGCGGACGAGAACGGCTTCTTTGCGGTGCTTTTAGATGACAGGAGAGAGCTGGTTCCGTATCATTTCTGCATCACCTACACGGACGGAGACAACGAGGAGATCGTCGACCCTTACAGCTACCAGTTCCATACCGCCTTTACCGAGGAAGAGGTGCGGAAATTCGGCGCGGGGATTTATTATGATTCCTATGAGAAATTCGGGGCACATCCGGCGGTGGAAGCCGGGATCGAGGGCGTTCACTTTGCGGTGTGGGCGCCGGATGCGATGCGCGTCAGCGTTGTGGGCGATTTCAACTTCTGGGACGGAAGACGCCACCAGATGAAAAAGCGAGGTCCGTCGGGGATCTATGAGATCTTTATCCCGAATCTGAAGCCCGGCGCGATCTACAAATATGAGATCAAGACAAAAGCGGGACTTCCGATGCTGAAGGCGGATCCGTACGGAAATTATGCGGAGCTCCGCCCGAATACGGCATCTGTTGTCTGGGATATGTCCAGCTACAAATGGAACGATGACGAGTGGATCAAAGAGCGGGCAGCGGCGAAAGACCGTCTGAAGGATTCCCCGATGTCCATCTATGAGGTCCACCTGGGTTCCTGGATGCAGAAAACGGTAGCACAGGATGAGAACGGTGAGGATATCAACGGCAGCCAGTTCTACAACTATCGGGAGATCGCGGAGAAGCTGGCAGCCTATGTGAAAGAGATGGGATACACCCATGTGGAGCTGCTTCCTGTGATGGAACATCCGTTGGATGAATCCTGGGGTTACCAGGTTACAGGCTACTACGCGCCGACGAGCCGTTTCGGAACACCGGATGATTTCAAGGCGTTTATGGACTATATGCACAAAGAAGGGATCGGCGTGATCCTGGACTGGGTTCCGGCCCATTTTCCGCGGGATGCCCACGGCCTTGCCGCCTTTGACGGGACATGCCTCTACGAGCACAAGGATCCGCGTCAGGGATCCCACCCCCACTGGGGAACGCTGATCTACAATTACGGACGTCCACAGGTAACAAACTTCCTGATCTCCAATGCCTTATACTGGGCGAAGGAGTTCCATGCAGATGGAATCCGGATGGATGCGGTGGCATCCATGCTGTATCTGGACTATGGAAAGAATGCCGGGGAGTGGGTCGCAAACATCTATGGCGGAAATGAGAATCTGGAAGCGGTAGAGTTCTTAAAGCATTTAAATTCCATCTACGCGAGGGATACGAAAGGTTCTGTCCTGATCGCTGAGGAGTCCACGGCCTGGCCGAAGGTCTCCGGCGATGAGAACGACGGCGGACTTGGATTCGACTTCAAGTGGAACATGGGCTGGATGAACGATTTTCTGGATTACATGCAGTGCGATCCGTATTTCCGCCATGACCACTACGGGGAGCTGACCTTCAGTATGCTCTACGCCTACAGTGAGAAGTTCGTCCTGGTATTCTCCCACGACGAGGTGGTTCACGGAAAAGGTTCCTTGGCAGGAAAGATGCCGGGGGACACCCAGGAGAAGAAATTTGCGAACCTCCGCACCGCCTACGGCTTTATGATGGGTCATCCGGGAAAGAAACTGCTGTTCATGGGTCAGGATTTCGGCCAGATGGACGAGTGGAACGAAAAAACGAGTCTGGAGTGGGGACTCTTAAAGTACGATATCCACAGCCAGATGAAGGACTATGTGAAGGCGTTGAACCACTTATACCGCACACAGCCGGCGCTTTACAGGATGGATTACGAGCCGGAAGGCTTCGAGTGGATTAACTGCACATACAACGACGAGAATATCGTGATCTTCGAGAGAAAGACGGACAAGCCGGAAGAAACGCTGCTCTTTGTCTGTAACTTTGCCCCGGTGGAACACGAGAAATTCCGCCTCGGCGTTCCGTTTGCCGGAAAGTATAAGGAAATCTTAAACAGTGATGCAAAGCAGTTCGGCGGCAGCGGCATGGTAAACCCGAGGGTCAAGATGTCGAAGAAAGAGGAGTGGGATACGAGAAAGAACTCCATTGCCATCAACCTTGCCCCGATGTCGGTGGCGGTATTCTCCTGTACCCCGTATGAAGAAGCGGCAGAGCCGGAGAAAAAGAAAACGGCGGAGAAGAGAAAGCGCCCGGCATGGCAGCCATCGGTAAAGCTGCCGGCGAGCCCGTTGGATGTGATCTCCGAGAAGGTTGGGCAGATTATAAAGACGGCGAGGGAGAGCCGGCACTGAAATTTGTGCCTGACTGATTTGGACAGTCAGCGCAGAAATTAAATACAGGACAGAAATATCCGGGAAACAACAGGTGAAATATCATGAAAGAAAACACATTAGATTTTCTCACCGCGGCGCTCATCAAATACGGAACCAGAGTCTTCTGGGCGGCGGTCATCGTATTTGTGGGACTGCGGATCATCAGGATCGCCCGCAGGGCAGCCGGTCAGATCATGGACCGCGCCGGGGTGGAGATCACGTTAAAAAAGTTTCTGGACATGCTGCTTCATGCAGTTCTCTTCGGCGTTATGGTATTCATGGCGGCAGATCAGCTGGGAATCAAGACAACCTCCTTCGTGGCGGTCATCGGTACCGTCACTCTGGCATTCAGCCTTGCGATGCAGAATACACTCTCGAACTTCGCAGGCGGAACCCTGATCCTGCTCCTGAAACCCTTTAAGGTGGGCGATTATATCAGCACCGGCTCCGGTGAAGGGACCGTTGAGTCCATCGGCCTTGTATACACGACGCTCCTGACAACGGATAACCGGGTCATCACGATCCCGAACAGCTCCGTGTCCAGCGCACCGCTCACAAACCTCACAAGGACCGGAAAACGCCGTCTGATCATCAATGTGGGGATCGGATACTCTTCCGATCTTTTAAAGGCGAAGAACGTCCTGAAAAAGATCTTTGAGGAGAACCCGGGGATCATGAAGGATCAGCCGGTTCAGGTCGTTGTGGATGCGCTGGGAGACAGCAGTGTTGTTTTAAGCGCCAGAGGCTGGACGACCTGTGAGGATTACTGGACAGCCAAGTGGTCCATCACAGAGGCGATCAAGCTCACGTTTGACAAAGAGGGGATCGAGATCCCGTACCAGTATATGAATGTGATGATGACAAAGGAATCATAGCGCGGCCCGGGCATAGCTTCGGGATAACGCGGGTCATACAGGAAAGAGAGTCCGGACAGGGGAAAGACTGCCGGGCTCTTTTTTTCGTACATTATTACAAAAAATGCTTGATTTTTTGTGAAAATCTGATAGAATCAATTTTAAATTGTTTCTGCGTTGCGGACAAATGTTTGCGGAAAAGAGACGGGATTTCTGCGCAAAAAAACGCTGACAGGTTGCACGATTCCGGAAAGAGTGAAACATGCAGAGGCTAAAAGCAAAAAAGGAGGATTGAATATGAAAGAACATATGGCAGACTGGCGTATCCATGCACTTGCTTTCGTACTCACCGTAATTGCCGAATTCATCGGCACCAAAAAATTCAGTTTCGGGCCCTTGTCCTTCTCACTGTTTCCGATGCTGTATGTACTGATCCTTGGAGCGATCCTCGGAATTGCGAAAATGATTCCGCAGAAGATGATGACAGAAGCATCCCCTTATATCGGAATCAGTGTTATGATGCTGACAGCAAAGATCGCGTCCACGATCGGACCGAACCTCGGTGCGGTTGTCAAAGCCGGACCGGCGCTGATCCTTCAGGAATTCGGAAATCTGGGAACCGCGGTTTTAGCGCTCCCGATCGCAATATTTGTGTTCCATATGGGACGTGCGGCAATCGGAACTTCCTTCTCTATTTCAAGAGAGAGCTCCCTTGCGGTCGTTGCCGATAAATATGGTCTTGATTCGGATGAAGGAATCGGTGTTATGGGCGGATATATCACAGGTACTGTATTCGGAACCATGTTCAACGGTATCTTTGTTTCCCTGCTCTGTTCCTTAAATATCTTCCACCCATATGCACTCGGAATGGCGTGTGGAACAGGTTCCGCATCCATGCTGTCTGCCAGCCTTGCGGCAGTCGTTGAGGCATATCCGGATATGGAAGCGGAGATTACCGCTTATGCGGCAACTTCAAACATGCTGAGCAGTGTGGATGGTCTTTATATGAGTATTTTTATCGCGCTTCCGATGTGCGAATTCATGTATAAGCTGTTCACGAAGAACAATAAGCATTATAAAGACGGACTCCCGATCGGCACTAAGGTGGAAGTCAAAGCAGCCGGGGAAGAATAGGAGGGATCCATATGGACGCAGCAGTATGGTTTAAAAGAATCAAATGTCTTGTCCTTGTATGCATCTTTGCATCCATCGGCAATTTTATCAGTACATCAAAGGCCGGAAACCCGGTAACCCCGCTTGAGGCAGTGCCAGGGCTTGTGCTCCTTCTTGTATGCACGCTGGTAGGCTGCATCATCTATGAACTGATCAATAAGGTTTCACCGAAGAATCTTCCGGCGATCGCCTATATCTCATTTATCGCGATCCTGATCACGATCCCGGGCGTCAGCCCGATCGCAGATTATGCGATCGAACAGATCGGAAAGATCGGACTTCTTCCGCTCTGCACTCCGATCCTTGCATATGCCGGAATCTCCATCGGAAAAGATGTGGATACCTTTAAGAAACAGGGCTTTGCAATCGTAATCGTAGCGATCTTCACGTTCGCGGGTACATTCCTCGGTTCTACGATCATTGCCCAGATCATCTTAAAAATGACAGGCGTGATCTGATGAACAGATATGAAAAATGAGAAACCTGCAGGAATCGAAGGAATGATTCCTGCAGGTTTTTTCCGTACAACACAGTGCTGGCAGTGGATTCTGCCGATTTGGAATGCAAGCATCGCAGTTGAAAAAACAGCGTACTCATGTTATCATTATAACACTGGCGCCGCCGCATGAAACAGAGCCGCGGACGTTCAAACATAACGATAACGGAGTGAAGTTTCCATGTACCATGATCTTACAAAAGGGAGCATCTCACGCTCCCTTCTTTTATTTGCCCTGCCGATGATGGCAGGAAATCTTTTGCAGCAGTTTTACAACATCGCGGACACCCTGATCGTCGGCCGTGTCCTTGGAAAAAATGCTTTGGCGGCGGTGGGATCCTCCTACACGCTGATGACGTTCCTGACCTCGATCTTTCTGGGGCTCAGCATGGGCTCCGGCGCACTGTTTTCCATTTACAGGGGAAAAGGAGATGAGAGGGCACTAAAGTCCTCCATTGCCCACGCCTGCGGCCTGATCCTCGCTGTAACGCTTGTTTTGAACGCAGTTGTCTATATTTTCATTGATCCGATCCTAAGCTTCTTACGGGTCCCTGAGGAGGTCTGGGGCGGTATGAGAGAGTATCTGCTGATCATTTTCGCAGGTCTGCTCGCCACGTCCCTCTATAATTTCTTCTCCTGCCTGTTAAGAGCGCTGGGAAATTCTACGGTTCCGCTTGTGTTTCTTGCGGTATCCGCGGTCTTAAACATCGTGTGGGATCTTTTATTTGTGGCGGTCTTTCATTGGGGGATTGCCGGTGCGGCCTATGCGACGATCTTTGCCCAGTATGTATCCGGGATCGGTATCCTGTTCTATGTCCTTTTCCGGTGCAGAAACCTTCTCCCGGAGAAAAAGGATCTTTGCTTTGACGGCGGAATCTTAAAGGAGATCGCGGGACTTTCCTCCCTGACCTGCCTGCAGCAGTCTGTTATGAACTTCGGAATCCTTATGGTACAGGGGCTTGTAAACAGCTTTGGTGCCACCACCATGGCGGCTTTCGCAGCGGCAGTAAAGATCGACACCTTCGCATACCTGCCGGTTCAGGACTTTGGAAACGCCTATTCGACCTTCATCGCCCAGAACTATGGCGCGGGAAATAAAGAACGGATCCGCCGCGGCACAAAGGAATCCTTTGCCATCAGCACGGTGTTCAGCATTGTGATCTCAGCGCTGGTCTTTGCCTTCGCGGCACCCCTCATGCAGATTTTCGTGAGCTCCGCCGAGACGGCGGTCATCGCCTCCGGCGTCCGTTATCTCAGGATCGAAGGGGCATTCTACTTTGGAATCGGCTGTTTGTTCCTGCTTTACGGATATTACAGGGCGATCAAGAGAGCGGAGATGTCTGTGGTGCTTACGGTGATCTCCCTCGGAATCCGTGTGCTGCTCGCCTACGTGCTCTCAGCTACATTTCTCGGTGAGACAGGAATCTGGATGGCGATCCCGATCGGCTGGATCCTGGCAGATCTTACAGGACTTTTATACATGAGAAAGACCTGGTAAAAAGAAAGGTAACTTTTCTTACGGTCAGAGCAGCAAGTGCGCAGACCTGCTGGACAGTTACAAAGAAAGAACTTTTGCAAAATAAGAATAAAAAAAAGTTGAATCAACAAAATACGCTGTACAGGAGAATGAACCCCATGTACAGCGTATTTTGTTGCCATGCGCCCGGATCTGGCGGTTGATCCGCGCTATCCTGCAGTCAGCGCAGCGGGCATATTAAACCAGCTTACTCAGCAGCTTATCTTTCCTCTCGATCATCTCGTCGATCCTATCGATATAGGAAGCCACATCCTTCACATTCTCCGCGCGCTCCAGCCGGTTTTCCGCCGGGAAGGTGACCTTCGTGGTGGTTCCGGCACCGCAGGCCACGATGGTCTGTTTTTCCTCCATAATGAGGATATTGTAGATACATGCCTTTCCGGGTGCCGCGTAGCCGACATTCTCGAAGTTTCCGGCCATATTTTTCTGGCGGTACAGGTAATACGGCTCAAGACCCATCCCGCGGGCGTACTTCGCGGTGAGATCGATCATCTCCTGGGTATTCTGGATCTTTAAGTTCGCGTAGCGCTCCTTGAAGATATTGAGTCTCGCCGCGCGCTTGATGGCGAGAGAGTGGACCGTCACGCTGTCCGGAGCGAGCTCCTGCACCTGTTCCATCGTGCTGCGTACATCGTCGATATCTTCCTCCGGAAGTCCGATGATGAGGTCCATATTGATATTGTCAAAGCCAAGATCTCTTGCCATGCGGAATTTTTCCTTCACCATATCCACGGTGTGATGGCGTCCGATCAGATCCAGAGTTGCCTGCTTCATCGTCTGTGGGTTGATGGAGATCCTGGAGATATTGTGGGCACGGAGAATCTTGAACTTGTCCTCGGTGATGCTGTCCGGGCGTCCGGCTTCCACAGTGAATTCCTGCACCTTTGAGAGGTCAAAGGTATTCTCGATCTTTGTGAGCAGAGCGTCCAGCTCCTCTGCCTTTAAGGACGTCGGAGTTCCGCCGCCAAAGTAAACCGTGTCGAGGGTGCGTCCCTTCATCTTTTCCGCCACATAGTCTAATTCTTTAAACAGCGCTTCAAGGTAGAGATGAACCCTCTTTTCCCACGCGCCGATCGGGTAGGAGGTGAAGGAACAGTAGAGGCAGGTGGTCGGGCAGAACGGAATTCCCACATAGAGGCTGTATCCCGTCTCATAGTCGATATGGCTTAAGAGCTCCCGTTCCCGCTTCGCGACCTCGACACTTAAGTCGATCTTCTCTTCACTTGTCAGGTACATGTCCCGCATGAAGGAACGGATGCTCTCTTCATCCTCACCCTGATCAAGTCTTGTCATGGCGATCTTTGTCGGGCGGATACCGGTCAGGGTTCCCCAGGGGAGTTCTTTTCCCGTCCGCTTTTTTAACATGCCGTAAAGCTCTTTCTTGATCGTTGTCTTTGCGTTTAACCGCACATTGTAGTCGATCGGAAATACGGTCTCATCTGCGACAGTGCCTGCCGGATCCATGATCCTCAAGCCAAATTTCGTCTCATCAGCGTTCTGTGTGCAGGTTCCCTCCACGTAAAAATCCACATCGTCCTGTCTCTCATGGACAAAAGTCTCACCCGGATAAAACGCCATCAAAAGCTCCCGGATATCCTGCTCATAAGCAGTATCATTCAATAAAATTCCAATCATCCCATTGCCCCCGAAAGAGGATTATACTTCTTTTCAAAACCGATGGTAGTCGTGTCCATATGACCCGGATAGACCATGGTGTCATCCGGCAGTGTGGAGAGCAGGCGTCTTACAGACTCCGCGATCTGGCGTCCGCTTCCTGTCGGGAAATCCGTGCGGCCGTAGGAGCCTGCAAACAGGGTATCCCCGGAGAAGAGAACCTCTTCTTTTTCAATATAGTAACAGCAGGAACCGATGGTGTGTCCCGGTGTTTCAAATACTTTCCATGTAAATCCGGCGATGGAAAGCTCGTCACCTTCTTTCACGGTGACGTCCGGTGTGATCGTATACGGCTCTCTGTAATAGCCTGACACAAGACTCTTTCTGCCGTCCGTCAGGACCTCGATCTCCTTTTCACATGCGTAGATCGGCACATTCCAGGCCTCCTTCAGTTCCTTTGCCGCCATGATATGGTCGAAGTGACCGTGGGTCAGAAGGATCGCCTCCGGCTTTAAACCCAGAGATACTGCCATATTGACGATCTTGTCGGCGCTGTCGCCCGGGTCCACGACGGCAGCTTTTTTTGTCTCGTTATCATAGACCAGGTAGCAGTTTGTTCCGACCATGCCGACTACCAGAGTCTTAATGCGAATTTCGCTCATATCTTACTTTTCCTCCATTTTTCCTGGCACAAAGCAGGGACTCCGGCCCTGTGCCGTGTACAGTAACGGAAATGTTTCTTTAAAATCCATGTATAAAAAGGTCTACCGTCCGTAACACCTCCGGCAGACCTTTTTCCGACTGCATTCGACCTGTTCTGTTTCAGAACAGCCGGCGGCAGACATTCATTTGAAATTGTAGTTATCAGCCTGTGGTTCTCTCAATATCCAGCACGCCGTCTATCTGGCGCAGCTTTGCCATCAGGTTGTTTAATTCTTCGATTCCATGGATATCGAAGCTCATGGTGATCGTCGCTTTGCCCTGCTTGTTCACGCGGGAGCTCATGGCCTTGATATCGATCTCGCGTTCTGTGAAGATCTTTGAGATATCTACGAACATACCGATTCGGTTGTTCGCGAAGATCGAGATCTCTGTGGAGTAGGTTGCGGCACTGTTGTCCTCCTCAACGCCCTGCCACTCCGCGTCGATCAGGCGGCTTCTCTCGATCTCCGGGAGATTCAAGACGTTGATGCAGTCTGTTCTGTGGATCGTAATTCCGCGGCCTCTCGTCACGAAACCAACGATCTCGTCGCCCGGAACCGGGCTGCAGCACTTGGAAAAACGAACCGCAAGGTCATGGATGCCTTTTACGATGATGCCGCTCTTTGACTTGCTGCCTCTGATCGGAACTACCGCCGGTTTGTTATTCTCGCCGATGGCATCAAGGATCGTCGCATCGGTTACTTCGCGTTTCAGCTTCTTTGTGCGCTCCTCGATCATCTTGTTGATGACCTGACCTTCTTTTAATCCGCCGTGTCCGACGGATGCCAGAACAGAATCCCAGTCCTGGAACGCGTAGCGTTTTAAAACCTTATCTACGAACTCCGGCTTATTGATATCGGAGAAATTGATCCCCTTTGCCTTACAGTAGCGGTCGATCATTTCGCGGCCCTTTAAGATATTGTCCGCCTTCCGCTCCTGCTTGAACCAGGCGTTGATCTTGTTTCTCGCCTGACTGCTCTTGATGATATTTAACCAGTCACGGCTCGGTCCTTTGGAATTCTGGGACGTCATAACCTCGATCCGGTCACCGTTCTGGATCACATAGTCGATATTTACGAGCTTTCCGTTGACTCTCGCGCCCACCATCTTGTTTCCGACAGCCGTGTGGATCGAGTAAGCGAAGTCGATCGGTGTGGAGCCGCTTGGCAGTGCCTTTACGTCTCCGGTCGGTGTAAAGCAGTACACGCTGTCGGAGAACATATCGAGGTCACTCTTGATGGCGTTTAAGAATTCCTTGTTGTCGGACATATCCTGCTGCCACTCAAGGATCTGGCGCAGCCAGCTTAACTTCTTCGCCTCATCACCGGCAGCAACCTGTCCGCTGCCGCTCTCTTTATATTTCCAGTGGGCAGCGATACCATATTCCGCTGTACGGTGCATCTCGAAGGTACGGATCTGGATCTCAAAGGGCTGTCCGTTCGTGCCGATCAGTGTCGTATGTAAGGACTGATACATATTCGGCTTCGGCATCGCGATATAATCTTTAAAACGGCCGGGGATCGGTTTGTACATTTCATGGATGACGCCCAGTGCCGCGTAACAATCCTTTACGGAGTCCACGATGATGCGGACTGCAAAGATATCGTAGATCTGATCCAGCGTCTTGTGCTGGTTTAACATCTTCTTATAAATACTGAAGAAGTGCTTGACGCGTCCGTTGACCTCGCATCGGATCTCCGCGTTTTCCATGTGGGTCTTGATCTCAGCGATAATGTCATCGATGAATTTCTGGCGCGCTTCGCTTGTCAGGGCGATCTTTTCTTCCAGCTCTTTGTATACATTAGGTTCCAGATATCTTAACGCGAGATCGTCCAGTTCGATCTTGATCTTGGAAATACCGAGCCTGTCAGCGAGAGGAGAGTAGATCTCGATGGTCTCCCTCGCCTTCTCCTTCTGTTTTTCAGGGCGCATATACTGAAGCGTCCGCATATTGTGGAGACGGTCCGCAAGCTTGATGATAATGACACGGATATCTTTTGCCATGGCGAGGAACATTTTTCTTAAGTTCTCCGCCTGCATTTCCACCTTATCCGCCGACCAGGATAACTGGGTCAGCTTTGTGACACCGTCGACTAAGAGGGCAACCTCTTTCCCGAAGATCTCGGCGAGCTGTTCCTCTGTATACACGGTATCCTCCACCACGTCGTGGAGAAGTCCGGCTGCGATCGTCTCTTTATCCATCTCGAGATCTGCGAGGATGATCGCCACACAGAGCGGATGGATAATGTACGGTTCCCCGGATTTTCGCTTCTGGTCTTTATGGGCATTATCCGCAAGCTGATATGCCTTCTCGATCATGCTCAGATCATCGGACGGATGGTACTTTCTGATGCTGGCAACAAGATCCCGGTAAAGAACATCAGGACTTGTGAAATCAGCAGGCGCTTCCAGCTCGCCTTCGATCGTTTTCAGTTTGTTTTCTTCCATAAAATCTCCCACCTTCACTATTAGCGTACCATCCGGTCATGTCCGCCGCAGAAATCCGCTGTTTTCACAGTATTTTCGACAAAAGCAGACACTCCTGAAATATACCAACCATTATAAAATTTTTTGACATAAATTGCAATCGTTTTGTTGCGGTTTTGGGCCGCTGCTTTCCGGAAGGATTCCCTGATCCGAGGGCTCTTATACATCGACGTTCCGGATTCGGGATATAAAATGTTTATGACAGACATATCTTATTCTTATAATGCTACCGTATTAAAGTGGTTGAACTTTAAAGAATAATGTATTATAATGGGAATATTAAAATTTTATAAACAAATTGGAAAGGGGTGCTCCATTATGGACACAATGAGTCTCACAGCAAAGTATGAAGATGAAATGATTGCCATTCGCAGACATATTCATAGACATCCGGAGCTCAGCAACAAGGAATATAAGACAACGGAGTTCATTCGCGAAAAACTGACGGAATACGGTGTGGAGATCGCTGAGATCGGGATGAAGACCGGTGTTGTTGCCGTCATCCGCGGCGGAAAACCGGGAAAAACCGTTGCGATCCGCGAGGATATCGACGCACTTCCGATGAAGGAACTCACAGGACTTCCGTTCGCTTCCGAAAATGATGGTGCCTGCCATTCCTGCGGACATGATATCCATACAACCGTGCTTCTCTACTGCGCGAAGGTATTATCTGAGATCCGCGGGGAGCTTGCCGGAACGGTCATGCTGATCTTCCAGCCGGCAGAAGAGCATATGGGAGCCGGTGAGCTTGTCGACTGCAATTTCACGCAGGTTGCGAAACCGGACGCATTTATCGGTCTCCACGTATCACCGGAGATTGATGCCGGAAGCATCGGATTAAAGAAGGGACCGGCAAACGCATCCAACGATTTCTTCAATATCAGGATCAAAGGAAAGGGCGGACATGGCGCTCACCCGGAAAACTGCATCGATCCGGTCGTAATCTCCGGTTATGTGATCACACAGCTTCAGACCGTGATCTCCCGTGAAAACTATCCGGTATATCCGGGTGTTCTTACCATCGGCAGCATCCACGGCGGAACCGTAAACAATATCATCCCGGATTACGTGGAGATGCACGGAACGCTGAGAAGTCTTGATCCGGACTGCCGCAAAAAAATGATGGCTGCCATCGACCGCGTCGTAAAAGGCTGCGCCGAGTCCATGAGAGGAACCGCGGAGGTTGAATGGGAAATCGGAGTTCCGCCGCTCGTAAATGATGATTCCATCATCGAGGCAGTTGCTGAGGCCGCTGCAAAGACCATCGGTGCTGACCATGTTTCCTACGTGAAGAATCCGTCAATGGGTTCCGAGGACTTTTCTGTTCTCTTCCCGAAGTTCGGACCGGGCGCACAGTTCCGCTTGGGATCCGGAAACAACGAGGATCCGAATTCCAGACACGGCCTTCACAACTCTAAAAACGTATTTGATGAGAAGTGCATCCGCACAGGCGCATCCGTCATCATCCAGTACGCGAGAGATTTCTTAAAATAAAGGAGAATACTTATGGAAAACAACAAGAAAAAGCTGCAGATTCCAAGCACATGTGCACTGTTATTCATGCTCATGATCGTCTGCGCCATCCTGACCTGGATCGTTCCGGCAGGTGAATTCGATACAGAGAAGGTAGGCAACTTAAACAAGGTTATCGCAGGTACCTATCACACTGTAGATGCTTCCCCGGTCGGTCCGTGGGCAACCATCATGGCAGTCGTACAGGGATTCTACAAAGCCGCAAAATTAATGGTCATGATCATGTTTGTCGGCGGTGCTGTTGAGATCCTTGAAAAGACAGGCGCGATCCACGCTGCCTTCGGAAAACTGGCTTCCAAGCAGAACTTAAACGTAAACGTACTTGTATTCTTAGTAATGGCATTCATGTCCATCGGCGGCGCAGCAGGCGTTTTCGCAAACCCGGTCGTTGCCCTGATCCCGATCGGAATCATCCTTGCAACAAACTTAGGGTATGATTCTTTCACAGGCTTCCTGCTTGTATATATGGGCGCTTATTCCGGATTCAACGTAGGATGGGCGAACGCCTCCACTATCGGTACTGCACAGCCGATCGCGGAGCTCCCGATCTTCTCCGGTTTCGGTGTGCGCGTCGTATTAAATATCATCAACTTCGCGATCTGCTATTTCTTTACGATCCGTTATATGAAATCCATCAAGGCTGATCCGACGAAGAGCTTAAACTATGAAGCAGGCATGAGCGCATCTGACAGCATGGGCGCGGGAAAAGATGGAGCGAAGGCGATCGAAGCACATTTAACAACGAAGCACCTGATCAGCCTGATCGGTCTCGTTGTTGCGGTTGCAGCAATCCTTGTTGGCTCTGTAAAATATAAATGGAGCTACGATCAGATCGCCGCTACATTCTTTACACTTGCTGTTGTTGTTGGCCTTCTCAATGGTATGGGTATCAACGGAACAACGAAGGTATTTATCGGTGGCTGTTCCAAGATGGTAAACGCCGCGTTCATTGTCGGCTTTGCAAATGGTATTTCTGTGATCCTCGCAAGCGGAAACATCTTAAATACAATCGTTTACTGGCTGTCCATTCCGATGTCCGGAATGGGTTCCATCCTCGGAGCGAACTTCATGTTCGTCGCAAACCTGTTTATCAACCTGTTCATTCCGTCCGGTTCCGGACAGGCCGCAGCAGTTATGCCGCTTATGGTTCCGGTTGCTGACCTTGCAGGCATCACAAGACAGGTTGCTGTACAGGCATTCCAGTTCGGTGACGGTTTCTCCAACTGTCTCTTCCCGACAGCAGGTACTCTGATGGGTTCCCTCGCGATTGCAAAGACAGACTGGACAAAATACGCAAAGTGGCTCATGCCGCTCCTCGGATGCCAGGTGATCCTCTCATTCGTATCTTTAACGATCTTACAGAGCATCGGCTGGACCGGACTGTAGAAAGACGTATAATATAAGGAAAAAGGACTTCCGTTCTCCAGCGGAGGTCCTTTTTCTGTGCAGGCGGATGATCCCGCCGCCCGTTTGTTACTGTTCACGCCTTGCGCAAACAGTAACTGATTTTGCCGATGCTTCGTATTCCAAATTGGCAAAATCCACTACCACCACTGTACTGTACGGAATTTTCAGTTCAGAAAATTCCTACCCGTGTACAGTAACGATCTTTTCGCTGAGGGATGGGAAAAACTCACAAAATAAGTTGACTTATCCATGCCCGAAAAATATAATACTCTTATTAAGGAAAGAAAAAACCCTTGAAAAGCTGAGGCAATCAGCGTATTATGGTGAACGTAGAGCGTGAAAACGTGATCAAGAGAGAAACAGAGGTACCTTTATGGCATTAAAGAAAAAGCCGGTTACCGGCATGAAAGATATTCTCCCGGCAGAGATGCAGATCCGGGATTATGTGCTGAACCAGATCAAAGAGACCTACCGCGGCTTCGGATTCTCCGCGATCGAGACTCCGTGCGTGGAGCACATTGAGAACCTCCTTAGCAAACAGGGCGGTGACAATGAGAAGCTGATCTTCAAGATCTTAAAGCGTGGTGAAAAATTAAATATCGAGACAGCAGAGACGGAGAACGATCTGGCAGACGGCGGACTCCGCTATGATCTGACACTTCCGTTATCCCGGTATTACTCCAACAACTCTGCAAACCTTCCGTCTCCGTTTAAGGCACTCCAGGTAGGCAGCGTATGGCGTGCAGACCGTCCGCAGAAGGGACGTTTCAGACAGTTCGTCCAGTGTGATATCGATATTCTCGGTGACGCGACGAACCAGGCGGAGATAGAGCTGATCCTCGCGACTACGACCGCGTTAAAGAAGATCTGCCCGGACAACAGCTTTGAGGTCCGCGTGAACGACAGAAAGCTTCTCCGCGCGATGGCTGTATACAGCGGTTTCCCGGAGGAAGATATCGATAAAGTATTCATCACGGTCGACAAGATGGACAAGATCGGTACCGACGGCGTAAAGGCAGAACTCATCGAAAACGGCTACTCCGAGGAGACAGCCGATAAATACCTGGATCTGATGAGCCAGGCAACAAACGATGCAGCAGGCGTCCGCCGCATGGGCGAGATCCTTGCAGGCGTTTTAGAGGACGGCGCTGCGGAGAACCTTGCGCAGATCATGGAGACAGTCGGCGAGGTTTCCGATGGAAGCTTCAAACTTGCATTTGACCCGACTTTAGTCCGCGGAATGGGCTACTACACCGGAACCATCTTCGAGGTTTCCATGGAAGGCTTCGGAGGTTCCGTAGCCGGCGGCGGAAGATATGACAAGATGATCGGAAAATTCACAGGCATGGACACACCGGCCTGCGGTTTCTCCATCGGTTTCGAGAGAATCGTTACGATCCTTTTAGACAACGGCTTTACCGTTCCGGGCGGAAATGAGAAGGAAGCGTGGCTTTTCGAGAAGGGAATGAGCTCCGAGAAGCTTGCTTCCATCATGAAAGAGGCGATGACTGCCCGCAAAGAAGGAAAGATCATCCTTGTAGCCCAGATGAATAAAAATAAGAAGTTCCAGAAGGAACAGCTCAGCAAAGAAGGTTACAGCGAATTTAAGGAATTCTATAAGGAAGACTTAAAGCACTAAATATACCATAATACATTCAGTTGGGATCGTTGACATCCTGGCTGTTTCAGGAGGAAAATCATGGCAGAATCAATGGCAGGCTTAAAACGTTCCTGCCGCTGTGCTGAAGTCACAGAGGCAAACGTAGGCCAGGAAATGACACTTATGGGATGGGTCCAGAAGAGCAGAAACAAAGGCGGGATCATTTTCACCGACCTTCGTGACCGTTCCGGAATCATCCAGATCATCTTTGAGGAGAGCGACTGCGGCGCTGAGAGCTTCGCAAAAGCTGAAAAATTAAGAAGTGAGTTCACAGTAGCGGTTGTCGGCACGATCGAAAAGCGTTCCGGCGCAGCAAACCCGAACTTAAAGACAGGTACGATCGAGATGAGAGCGAAATCTTTAAGAATCCTCTCTGAGTCCGAGGTACCGCCGTTCCCGATCGAGGAGAACAGCAAGACAAAAGAAGATCTCCGCTTAAAATACCGTTATCTTGACCTCCGCCGTCCGGATCTCCAGAGAAACATCATGACAAGAAGCCGCGTGGCAACTATGGTCCGCCAGTTCCTTGCAGATGAAGGTTTCCTTGAGATCGAGACACCGACTCTTATTAAGAGTACACCGGAAGGCGCGAGAGACTACCTCGTACCGAGCCGTGTACATCCGGGCGAGTTCTATGCTCTTCCGCAGTCTCCGCAGTTATTAAAACAGTTATTAATGTGCTCCGGTATGGACCGTTACTTCCAGCTCGCAAGATGCTACCGTGACGAGGACCTCCGTGCAGACCGTCAGCCGGAGTTCACACAGATCGATATGGAGTTATCCTTCGTTGACGTGGAAGATGTTCTCGAAGTCAATGAGAGACTCTTAAAGAAACTCTTCAAGGAGATCTGCAACGTGGATGTCCAGACTCCGATCCTTCGTATGACATGGCGCGAGGCGATGGACCGTTTCGGTTCCGATAAGCCGGATATGCGTTTCGGCATGGAATTAAAGAATGTATCTGACGTCGTAAAAGACTGTGAGTTCGTTGTATTCAAGAGCGCTCTTGAGAACGGCGGTTCTGTCCGCGGTATCAACGCAAACGGACAGGCTGGAATGCCGAGAAAGAAGATCGATGCTCTCGTTGAGTACGCAAAGGGCTTCGGTGCAAAGGGACTTGCATACCTCGCAATTCACGAGGATGGTTCCTACAAGTGCTCCTTCGGCAAGTTCATGAAGCCGGAAGAGTTAGATGCTCTTGTAAAGGCTATGGATGGACAGCCGGGCGACCTTCTGTTCTTCGCAGCAGACAAGAATAAAGTTGTATTCGATGTTCTTGGAAATCTCCGTCTCGAGATCGCAAGACAGTTAGACCTCTTAAAGAAAGACGACTTCAAGTTCCTGTGGGTAACCGAGTTCCCGCTCTTAGAGTACTCTGAGGAAGAGGGACGTTATGTTGCAATGCACCACCCATTCACAATGCCGATGGAGGAAGACCTTCCACTTATCGACACCGATCCGGGTGCAGTCCGCGCGAAAGCATACGATATCGTATTAAACGGTACCGAGCTCGGCGGCGGGTCCGTCCGTATCCACCAGGATGACATCCAGGAGAAGATGTTCGAAGTTCTCGGCTTCACAAAAGAGAGAGCAAGAGAGCAGTTCGGTTTCCTTCTTGACGCGTTCAAGTACGGAGTACCGCCGCACGCTGGTCTCGCATACGGTCTCGACCGTGTCGTTATGCTCATGGTAGGCGCAGACAGCATCCGTGACGTCATCGCCTTCCCGAAGGTAAAAGACGCATCCTGCCTCATGATGGAAGCTCCGGCTCCGGTAGATCCGAAGCAGCTTGAGGATCTCGATATCGCGATCGTGGAGAAGAAGGAAGAAGAATAAAACGAGAAATTTCATCCAGAGAAATGCCCGTGAACAACGGAAATATCCCTTTGTGAAATGTTCGTGAACTTATAGAAATCCCACTTATTATCTGCTAAAATATAGCTGATGATAAGTGGGATTTTTCTATTCTATAGGAAATTTGTGAGACAATAGATACGGAGGTAATACTCATGGATGCAATAAAAGTACTTATGGTCGACGATGAAGAGAGAATGCGCAAGCTCGTAAAGGACTTCCTGACGATCAAAGGATACCGTGTTCTGGAAGCAGGGGACGGCGAGGAGGCGATCGATATCTTCTTTAAAGAAAAGGATATCAGCCTTGTGATCCTGGATGTCATGATGCCGAAGATGGACGGCTGGGAGGTCTGCAAAACGATCCGCCGCTACTCGCAGGTTCCGATCATCATGCTGACAGCGAGAAGCGAAGAGAGAGATGAACTTCTCGGCTTCGAGCTCGGCGTGGACGAATATATCTCAAAACCGTTCAGCCCGAAGATTCTTGTTGCAAGGATCGAGGCGATCCTGCGCCGTAGAAACGGAGTGGCGACCGGCGAGATCCTGGAGGCGGACGGAATCCGCGTGGACAAGGACGCCCACGAGGTGACAGTCGACGGAAAACCTGTGGATCTGAGCAACAAGGAATTCGAGCTGCTCACCTACTTTATGGAAAACAAAGGAATTGCACTTTCCAGAGAAAAGATTCTGAATAATGTCTGGAACTATGACTATTTCGGTGATGCGAGAACGATCGATACACATGTCAAGAAGCTGAGAAGCAAACTTGGTCCGAAAGGCGACAACATCAAGACCATCTGGGGCATGGGATATAAACTCGAGGTGGATGCATGATGAAATCGGTACGTTCCCGTCTGACGGTCACGTTCATTGGACTGATCGCGGTGATCCTGGCTGTGATCTGGGGGGTCAACAAGTGGTACCTGGAAGACTTCTATGTGACGAAGAAAGTCCAGGCATTAAACACCATGTACACGGCGATCGATGCCCAGATCGCGGAGAATAAAGACAACGGGATCACGATCGAGGAAGCGATGGAGCGCGATCGCGACGCGAACGGAAACATCACGGAAGGAAACTTACAGCGCCTGATTCGGAACTTCAGCGACAGTGCGAATGTTTCGGTCCTGATCATTGATAACAGCACAGAGGACGCGACGGTCTACTCGACGTCCCGGGATACGAAGTTCCTAAAAGACCGCGTGGACCGGTATATCTTCGGCTGGGCAAAGGCAAAGTATACGATCCTGGAAGAAAATGAACAGTACAAGATCCAGAAGACGTACGACCCGCAGCGCGAGAGTATGTACCTGGAAAGCTGGGGCTTTTTCACGGACAACAGCACGGCCTTCATCATGAGTGCACCGCTTTCGAGCGTCGGGGAGAGCGTCCGGCTTGCAAACCAGTTCCTGCTCTATGTGGGAATCATCGCAGCGGCGATCGGAGGTCTGGTCATCTACCTGACGGCGCGACAGATCTCAAAACCGATCTACCGCCTGTCAAACCTCTCTGAGCGGATGTCGAATCTCGATTTCGAAGCGAAATATGAGCCGGAAAAGCATGAGATGGAGGAGATCCAGGTTCTCGGCAACAGCATGAACACGCTGTCAGAACGCCTGGAAGAGACGATCTCAGAACTGAAATCCGCGAATAACCAGCTCACGAAGGATATCGAGGAAAAGACAAAGATCGATGAGATGCGAAAAGAATTCATCGCCAATGTCTCCCATGAACTGAAAACTCCGATCGCTCTGATCCAGGGATACGCGGAGGGACTTCAGGAAGGAATGGGAGAGGAGAAAGAGAGCCGTGATTACTATTGCGATGTCATCGTGGATGAAGCCAACAAGATGAATCAGATGGTAAAGCAGCTTCTGACACTCTCTTCCCTCGAGAGCGGAAACGACAAGCCGGTGATGGAACGCTTTAACCTGACGGAGCTGATCAAGGGCGTTGTGAATGCGTCAAAGATTCTCATTGAGCAGAACCAGATCCAGGTGGAGTTCGACGATCAGACACCGGTCTATGTATGGGCGGACGAGTTTAAGATCGAGCAGGTAGTTACCAACTATCTGAGCAATGCGATCCACCACATTGACGGCGAGAAAAAGATCATCATCGGGATGATCCCGGAGAACGGACTCGTCCGTGTATCTGTCTTCAATACCGGAACTCCGATCCCGGAGGAGGCGATCCCGAATCTCTGGACAAAGTTCTATAAAGTCGATAAGGCGAGAACCCGCGCATACGGAGGAACCGGAATCGGTCTCTCGATCGTCAAGGCGATTATGGATGCGCACAACCAGCAGTATGGCGTAAAGAACTGGGAGAATGGTGTTGAATTCTGGTTCACGCTGGACGGAAGAAATTCATAAATATATATGGAAGAAAGAGAACCCGGAACATTTTGGATGTGAACCCGGGTTCTTTTTTTAAGTCCGGGAATCTGTGAAAATATGAATAAATGAGCATATATAGTACATAATAATGGATAAAATATACCATATGTTGTAAAGATGAAACGTATGCGTAACAGCACCGTAAAAGATGTAAAGAAAAGTGAAAAAACATGTAAAAAATGGTTGACTTTTGGCCGGGGATTTGATATTATAATACTCGCCTTGAGAAACAGGGCAAAACTTATTAAGAGTCATTAAGAAAACTTCTTAATTTCTTCAAAAAGTTTTAAAAAAGTTCTTGACAAACCAGAAACGGTATGATAGAATAAATGAGTTGCTTCTGAAACACAGAAACAACAAAAACAGTTCCTTGAAAACTGAACAGTATGTAAAACCCTGAAAATTCTTATAAAAATGG
>CABVBU010000037.1 GCA_902496665.1 uncultured Clostridium sp. | reverse complement strand
TTCTGCAGAGACAAGAAACGGAAAACCTTATGACAATTTGATTCTTCAGGATAAGACAGGAACACTGGATGGAAAAGTGTGGGATCCGAATTCACAGGGGATTGCAGATTATGATGAGAAAGATTTCATTGAAGTATTTGGAGATGTGATCAATTATAATGGAAATCTGCAGTTGAATATCCGCCAGATCCGTAAAGCAGAAGAAGGAGAATACAATCCGGCAGATTACATGCCTACAACAGAGAAGAGTATTGATGGAATGTATGAAGAACTGACAGCGTATATTCGTCAGATTTCCAATCAGTATCTGAGAAAAGCACTGGAATATTACTATGTAAATGATGAAGCATTCATCAAGAAATTCAAGGGACATTCAGCAGCTAAGACAGTTCATCACGGATTTTCAGGAGGGCTGCTCGAGCATACATTGAGTGTAGTTCATCTTTGTGAATATTTTGCAACGAACTATTCCATCCTGAACAGAGATCTTCTGCTGACAGCGGCAATCTTCCATGATATCGGAAAAGTAAAAGAGCTTTCTGATTTCCCGGACAACGATTATACAGATGAAGGACAGCTGATCGGTCATATTGTGATCGGTGTTGAGATGATCAATGACGCAGTCCGCACGATTCCGGATTTCCCGGTGAAACTGGCGAATGAACTGAAGCATTGTATCGTTGCGCATCACGGAGAACTGGAATATGGTTCACCGAAGAAACCGGCACTTGCAGAGGCGATGGCGCTGAATCTGGCAGACAATGCAGATGCCAAGATGCAGACACTGACTGAGATCTTTAAGAGCAAAAAAGGAAATGACTGGCTGGGATATAACAAACTGTTTGAGTCTAACTTGAGAAGATCTTCCGAGGTATAAAAGTATATGAATAAAAATGAGATTGTAACAGTAGAAATTACAGATATCGGAGTAAGCGGAGAGGGGATAGGCCATGTAGATGGCTATACCCTCTTTATTAAGGATGCCATTATCGGAGATGTAGTAGAAGCAAAGGTAATGAAGGCGAAGAAAAATTATGGATATGCCAGATTGATGCAGGTAATCCAGCCATCTTCAGATCGTGTGGAACCCAAATGTGCCTATGCAAGAAAATGTGGGGGATGTCAGATTCAGGAGATGTCTTATGAGCGTCAGCTTGCATTTAAGGAGCAGAAGATCCGCGGGAATCTGGAACGAATCGGCGGATTTGCAGAGGAAGAGATTAACCGTGTGATGGAACCGGTTGTCGGAATGGAGCATCCTTTTGGGTATCGTAACAAAGCTCAGTTTCCGTTTGGAACAGACAGAGAAGGAAACCCGATCACAGGATTCTATGCTGGACGTACGCATGATATTATTGCCAATACAGACTGTGCACTTGGAGTGGAACAGAATCAGGAGATTCTGGAACTGATTTTGCAGTATATGAAAGAGTATCATATTGCCGCGTATGATGAGAAAACCGGAAAAGGCCTACTTCGTCATGCGTTAATTCGTTACGGCTTTAAAACGAAAGAGATCATGGTCTGTCTTGTGGTCAATGGAAAGAAGCTTCCGCATGGAGAAAAGTTGATTGAGAAGCTGACAAAGCTGAAAGGAATGACGAGCATAACGATCAGTCCGAATAACCGTCGTGACAATGTCATCATGGGAGATTCTTATGAGACGCTTTGGGGACAGGGCTATATTACGGATTATATAGGAAATGTGAAGTATCAGATTTCCCCATTATCTTTTTATCAGGTCAATCCGGTGCAGACAGAAAAACTGTACGGACTTGCGCTGGAATATGCGGATCTTAAAGGGAATGAGACAGTATGGGATCTGTACTGTGGAATTGGAACCATTTCTCTGTTCCTTGCGCAGAAAGCAAAACAGGTCTATGGTGTGGAAATTGTACCGCAGGCTATTGATGATGCAAAGCAGAATGCGCAGATCAATGCGATTGAAAATGCAGAATTTTTCGTAGGAAAAGCAGAAGAAGTTCTGCCGGAGTATTATGAAAATTATGCAAGAGAGCATCACGGTGAGAACGCACATGCAGATGTGATCGTGGTAGATCCACCGCGAAAAGGATGCGATGAGACATTGCTTGAAACCATCGTGAAGATGCAGCCGGAGAAAGTGGTGTATGTAAGCTGTGATTCTGCGACACTGGCAAGAGATCTGAAATATCTTTGTGCGAATGGGTACGAGATGAAGATTGTGCGTGGGGTGGATCAGTTCCCGAATACGGTGCATATAGAGACTGTGTGCCTCTTGAGCAACCGAAAACCAGATACCACGGTAAAACTCAGTGTGGATATGGATGATTACTACCGTATTAAAGATGGTAAAGATGCAGAATAATGATTTTGTCATAGTGGCTGTGTTGAATTTCTATTCTTTAAATTGTTCACATTGATAATGCATCTGATTTTGGAGGGAAAATAATTTATGGGCAAAGAAAAAGCAGACATGATTATTTATACGACAGAGGATGGTCTGACGAAAGTTGAAACTACTTTTGATGGTGATACAGTCTGGTTGTCTATTGATCAGATGGCAGAATTGTTTCAGAGAGATAAATCAACTATTTCCAGACATATAAAAAACATATTTACAGAAGGGGAATTACAGCGTAATTCAGTTGTTGCAAATTTTGCAACAACTGCGACTGATGGGAAAACATATCAGGTAGATTATTACAATCTTGATGTTATTATTTCTGTTGGCTATCGTGTAAAATCAAAACGAGGAACACAGTTCAGAATCTGGGCAACCGGGATTTTAAAAGAATACATGAGAAAAGGTTTTGCCTTAGATGATGATCGTTTGAAAAATTTGGGTGGCGGTGGATATTTCAAGGAATTATTGGAGAGAATCCGTGATATTCGTGCATCCGAGAAGGTGTTTTATCGTCAGGTTCTGGAAATTTATGCAACTTAAAAGAAGCTGTAGTTGCAAAGAATTATTTATCTGAAAAAGAATTACGTGCAATGGGACAGCTGGTATCGGGATATCTTGATTTTGCAGAACGTCAGGCAGAACGAGAACAGACTATGACAATGAGGGACTGGGCAGAGCATCTGGATCGGATTCTGACAATGAGCGGTGAACAGCTTTTGCAGGGAAATGGAAGTATATCACACAAACAGGCTGTTGATAAAGCAACGGGTGAATATAAAAAATATAAAGAGCGAACACTCAGCTCGGTGGAAGAAGATTACCTGAATTCAATAAAAATATTGGAGAAGAAAACAGATAAAAAACAGTGAGAGCATCATCGGAATTAGTGGTCTGGCATTTCTGGTGTATTATGAAGGTTTTGAAGGCGAAGCAATTCGGTTGCTCAACGAAAACACAGTCGAGACAATATGTCTCTTAGTTCTGCGCCGACCGGAGCGGGAGCGGAGACTGTCAGGCATCCACAATGCCCACCGGAAAAGGAAAGAGCCATTACGGAGGCATTGAGGCATTTTGGAATGATTTGACTTTAACATAAGGAAAACCCGAAGCAGCACGGTAAAGGTACTGCTTCGGTTTTTTTACTGTTTGGCCTTGTATGCTTCGCCCCATGCCCACATGGAGTCCAAAATGGGCTTCAGGCTTTTGCCAAGTTCCGTCAGCGAATACTCCACTCTCGGCGGCACTTCGGCGTAGACCTTGCGGTTTACAAGTCCGCTTTCCTCCATTGCCCGGAGCTGGGCGGTCAAGACCTTCTGGGACACATTGCCAACGGATTTTTTCAGCTCCCCGAACCGCTTCGTTCCCGGCATCAGGTCTCGCAGGATCAGCACCTTCCACTTATCCCCGATGAGGGTCAGCGTGGTCTCTACGGGGCAGGCAGGAAGCTCGGTTTTTGCTTTTGCTTCGATCATTTCAATCCCTCCATAAAAATTTTTCCAAGCGCCAAATTGCCGGAAAACCCAGTAACGGCGCAATCGTTCCTTTCTGGTAACTATCCATTAGTTTCTATTTGGTAACTACAGCACAATATTGTGCTTACTTCACGAATTGGAGCTACGGTATTATTATAATGCCAGAGGCAAACGAAAGCAAGCCCAATCACTAAGGAGGTACTTAAAATGAAAAAAATTCTTTCTCTCACGCTGGCTCTTGCCATGTTCGGCACGGCTCTCACCGGATGCGGCTCCAAGGACGCTGCTTCCAAAACACCCGCTGAAAGCACCCAGCAGACGGCGCCTGTCCAGCAGGAACAGAGCCAGACCGAAAAGGCGCTGGCGCTCATCAACACCTTTGCCACCGGTGATACGGACACCGCCCGCAGCCTGCTCTCTGATGGTTACATCCAGCACAATCTGGCATACGGCACCGGTGCGGATGCTTTTATCGGTTCCGTGGAATATCTCGCATCCGCTGATGTAAAAACCACTGTGAATAACATCCGTGCTTTCGTGGACGGCGACAAGGTATTCTTGCAGACAATCTATAATTTTGCCGGTGCCGGTGAGCAGGTTGCCTTTGACATCTTCCGCTTTGACGAAAACGGCAAGATCGCCGAGCATTGGGACAATCTGGCGGCTCTTGCTGAGCCGAATCCCTCCGGTCATACCCAGACGGACGGCACGATGGAGGTCACGGATCTGGATAAGACCGAGGAAAACCGTGAGCTGGTCAAGAATTTCCTCTACGATGTCATGCAGGGCAACAACCTTGACAAGACTCCGGACTATTTTGACGGTGATGCTTATATCCAGCACAACAGCGGTATTGCCGATGGTGTGTCCGGCCTGAACACCGCACTTGGCGCTTTGGCGGAGCAGGGCATTTCCATGGTGTACGATGAAGTCCACATGGTTCTGGCGCAGGGCAACTTCGTCCTTGCTGTCAGTGAGGGCACCTTTGGCGGCGCGCCCACCAGCTACTATGACCTGTGGCGTGTGGAGAACGGCAAGATCGCTGAGCATTGGGATGTGATGGAGACCATCGCAGACCAGTCCACCTGGCAGAATCAGAATGGTAAGTTCTGATTGTTACCCGGAGGTAACCATACCACAATATTGTGCGTACTTCACAAGTCGTACAAATCCCATTACAATCAAGTCATCAAGAGAAAACAAGAAATAATTTTTGGAGGTATTTATCATGAACAAAGTCGTAGAATTTCTGAATGCCAACCCTGTACAGTATCTGGCTACCGTCGGTCGTGACGGTAAGGCGAAGTGCCGCCCGTTTATGTTCGCCGGAGAACTGGACGGAAAGCTGTGGTTCTGCACCAACAACCAGAAGGATGTCTACAAGGATATGCAGGAAAACCCGGAAATCGAGATTTCCGTTTCAAGCCCGGAGTATGCATGGATCCGTCTGCACGGCAAGGCTGTGTTTGAGAACAACATGGCTGCCAAGGAAATGTGCATCCAGAACCCCATCGTGAAGGGTCAGTACGGCGAGGCTGCCAACCCCATCTTTGAGGTGTTCTATCTGGATAATGCTCACGGCGTTATCGCTGACTTCTCCGGCAATCCTCCCTACGAGTTCTAAGAAACTCTCAATTCGACATCTTCGGGGCAAGGTGAAATTCCTGACCGGCAGTAAAGTCTGCGAAGCGCAAAAGCGCCCGATGCGGTGAAACTCCGCAACCGACGGTATAGTCTGGATGAAAGAAGATATGAGGAAGCAGCCCCGCAGGAAAACCTGTCCTGTGGGGCTGTTTCAAATCCAAGCATATCCTCAAGATAGGAGCATTATGAACCGCACCGTTACCATGCAGCAGCCGAAAAGAGTTGCCGCCCTCAATATCCGTACCATCACCATGACCGCACTGCTTTCTGCAATGGCGTATGTCCTTGCCTTTGCGGAGTTTCCCGTGCCGCTGTCTCCGTCCTTTGCAAGGATGGACCTGTCGGACTTTCCGGCACTCATCGGCGCATTTGCCTTTGGACCGGTTTCTGGTCTGCTTATTGAACTTGTCAAAAACGCCTTGCAGCTTATGACCACCTCCACGGGAGGTGTCGGAGAGATCGCCAACTTTCTGATGGGCGCTTCTTATGTAGTCGCTGCCGGGGTTATTTATAAACACCGCAAAACCAAGAAAACGGCACTGCTTGCCTGTGTCGCCGCCAGCTTTGTGATGGGCTTTGCCGCAGCGCTGGCGAACTACTTCATCCTGCTGCCACTGTTTGAGACGTTCATGCCACTGGATCAGCTTATCGCCTCCTTCGGCGCATTCCTGCCGTTCATCCACACAAAGCTGGACATTGTGCTGTTCAATGCCTTGCCCTTCAACATTCTGAAAGGGCTTGTCATCGGCGGCTTTACCATGCTGACCTATAAACGGCTTGCGCCGATTCTGAAAGGGTGTTGATGTTATGATGAAACAAGATTATTTGGAATTACTGGTGGAAAATATCCACTCCACCACCATTGCCACCATCGGAGCAGACGGGCATCCCCAGACCCGAGTGATCGACATGATGCTCTATGACGAACAGGGCGTGTATTTTCTTACTGCAAGAGGCAAGGCATTCTATGCCCAGCTTATGGAGCAGGGGTACATCGCTCTGTCCGCCACTAAGGACAAAATCTCAATCTCCCTGCGGGGTAAGATCAAAAACATCGGAAGCGAAAAGCTGGATGAGATTTTCGAAAAAAATACCTATATGCAGTCCATTTATCCCGGTAATACCCGCAGCGCATTGGAGGTATTCTGCCTGTATGAAGCAGATGGCGAGTATTTTGATATCAGTGATCCGGCACATATTGTCCGGGACAGCTTCACCATTGGAAAAGAAGCGCAGGAAGCACCGGGATACTATGTAGGTGAAGGCTGCATCGGCTGCAAGCTGTGCTATTCCGTCTGTCCCCAGAAGTGCATCAACATCTCAAAGAAGCCGGTGGTCATCGACCAGCATCATTGTCTCCACTGTGGGCGGTGTGCGGAAGCCTGTCCAAAGCAGGTCATTGAAAAGAGGGGTTGACTATGAACCAGAGTGAAAAAAGACAGTTTCTCATCCAGTCACTTTTGAAAGAACGCCCGGAATATCGGGATATGAGTATTCCAACAGAGCCGGAGAGCCAGCGCCAGCTTTTGCGGGGGCTGATGAATATTCGTGCCCCGCAGCGCATTGGAGCAGATTTTCTGAAAATGCAGGACGAGTATCTAAAAGGCGAAACAGCTGCAAAGGGTATTACCGATATTGCAGACCTGACGCCCATTCTGCCGGGGGTGTATCTCTGGCAGGGCGATATTACCACTCTCAAGTGCGATGCTATCGTGAACGCTGCAAATTCCGGTATGACCGGCTGCTATATTCCCAACCATCGTTGCATCGACAACGCCATTCACACCTTTGCGGGCGTGGAGCTGCGGCTTGCCTGTGAAGAACTGATGGAACAGCAGGGCTATCCGGAACCTACCGGACAGGCAAAAATCACTCCGGCGTTTAATCTGCCCTGCAAATATGTCCTGCACACGGTTGGGCCGATCATTGATGGGCATGTGACGCGGCGTGATCGGGAGCTGTTGGCTTCCTGCTACCGCTCCTGCTTGGAGCTGGCAGCAGAAAACAAGCTGGAAAGCGTGGCGTTCTGCTGCATTTCCACGGGAGAGTTTCACTTCCCCAACGACTTAGCGGCAGAGATCGCCGTGGAGACCGTTAAAGAATTTCTCAAAAAGCAAACCAGTGTAAAGAAGGTGATCTTCAATGTTTTCAAAGATTTGGACAAAGCAATCTACGAAAAGCTGCTCGGAGCCGATTGAACGGCTGAAAGCTGCTTTACAGGACTGTGACGCCGTGGTGATCGGTGCCGGTTCCGGACTGTCTACGGCGGCGGGCTTTATATACACCGGCGAACGGTTTGAAGCATACTTTTCTGATTTTGCCCGGAAATACGGCTTTCGGGATATGTACTCCGGCGGCTTTTACCCCTTTGATACCCTGGAGGAGTATTGGGCGTATTGGAGCCGGTATGTCTACATCAACCGCTATCAGGACGCGCCTAATCCGGTCTATGAGGACCTTTTTAAGCTGGTACAGGACAAAGATTATTTTGTCATCACCACGAATGTTGACCACTGCTTTCAGAAGGCTGGCTTTGACAAGAAGCGGCTATTCTACACACAGGGCGATTACGGCCTGTTCCAGTGCATTGAGCCGTGCTGTCAGGAGACCTTTGATAACGAAGCTGTGATCCGTGAAATGGTCAAGCGGCAGGAGAATATGAAAATCCCGACTGAGCTTCTTCCGACCTGTCCCCACTGCGGCAAGCCTTTGACCATGAATCTCCGCTGTGATGATACCTTCGTAGAGGACGAGGGCTGGCACAGAGCAGCGGAGCGGTATGAGAATTTTCTCCGAACCCGGGCAGGCGGAAAAATCCTCTTTCTGGAAGTAGGCGTTGGGTACAATACGCCTGTTATCATTAAATATCCGTTCTGGCAGATGACAGCTAAGAACCCGGACGCAATCTACGCCTGTATCAACCAGGGGCAGGCAGTTTGCCCGCAGGGGATCGAGCGGCAGTCCGCCTGTATCAATGCTGATATTGGACAGGTTTTGCAGAGCCTGTCCGATGCTGCAATTCAATAAAAGAAAGCAGTGCTGCCATACACATATCGTGGGGGCAGCACTATGGGCAGGGCTTGCAGGATTCGATTTTGACAGGCGTGAACGTGAGATGGCAGGCAGAAGAAACGTTGTTACTGACAGGGATTTGACCAGAGACGGTAAATGGAAGTATAATTGGACTGAGAGAAAACAACAGGAGTGACAATATGGTAAAAAATCAAGTACATTCATCTCAGTCAGGAACCTTTGACATCAGTGCGGCAATGCTCCATATCATCGCCATGACATTTATGCTGATGGATCATCTCTGGGCCACGCTTCTTCCGGCGCAGGACTGGCTGACCTGCGTAGGAAGGCTCGCGTTTCCCATCTTTGCATTTATGGCAGTGGAAGGATATTTTCACACGCACAGCTTTAAAAAGTACATTCTCCGGCTGCTGCTGTTTGCGGTGCTGTCGGAGATCCCCTTTGATCTGATGTATGGCGGAACCTGGTTTTATCCGTTTCATCAGAATGTGATCTGGACGCTGTTGATAGGACTCTTTGGAATCCATTTGATGGAAAAAGTTCGAAAAAAACAGAAGCTGTGGATCTTTCTGCCGACAGCGGTACTGATCGTGCTGGCTGGAAGTGCACTGGGGACGGTAGGAATGGCAGATTACTACGGTGCCGGTGTATTGACGCTGTTTGTTTTTTACTTTTTCCGGGGAAGAAAATGGTGGTGCTTTTCCGGACAGCTTCTGGCGCTTTACTGGATCAATGTAGAGCTGCTGGGAGGTCTGATGTACCCCATCCGGCTTTTGGGTATGGACTTTGAACTCTGCCAGCAGGGACTTGCATTGCTTTCGCTGATTCCAATCTGGCTGTATCGTGGACGGCAGGGCTGCCATACGAAAGTTTTCCAGTATAGCTGTTATGCATTTTATCCGGTTCATATGCTGCTTCTTGCATTGGTGCTGAATTATGTGAATCGATAATGATAAGATCTGCGGCTGCAGGGGATACGACCCTGCAGCCATTTTTGATCAACAGGAAATCTTGTGGCATGTATAAAAAAGAGCGGTAGGATCATTTCCTTTATTTTAAATATTCATCCATCCAGTCAATGATCTCCGTCATCCGGTCGATCCTGTTCTCCGGATTTCCGCCTCTGGACAGCTCATGGTTTTCCCCGTGGAACAGGCAAAGCTTCGATGGGCAGCCGTTCCGCTTGATGGCGCTGAACATGGCGAGTCCTTCCGCCATATAGCATCGGTAGTCCTCATCGGAGTGGATAAAGAGTGTCGGTGTCTTGCAGTTCGGCGCAAACTGGAGAGGGGACTGCTTCCAGAGAAGCTCCACATCGGTCCTCGTGTTGGCTCCCTGGTTGTTTAAGATGAAGGTGTGTCCGATATCGGAGTTGTGCTCAAAGGATACCCAGTTGGAGATGGAACGCTGGGAAGCGGCGGCATGGAACCGGTCGGTATGTCCGATGATCCAGTTTGTCATGAATCCGCCGTAGGAGCCGCCTGCGACACCGAGATGTTCCGGATCGATCATCGGGTACCGCTTCAGAACTTCATCCGTGAAATCCATCAGGTTCTGATAGTCCACCGTTCCGTAGATTCCGTTGATATTTCCAAAATCCGTGCCACGTCCGTCAGATCCTCTCGGGTTGCAGAAGAACACAAAGTATCCGCGGTTTGCCCACATCTGCATCTCATGATAGTAGACATCGGAATAAACAGTTCTCGGACCGCCGTGGATATTTAAGATACCGGGATAGGACTTACCTTCCTCGAAACCTGCCGGTTTTAATACCCATCCGTGGATCTCGTACCCATCGCTGGCGGTGAAAGAGAACGCCTCCGGTGTCTGTACGTCATATTCGTCGGTGAGCCAGTCATTCATGTGGGTCACCTGCTCGCCGTCTACAAAGAGTTCCGCAATGTGGAGTCCGTGGAATTCCATGGAGGCGATGTGTCCGCCTGCGAGATCGAAGCTGTCGCAGGAGCTTCCTGCCGTCAGCGGCTCGGAGACGGTACCGCCCCGGGACATCTTATAGAGATGGGAAAAATCTCCCACGGTGGAGATATAGTAAAATTCTCCGTCCACAGCCTTGAACGTCTGTCCTGCGCCGAATCTGGAATCGGAGCCCACGGAGGAGCCGCCGATGGAAGACTCATAAGGATGGATCAGCTTCATGGATCCGTCCGCGAGATCCATATGGTAGAAATCACAGTATTTCGTTGTATCTTTATAGGAGTCATCCGTTGCCGCAATGAGTGCAGTCTTTTCGTCTATGAGGGAGACAACTCCGGTGCGCATGGAATCCGGCGCGAGAAGTGTTTTCGTCTCACCGGTGGAGAGGTTATATAGATAAACGCCCGGACGGATTCCTATGACACTCTGTTTCCACGGATATGCCTTATAAAGCAGAAGATCACCGAAAACAGAGAACTGGGAACAGTCGGTCCATTCGTCCGCCACGTAAGTGAGTTTACCGGATCCCATATCATAGACGGCGTACCGGTTCCTCTTCGCATTCGTGTATCCCTGGCCATTGCCCCAGAACGGAAGTTCATCGAAGACCTCGTAAGATTTCTTTCTTGTATCCTTGTAATTATCATGGCGGATCGTCAGGAGGTAACGCCCGTCCGGGAGAAGGCGGATCCCTGTGACAGAAGCCGGAACGGATGTGCGGCATGAGGCTTCGCTGCCGGACGGAGAGATTTCATAAAAGAAAGAAGTGCCGTTCTCTTTTTCTTTTTTGAGGGCAGCAGTCCGTGCCGCAGTAAAGATCAGCGTATTTTCCGCAGTCCAGGACCAGATCTTTGCGTCACCGCCGCAGGTGACACGGGAGACAGCCTTTTTCCCGAGATCATACAGGTACAGGTCAGACAGATAGCCATTGTTCTCACGGTCCGGTACGAATACCGTGAAGGCGATCTTCGTTCCATCGGGTGAAAACTGCGGGTTGCTCAAAAACCGGAACTTCAGGAATGTGTCGATCTCAATCTTCTTCATCGTCATGTCCTCCATATTTAGTGTTTTGTAATAGGAAATCCGGGGAATTCCCTATTATACAAACAGGCACTAATGTGCCAATGATGCGCACTTGCGCAAAAATGCAGGTCAGATGCATCCATCCACAGAATCTGCCGGGCTGACCCCGGAAGATCATAGGCTGGAAGGCACTGGATCGCTATGAAATGAGTATAAATACTCAGAGTGGAGTGTGTCAAGGAAAAGTGGAGCAGGGGTATCCGGAAAAAGCGCTTGCCATATCAGAAAAATGATGTTAAAATATTTTAGACTATGTATAATGCGCACGAAAAGATCCATGGGACTGGTGCACGAGAGATAAAAAAGAGCGAGATGCGAAGAGAAAGGAAGCTAAAACGATGTCAGGACATAATAAATTTTCCAACATCAAACATAAGAAAGAGAAGAACGACGCAGCAAAGGGTAAGATCTTTACCGTAATCGGAAGAGAGATCGCTGTCGCAGTTAAAGAGGGCGGCGCTGATCCGGCTAACAACAGTAAGCTGCGTGATGTGATCGCAAAAGCGAAAGCAAACAACATGCCGAACGATACCATCGACCGCGGTATCAAGAAAGCAGCCGGTGACTTAAACTCCGTAAACTACGAAAACTTAACATACGAGGGATACGGTCCGAGCGGTGTTGCGATCATCGTTGACACACTTACAGACAACAAGAACCGTACAGCGGCAAACGTAAGAAGCGCTTTCACAAAGGGCGGCGGAAACGTAGGCGCACAGGGAAGCGTTTCTTTCATGTTCGACCGCAAGGGCCAGATCGTGATCGACAAAGAAGAGTGTGATATGGATGCCGACGAACTCATGATGGCTGCACTCGATGCAGGCGCTGAGGATTTCTCCGAGGAGGAGGACAGCTACGAGGTTATCACAGATCCGGACAACTTCAGTGCAGTCCGCGAGGCTCTCGAGAAAGCCGGAATCCCGATGGTAGAGGCTGATATTACTATGATCCCGCAGAACTGGGTAGAACTTACTGACGAGGAAGCGATCAAGAAGATGCAGAGAATCCTTGATCTCCTTGACGAGGATGACGACGTACAGGCTGTATACCACAACTGGGATGAATAAAGAATCGTAATTGTGTATGTTGTGATCCCCTTTCACCAGAATTGTACTGATGAGAGGGGATTTCTTCATGTAACAGGAAATTCCGGGGAATTCTCTGTTACATAAAAATAAGCCGGCAGCCGGGAGGCACCGGGCAGTCACATAAAATATAAAACTTGCGGGAAAAGCGGAGAGCGTGGAACTCTCCGGAGGCAGGAGGGAGGAATCCGTTATGACGGATATGAAGAAAAATATAAAAAGGACAGCAGTGCTTTCCGTGGTGCTGGTCCTGATGTTCGCGACAACCGTATTTGGCGCGGAGCAGACAGAAGAGTATGTGCCGGCGGTCTACGCGACGTTCTGGGCGCTCGTTCCGCCGGTCGTGGCGATCGGGCTGGCACTTATCACAAAAGAGGTGTACAGTTCCCTGTTCATCGGTGTTCTCATGGGGGGAATCCTGTATTCAGGTTTCAGCTTTGAGGGAACGATCACCCATATTTTTGAAGACGGAATGATCAGCGTTCTCTCTGACAGCTATAATGTGGGAATCCTGATTTTCCTTGTGATCCTTGGAACGATGGTGTGCCTGATGAACCGGGCCGGCGGGTCGGCAGCATTCGGCCAGTTTGCGGCGGATCATATTAAGGGACGCGTGGGCGCGGAGCTTGCGACGATCCTGCTGGGCTGTCTGATCTTTATCGATGATTATTTTAACTGCCTGACCGTGGGAAGTGTGATGCGCCCTGTGACAGACAAATTTAAAGTCTCAAGAGCAAAGCTCGCCTACCTGATCGACGCGACGGCAGCTCCGATTTGCATTATCGCACCGATCTCTTCCTGGGCGGCCGCGGTTACCGGATTTGTTGAGGGAGAGGACGGATTTTCTATCTTCGTGCGGGCGATCCCATACAACTTTTACGCGATCCTGACGATCGTGATGATGATCGGAATGGTACTCTTACGGACAGAATTCGGCTCTATGAAATTCCATGAGAAGAATGCGCTCAAGGGAGACCTTTATACCACGCCGGGACGTCCGTATGACACGGAGAAACAGCCGGAGGTTTCTGTCAGGGGAACCGTTCTGGATCTTCTGATCCCGATCATATCCCTGATCATCTGCTGCATGGTCGGCATGCTCTATACGGGTGGATTTTTCTCAGGAGAGGATTTTGTGACAGCCTTCTCCCAGAGTGACGCGTCCCTGGGACTTACGATGGGAAGCTTTTTCGGACTTTTGATCACCATCGGTCTCTATCAGGTACGCCGGGTCCTGAAATTCTCCGAGTGCATGGCCTGCATTCCGGAAGGTTTTAAGTCCATGGTCCCGGCGATCATGATCCTGTCCTTTGCGTGGACACTGAAGGCGATGACGGACAGCCTCGGCGCAGATGTCTATGTGGCGACGGTGGTTGCGTCCAGCGCCCGTTCCCTCTTAAATTTCCTCCCGGCGATCATTTTCGTTGTGGGCTGCTTCCTGGCTTTCGCGACGGGAACCTCCTGGGGAACCTTCGGAATCCTGATCCCGATCGTTGTTGCTGTATTTGAGAACAGCAACCCGGACCTCATGATCATCTCGATCTCTGCCTGCATGGCAGGAGCTGTCTGCGGTGACCACTGTTCTCCGATCTCCGACACGACGATCATGGCATCTGCCGGAGCCCAGTGTGAACATGTAAACCATGTGACGACCCAGCTTCCGTATGCGGTCACGGCGGCGGCTGTGTCCTTCGTCTCCTACATTATCGCGGGCTTCGTACAGTCCGCATGGATCGCCCTGCCGATCGCCATTGCGCTTATGGTGGCCACAATGTTTGTGATCCGCGCAGTGAATGGGGTGCTGAAGGAAGAGGCGTGAACTCCATACGGTCACTGAACGTGCCGGATGGCTCCGGTTTTTGTGAAAAATTGAAAGGACCTGCGGAAACTGCGGGTCCTTTTCCTTTTCTGTATGTTTCTGACGATATTTTCCGGTTGCTTTTTTGCCGGTTTCTGGTATAATAATTTCTGTTCCCGGGGTATGGCGTAGCTTGGTAGCGCGCTCGGCTGGGGGCCGAGAGGTCGCAGGTTCAAATCCTGTTGCCCCGATTTTTGATGAGCAGGAGCTGGAATGAACCAGCCCCTGCTTTTGCTTTACCGGTACAGCCAAAAGTTGCAAACAGAAACGGGAATTGCTATAATGAGAACAGTATAATGCCCTGCGGTCTCAATCCGTCGGGGATGAGAAACGGAAAGGTCAGATCATATATGAAACCAATCATTCTTTTATACCATCTGCCGGAAGGCGAGAGACTTGCGAAGATCAAGAGGGCGCTGTTCCCACTTGGAATGAGGCTGCGGGCTGTGAAAAAGGAAGAGTATCTGGAACCGGTGGGATATCTTGCCGGAGTGAAGGAACTCGTGTCCTGTGGGGAGGTCTATACAGGAGATGACTTTGAAAAAGAGATGATGGTGATGGCGGGACTTACCTCAAAGCAGGTGGACACGGTGATCCTTGCGCTGAGAAAGACTGGGGCCGGACGGATCGACTACAAGGCAGTCCTTACGCCGACGAACCAGAGCTGGAACGCGCTGACATTATACGGGGAGCTTGCGAAGGAACACGCAAAAATGAACCGGTAGATCACAGATCACCGGAATCCGGAAAGACTGACGATGAACCTGACTGTTTGACAGACCATAAAATGGAATGGAGGGATCGGTCTATGAGAGATGAGAAGAAACAGCAAAAAGAAGCTCTGAAGGAAGAAATGCTGAGACTCGGGAACATTCAGCGGGAATGCAAAGAGGAAAAGATTCCTGTCTATATTACCTTTGACGGTTACGACGGTGCCGGAAAGGGCGTGCAGATCGGCCGGCTCATGCAGGCGCTGGATCCGAGAGGCTTTGACGTTTACACCGGAGATAAGGATACCGAGGAGGAAGCGCTCCGCCCGTTCCTCTGGCGGTTTGCGGTCCATGCCCCGGCGGAAGGGCGGATCACGATCTATGACACAAGCTGGTACCGGAGGGTTCAGGCGGACCGGTTCGAGGGAAAGCTGAATGAAAAGAAAGCAGATGCCGCGTTTGAGGATATCTGCGCGTTTGAGAGATGCCTGGTGGACGGCGGAACCGTCCTCATCAAATTTTTTCTGGATATTTCCGAGAAGGAACAGGAAAAGCGGTTTAAAAAACTTCTGGAATCAAAGGATACCGCATGGCGCGTCACAGAGAAAGAACTTGCGAGAAATGCCCATTACGGAAAATATAAGAAGATCAGCGATGAGATGATCAGGAGAACGGATATGCCTTACGCGCCATGGTACGTGGTCGATGCGAAGGAAAAGAGCGGAACGGCTCTGGTGGTCATAAAGACGGTGGCAGATGTTCTGGAAAAGGCGCTTGAGAAAAAACGGGCGGGAAAAGAGGCGGAGATCTTTGAGGAAACGGTTCCGCCTGACAGATATGAAAAAGGGATCCTTGCAAAAGCGGACCTGACAAAGCGCCTTGAGGAGGCGGAATACCGGAAAAGACTGGACAAGCTCCAGAAGAGACTGGAAGTGCTCCACGGAGAACTCTACCGTCTGCGGATCCCTGTGATCCTTGGCTTTGAGGGCTGGGATGCCGCCGGAAAGGGAGGAGCGATCAAACGTCTGACGAGTCATCTTGATCCCCGCGGATATAAGGTCTGCCCGACAGCATCCCCGAACGATGTGGAAAAATCCCATCACTATCTCTGGCGATTCTGGAATCATGTTCCGAAGGCAGGACACATCGCGATTTTTGACCGCACCTGGTACGGAAGAGTCATGGTGGAGCGGATCGAGGGCTTCTGTTCCGAGGAGGACTGGCACCATGCATATCGGGAGATCAACGAGATGGAAGCACATTTTGTGAACTCCGGAGCTCTTGTCTTAAAATTCTGGCTCCAGATCGATAAGGACGAGCAGGAGCGGCGGTTCAATGACCGGATGAAGAATCCGGAAAAACGGTGGAAGATCACGGACGAGGACTGGAGAAACAGGGAAAAGTGGGATGCTTACGTGCTTGCTGTGAATGAAATGCTGGAAAAAACCTCTACAAAGGATGCACCCTGGATCGTTGTGGAAGGAAATTCCAAGTGGTATGCGAGGATCAAAGTCCTCGAAACTGTGGCGGATGCCATGGAAAAAAAGATAAAAGAAGTGGAAAAGAACAGAAAAAAATGAGCAAAGTGGTGATTATAGGCGGCGGGGCAGCGGGAATGGCTGCTGCCATCGGTGCCGCGGAGTGCGGACATGATGTCTCCGTTTATGAGAAAAATGAGAAGCTTGGGAAAAAGATCTATATCACGGGAAAAGGACGCTGCAATCTGACGAACGGCTGCGATACGGAGGACCTGTTCAGAAATATGGTCTCCAATGGGAAGTTCCTTTACAGTGCCATCTATGGATTCACAAATTTTGATATCGTGGATCTTGTGGAGGCAAATGGCTGCCCGGTGAAGGAAGAACGGGGAGCGAGAATGTTCCCGGTATCGGACCATGCTTCCGATGTGACGGGGGCGTTGGAGCGGAAGATGAAATCTCTGGGCGTAAAGATCTTCTTAAATGAACCGGTCAGGGATATCGTGATCAGGGATGAAAAGGCGGCGGGGATCGTTCTGGAAAAATCTGGAAAGAGTGTGGATGCCGATGCGGTGGTGATCGCCACAGGCGGACTTTCCTACCCGTCAACAGGTTCCACGGGGGACGGGTACCGTTTTGCAAAAGAGGCGGGCCACACGGTGACACCTCTGTCACCGGCACTTGTTCCGTTTGTATGTGCAGAAGATGACGTGAAAGAACTTCAGGGACTCTCCTTGAGAAATATCGAGGTGACTGTCTGGAACGGAAAGAAAGTGCTCTGGAAAGAGTTCGGCGAGATGCTGTTTACGCATTTCGGCGTCAGCGGGCCTGTTGTATTGAGTGCCAGCAGCTATGCGGCGAAGATCATCAAAAAAACGCCGCTCAGAATGGATATCGACCTGAAACCGGCACTCTCAAAAGAGCAGCTGGATGCGAGAATCCTGCGGGATTTCGATGAGGCGAAAAATAAGCAGTTTAAAAACTCCTTAAATCACCTCTTCCCGGCAAAGCTGATCCCGGTGATGATAGAGCGGAGCGGCATCGATCCGGAAAAACAGGTCAATGAGGTGACTGCGGAGGAGAGAAAGCGTCTGGTGGATCTCACAAAAGCGTTTTCCGTGACACTCACAGGACTCCGCGGGTACAATGAGGCGATCGTGACGCAGGGCGGAGTGAATGTGAAGGAAGTGAATCCGTCTACTATGGAATCGAAAAAGCTGCAGGGCCTCTATTTTGCGGGCGAGGTTCTGGATCTGGATGGTGTGACCGGTGGATTCAACCTGCAGATCGCCTGGTCGACCGGAATGCTGGCAGGCAGGAGCGTATAGAGCACCGGATCTGAGAAGCAGCTTTGAATCCGTGTGGCTGTAAAGATATGGAACCATCACGAATAAATAAAAAATCTTGGAATAAACTAAGGGGAGAATAACATGTCTTTTAATGTAGCGATAGACGGACCGGCAGGAGCCGGAAAGAGCACCGTGGCAAAGTCTGTGGCAGCTCTGAAGAATTTTATCTATGTGGATACCGGAGCAATGTACCGGGCAATGGCGTTATATTTTCTGCGCCAGGGAATCGATAAGACCGACGAGAACGCCATCAACGCGGTACTTGACAAGGTGGAGATCACGATCTGCTACGAGGACAGCGCGCAGCAGGTAATATTAAACGGTGAGAATGTATCTGGCCTGATCCGCACCGAGGAGGTCGGAAACATGGCTTCAGCCACATCCGTCTACAAGAAGGTCCGTGAGAAACTCGTGGAACTCCAGAAAGACCTGGCAAAGAAGGCGGACGTGATCATGGACGGCCGCGACATCGGAACCTGTGTTCTGCCGGATGCCGATGTGAAGGTATATCTGACCGCAAGCTCCGCAGTCCGGGCGAAACGCCGCTATAATGAGCTTAAGGAGAAAGGAACAGCCTGCGATCTCGATGAGATCGAGAAGGACATCATCGATCGGGACTACCGGGATATGCACCGGGAGAATTCCCCGTTAAAACAGGCAGATGACGCGGTGCTTTTAGACAGCTCTGACCTGACTTTAAAGGAAGTCGTGGACACCATCGTATCGATGATCGATAAAAAGCAGGGTGCATAAGATGAAAGTAACGGTTGCAAAGACGGCAGGCTTCTGCTTTGGTGTGAAGCGTGCCGTGGAAAAAGTATATGAGCAGATCGGAAAGTCGGAAAAACCGATCTACACCTACGGTCCCATTATCCACAACGAACAGGTCGTTGGGGACCTCAGGGAAAAAGGCGTGGAGGTCATCGACTCCCTGGAAGAATTAAAGACGCTCCGTGACGCGGTCGTGGTGATCCGCTCCCACGGTGTCGGAAAAAATGTCTACGAGATCTTAAAGGAAAACGATGTGGAGATCGTGGATGCCACATGTCCCTATGTGAAGAAGATCCACCGGATCGTTGAAAAACAGTCAGCAGAAGGAAGAAAAGTCCTGATCATAGGCAGTGAGGACCATCCGGAGGTGCAGGGCATCAAGGGATGGGGAGATGAGCGGACAGTGGTCATCGAGGACATGGATGATTTTCTTAAGCTGCAGCTTCCGGAAAATGAGAAGCTTTGTATTGTATCCCAGACGACATTTAATTACAAGAAATTTCAAGATATAGTTGAAAAAATTTCTAAAACGAGGTATGATATAACTGTTTTAAATACGATTTGCAATGCAACACAGGAAAGACAAGTGGAAGCGATGAGGATAGCCTCGCAGGTGGAAGTGATGCTGGTTATCGGCGGGAAACACAGCTCGAATACCCAGAAGCTATACGATATCTGCCGGAAGGAATGTAAAAACACCTATTACATCCAGACTCTGGGCGACTTTAATCCTGAATGTATTAGTTCTGTGCGCAGTGTAGGTATTACGGCCGGGGCGTCAACCCCAAACAATATTATCGAGGAGGTTCATACTAAATGTCAGAGTTAAGTTTTGAACAAATGTTAGAAGAATCATTAAAAACAATACGTACAGGAGAGGTTGTCACCGGTAAGGTCATTGACGTAAAAGAAGACGAAATCGTTTTAAATATTGGTTACAAGTCTGATGGCATCATTACCCGCAGTGAATATACAAACGAGTCCAACGTAGACTTAAGAAATCTTGTACATGTTGGTGACGAGATGGAAGCCAAAGTCGTAAAGGTGAACGACGGTGAAGGTCAGGTTGCTCTTTCCTACAAGAGACTGGCTGCAGACAGAGGAAATAAGAGACTTGAGGAGGCATTTGAGAACCACGAGGTTCTTACAGCAAAGGTTTCCCAGGTTCTTGACGGCGGTTTAAGTGTTATCGTGGACGAAGCTAGAATCTTCATCCCGGCAAGCCTTGTATCCGACGTATATGAGAAAGATTTATCCAAATATGCTGATAAAGAGATCGAATTCGTGATCACAGAGTTCAATCCGAGAAGAAGAAGAGTCATCGGCGACCGCAAGCAGCTTATCGTTGCTAAGAAGGCTGAGATGCAGAAAGCTCTCTTCGAGAAGATTGCTGTAGGTGACAAGGTAGAAGGAACTGTTAAGAACGTAACTGATTTCGGTGCATTCATCGATCTCGGCGGCGCTGACGGTTTACTCCACATCTCCGAGATGTCCTGGGGCAGAATCGAGAACCCGAAGAAAGTATTCAAGGTTGGCGATAAGGTAACAGCTCTCATCAAAGACATCAACGGTGAGAAGATTGCCCTTTCCATGAAGTTCCCGGAGACAAATCCGTGGGCTGACGCTGCTGAGAAGTACGCAGTAGGCAACGTAGTTACAGGTAAGGTAGCTCGTATGACTGACTTCGGCGCATTCGTTGAGCTTGAGCCGGGCGTAGACGCTCTGCTTCACGTATCCCAGATCTCCAGAGAGCACGTTGCTAAGCCGGCTGATGTACTTTCCATCGGTCAGGAGATCACTGCTAAGATCGTTGATTTCAATGAGGCAGACAGAAAGATCAGCTTAAGCATGAAGGCTCTTGAGGCTGACAACGCACAGGAGCAGACAGAGGAGTAATCCGAAGGTGATGCTTAAATAAAAATTTTCGAGGACATCGTTCTTTACGGGCGGTGTCCTTTTTTATGTGACAGGACACATTCATTTTTTAAACAGTGAGTCAAATTTCATGTCTGCGTAGGTCTGCGGCATTGTCATGCGTCGGAGTTATTTTCCGGTGACGATCGAAACGGATTTCAGGGGCCGCGAGGCCTGCCGCAGAAATGCCGCAAATTGTGCCCGCACTACAAAAATGCGTAAGGGATTTGTAATTGAAATCATAGTGTAATTTCAAGATTTGTATGTTAAGATAACCGTACAAAAGAGAAAGACGGCGGAAGAACCTGAAAAGTTACTGTACACGAAATCGGTTACTGTTTGCGCAAGACGTGAACAGTAACCCTGAAAATCAGGACGGCCGCAAATCGGTATTTGAAGGAGACCGCTGTAAAACAATGCGATCCGGCAAAGACCAATACAGGATAACAGGAGGAATTTTATTATGATGAAAAATATGAAAAGAATGACAGCACTTGCCTGTGCGGCCATGATGATCGCATCTATGGGGATCACCGGATGCGGCAAGGCGGATGGACAGACAAAGGAGGAGACAAAAACAACAGTCGTTGAGACTCCTGCAGGAACGGAGACTTCTGCGACTACGGAAAACGAGGCGGGAAAACTTCCGGACAGTACCAGTCAGGAAAGTGGAGCGGCAGACACGGAGGCTGCAAGTGAGTCTGATCCGATGATGGGAACGATCGTTTCTGTGGAAGACGGACAGCTTACGATGCATCGCCAGGATAATGGATTTGATGAGGACGTTGTAATTACGATCGCAGAGGATACGAAGGTTCTGGACGCAGAGAATGGTTATCCGGTGGAACTCGGCGATCTGAAAGAAGGAAATACCATCAGCGCTTATGTAGATGAGGCGATGACGTTGAGCCTTCCGCCGATCACAAATGGTCTGCTGATCTTAGTACAGGCAGAGGGATATGATTTCCCGAGATACACGAAGGTAAAGGAATTGACGGCTGCGAATACAAAAGGTGAGTGGATTCTCACAGCCGAGAATGGGATCAATTACGAGATTACCGCTGAAACAAGACTTCTTCCATACCTGACAAGAAATATTGTCTCCGAGAAAGACCTTACAGAAGGAACCGAGATCCTGATCTGGAACGAGGAGAACGGAAATAAGGCAGAAAAGATCGTCGTATTTCAGGGTGAGAATGGATACGCAAAATAAATTATGGGATCTTAGTAGAAACCGATCTGTATGAAAATGCCGGACAGCGGGCATACTCTCCATATGGAAGGAGCGTGAGCCTGTGTCGAAGAAAAAAAGAGAACCGGTGGATCCGGAGCACTTAAAGCCGGAGGACCGGATGAAATTCGAGATCGCGAAGGAGCTGGGGCTGGCGGACAAGGTAATCGCCGGTGGCTGGCGGTGTCTTACCGCAAAAGAGAGCGGCAGGATCGGCGGTCTTGTGACAAAAAAGAAGAGAGAAATGTCCGCGAAAACGCAGGACAAGGAGAATTCAGGGGAAAACTGCCATTGAAACAATGGCGGTTTTCTTTTATAATTAGGGAAGAGAGATGCAGCAGTTCAGTCATATGGAAAAATCAGATCTCGGAAGGGAATCAATTATGAATATATCGCTTATTTGTTTTACAAGAGCCGGCTTTGAGACGATGAAGCGGATCAATGACACCCTTTCCGGAGCTTCTGAAGCTTTCGCGAATGCGTCTTGTTCGGAACATCATGATAGGAGCGCAAAAGCGGAGGACAGATCCTGCGGCGGGGGCACTCTGTATCAGTCTCTGTGGATCGCCGGGCGGTACGCGCTGCAGCTTGCGGCGGCAGATGCCGGAGTGCCTTATCAGGCGGTGCCGGAGGGCGGACTTTCGGAGTGGACGAAGGAGGCTTTTCTGCGGGACGATGCTCTTATTTTTGTGGGTGCCTGCGGGATCGCGGTGCGCTCCATTGCACCCTATGTGCGGGATAAGTTCCAGGATCCTGCGGTGGTCTGTGTGGATGAGGCGGGACAGTTTGTGATCCCGCTTCTTTCCGGACATGTGGGAGGAGCGAACCGGCTGGCGGAAACGGTGGCTACCGGGATTGGCGCAGTGCCGGTGGTGACAACGGCGACGGATGTGGAGAAGAAATTTGCGGTGGACGTGTTCGCAAAGGATCATGGTTTCGTGATCACGGACCGGAAACTTGCGAAGGAGATTTCGGCTGATATCCTTGCGGGTGAGCCCGTGGGAATGTTCTCGGATTTCGGATTTTCAGCATGGAAAAAGATTCCGGAGGGACTTTTTGAGGATCGGATCTGTAAGCGGAATCTCTGGGTTACGGTGTCCGGAAAAGAAAAGAAAGGGATTCCGCCGGACCGCGTCCTGCGCCTGATCCCGCGGTGTTTGGCGCTTGGAATCGGCTGTAAACGCGGGACACCTGTGGAGAAGATCCGGACCGCGGTGGAAAGCGCGATGGAGCGGAACGGGATCGATCTGCGAAGCGTCTTTGCGGTGGCGAGCATCGACATCAAGAAGCAGGAGCAGGGACTCATCGAATTCGCAAAGGAACTTCAGGTGCCATTTCTGACATTTTCCAGTGAGGAGTTAAACGGACAGCCGGGAGATTTCCCGGAGTCGGAATTTGTGCGGAAGACCACGGGAACCGGAAATGTCTGCGAGCGGTCCGCAGTGGCTGCGTGCAGGTTGGGCGTGAGAGCTTCAGAGTGCAGGATCCTGATCCATAAGGAAGCGGAGGACGGCGTGACGGTGGCCGCAGCGTATTATATGATCGGAAAGTCCGGAGAAAAATGTGGATCGGGAAGAAAAATTGAGAGGATAGAGTAGAAAGAATATGATGATCCTGATAAATGGGGGAAGCTCCAGCGGAAAGTCCGCGTTTGCGGAGAAGCTGATCGCAGAACAGGCGAAGAGAGAAGAGGCGATGGCGGAAACCGCCGGTAAATCGATGCGCGGCGGCGTCCGGGAAATGGATCTGTGCCATCAGCCGTCCTGCTATCTTGCAACCATGATCGCCTGGGACGAGGAGTGCAGGGAGCGGATCCGAAAACACCGCAAAATGCGGGAAAAAAAGAATTTTATGACCATCGAGTGTCCTGTGGATCTTTCGAAGGCGGAGGTTCCCGCCAGGAGCCGGTGTCTGTTGGAGTGTGTTTCCAACCTTGCGGCGAACGAGATGTACCGCCGGGACATGGAAGATCCGGAGAATGGCGCGATGGAACGGATCCTGGAAGGAATCAGGATGATCAGAAAAAATTCGGCTTTTCTGGTGATCGTGACAAATGATGTGTCAGGAGATCAGGGCCCGTACTCGGAGGAGACGGAAGCGTACCGGAAGCTGCTGGGCGGAATCAACTGCGCACTGGCCGGGGAGGCAGATGAAGTGTATGAGGTGATCTGCGGGGAGCCGGTGATAGTGAAGAAAAAGAAGAGGGAAGATACGAAAGTGGAAGAGAGAAGAACGGATCGATCTGTGGATCGTCAGAGCGGGATCAGGCTTTTTGTAGGAGGCGCGTATCAGGGAAAATCAAACCTTGCGATGCGTGAGGCAGTGACAGAAGAGAACCGGTTCATTCTTGTGGCAGACGGCGAACAGTCACCATTGGAAGATGCGTTTAATTCGGAGGCTGTTCTGAATCTTCATAGCTATATTCGAAGACTGATAGACGCAGTACTGGGTGAGTATGACGGGAAGAGAGAACGTGACAGAGTGTTCTGCGACAACATCCTCAGAGAAATAAATGAGAGAACTGCAGCTGTGAGGGACCCGGCTGAAAGAACATCTGCCGGAGAAACAAAGATGGTCAGAGAGCAGACGAAAGAAACGGAAAATATCGAGATCCGGATCGAGGAGGTCATATACCGGTATCTGGATATGATCCTTGAGAAGAACCCCAACGCAGTCATTACCTGCGACGAGATCGGCTGCGGAATCGTTCCCATCGATAAAACAGACCGCCTGTGGCGGGAGAT
>CABVBU010000036.1 GCA_902496665.1 uncultured Clostridium sp. | reverse complement strand
GCACTTGCTGCGCTGACCGTAAGAAAACATAGGCTGGAAGGCAAAAATCCCATCGGCGCAGCCGATTTGGAATGGATTTTTGCTTGTAACTATGAAGGCACTGAATAGTTACTTTGAAGTTATCATTCACTGTCCCGTTGCTGTCCGCCCAGAGCAGGAACAGCAGCATCCGGAGGAAACATTCATGAAATCGATCCACACTGAAAAATATCGCCAAATTGGTCTGAAGATCGCCTATTACCGCAAGCTCCGCGGTCTCACCCAGGAAGAGCTTGCCGAACAGGTCGGACTGACTCCCGCCTACATCGGACACCTCGAGGCACCGAATATTTCCAAGGCGCTGTCTTTAGATACCCTCTTCGATATCGCTGACGCCCTGCATGTCGATGCTCAGAAGTTTCTTGTGTTCGAAGAATCATGATACTGTTATTATAGCACTTTATATGGACAAAAGCTGTCATATATGTCATTTGTTGTCATTATTTATATTTTTTTGCGCCAAAAAAGGCTTTTCAGAGATTTCTCTCCGGAAAGCCTTTTTCTGTAACTGCACTCTTTAAACTGATTTCCATAAAATTTATCAAAAAGCACTTTTGCATATTGCCGAATATCGATGTGCAAAATTTGCATGTTCCGCTTTCATCATATGCAAAAAGAGGACAGCCACCCATCCTCTTTTCGCCAAGTCTATCTATTTCCTATCCTTAGAAATTCCCCGGCAGGATCTCCTTGCCCGCAAGAACTTCCTCATAATCCTTTAAGTTTCTCTGCAGCAGCTCCGGCGTATTCAGACCATACGGGCACTTGCTCATGCAGTGGCCGCAGTGGAGGCAGTCCTTGATCTTCATCATCTTCGCCTGCACCTCCGGTGTGAGCTGGAGTTCGGACGGGGATCTTCTGAGAAGGAGAGACATTCTCGCGCAGGTATTGATCTCGATCCCTGCCGGACACGGCATGCAGTAGCCGCAGGCACGGCAGAAGCTTCCGAATAACTGTTTTCTGTCATTCTCGATCAGGGTGCGGATCTCGTCGTCCATCACCGGCGGATTGTCGATATAGCTTAAAAATTCGTCAAGCTCATGTTCCTTCTGGACACCCCAGATCGGAAGTACGCTGTCGTACTGTGCCTGAAACGCATAAGCGGCTCTTGAATTGTTGATCAGCCCTCCAGACAATGCCTTCATGGCAATAAAGCCCATATCTGCCTTTTTGCACTTTTCCATGAGCTCCAGATCCTTCTCGCTGCAGAGATAGCAGAACGGGAACTGTAACGTCGCGTACAGACCGGAATCCACCGCCTCGTTTGCAACCGCAAGGCGATGATTCGTGATGCTGATGAACCGGATCTTTCCCTGTTCCCTTGCCTTTAAAGCAGCATCATAGAGGCCGGATTCATCGCCCGGCTTCGGACAGACTGCCGGGTTGTGGAACTGGTATACATCGATGCAGTCCGTCTTTAAAAGACGAAGGCTGGTCTCGAGATCCTTCCAGAAGCCTTCTGCTGTCATTGCCGCTGTCTTTGTCGCCAGATAGATATGGTTTCTGACATCACTTAAGGCATATCCGATCTTTTCCTCACTGTCAGAATATGCTCTCGCCGTATCGAAATATGTAATTCCGCCGTCATATGCCTTTCTCAAAAGCTTTGCGGCCTCTTCCTTCGTGATTCTCTGGATCGGAAGCGCGCCGAATCCATTCTTGTTCACCGTGATCCCGGTCTTTCCAAGTGTAACTGTTGTCATGAAGACTCTCCTTTCTCCCTATACGTTTGCCCGTAACCTTTTCACATATCTGTGACCTTAAGCTACGGGCATACTAAAGCTACTGCTTCCCGGCGTCCAGCATCTCCTTCAGCGCCTCATCCCCGTCATCGATCCACGCATCCTCTTCGTCCGCGTTGAGACCGAGGAATTTCGCCAGCGTTCTCTCGTCATCGCTGTTGTTCCACTCATCCACATAGTCGTCGATGGCTTCAAATTCAATTTCTCCTGCCTGGTACTTTTCTTTGAATGTCATTTTCCTGCTCCTTCAGATTCTTGAGAATCGTGATCTCCTGATTGTCGATGTGTTCCCGCACAGCCATCTTTGCCTCCTGGATATGGCGCAGCGTCAGTGCCTTTAAAATATGTTCATGCTCCACCATAAGGATCTGGCGCTTGTCCGCATCCTTAATGTATTCCAGGCGGTAGCGGTACATCTGCTCTCTTAAATTGTTTAAGATCTGAACCAGCTTCTGGTTCTTCGTGCTGTTGTAGATGATCTCATGGAACTGCTCGTCAGTCTGGGCGATCTGCATCGCGTCCCCGTTCCCGATGGCTGCCTTGAAATCAACCTCCGCTTTATTTAATGATTCCAGCTCTTCCTCGGTGATTCTCTGGCATGCAAGGTCGATGGCAAGCTCCTCTAAGGAACGGCGCACCTCCAGAACATCCCGCAGGTTGCTCTCAGAGATCTTCGCAACCTCCGCGCCCTTTCTCGGGATCATGAGGACCAGGCCCTCGAGCTCCAGTTTACGGATCGCCTCACGGATCGGGGTACGGCTCACGCCAAGCCGTTCCGCAAGCTGGATCTCCATCAGACGTTCGCCCGGCTCCAGCTCACCCTTTAAAATTGCCTGGCGCAGGGTCTTGAACACAACATCCCGTAACGGCAGATATTCATCCATATTTACTTCAAAATGATTCGTCATCGTGTCTCTCTCCTCTATCTGGCTTTCTTCCGGTTGTAGAATTCAGTCAGGTACACCTGACGGGTCAGACGTCCGCCATCCGCTTCCCTGAGGGCCTGACAGGCCTTTTCTGCCAGTTCCCTGTCTTTGTATATGCCGAATACCGTCGGCCCGCTGCCGCTCATCAGGGAGCCGCAGGCGCCGTTCTCCATCATCATTTCCTTGATTTCCGCGATCTCCGGATGATCCGGGACCGTCACGGTCTCCAGGACATTTCCAAGACGTTCGATCACTCCGTCCAGGTCACCATTTTTGATCGCCGCCATCATGCCATCGATATCCGGGTGTTCCTCCGGTGCAAGCTCATTCACGCGCAGTTTTCCGTATACCGCTTTCGTTGACACGGAGATCTGCGGCTTCGCGATCACGAGATGGCACTGCGGCGGTGCCGGGAGTTCTGTCAGGATCTCACCGATTCCTTCCGACAGGGCCGTTCCACGCATGATACAGTATGGAACATCCGCGCCGAGCTTTACGCCCCGCTCCATAAGCTCTTTTTTCGTGAATCCAAGATCAAACATCCGGTTCACGCCGACTAAAACGGCTGCCGCATCGGTACTGCCGCCGGCCATGCCAGCCGCAACAGGAATATATTTGCGGATCCTTATGGTCACGCCGTCCTTGATCCCCTTTTCATCGAGAAGCAGCTTCGCCGCACGCCACGCAAGGTTTCCCTCCCCGTCCGGAACGAACGGGAGATTCGTCTCCGTCTTGATCACGCCGTCTTCGGTACGGTCCATCTCGATCCGGTCATACAGGTTCACGGTCTGCATGATCATGCGGACCTCGTGGTACCCATCCTCTCTCTTCCGGACCACATCCAGGCCAAGGTTGATCTTGGCATATGCTTTGAGGTCTAAATGGTCTTTCATGTTGTCACCTTCTATATTTTCTACACGCGAGTCCTACCATCGGAATGCTTCGCATTCCTAGGAACAAATTTAAAGCTTCTTCTGCAGGCAGGCTTGAGTCGAACCTTTAAGCTTGTTACCCTGGTATCATCAAATTGTATTTATGTTGTTTGTATACAATGTTTAATATACATGATTGATACACCATTTGACAAGAGAAATCTTGCGGAATTAATGACTTTTTTCTTCAATAAACCTTTATTCCGCCCTCACGAATCCCAGACTTTCCGCCACCTTCTTTGACACGATGTTTTCCTTCCCGATCCTGGCGATAAACTGGACAGTTCCAAACTCTTCCTCAGCGTATTCGATCGCCGCCCGGCATGCCTCTTTCGCGTATCCTTTTCTCCGGTATTCCGGGAAAATATGGTATCCCAGCTCCAGCGTGTCATCCAGGATATTCTCATCATCCAGGGACAGGACATAATAATCCACATCCCCGATGCCGTCATCCTGCGGGATCCGGAACCCCACAACACCGGTGAGTTTTCCGCTCTTCTTTTCCTCGACCGCCCAGAATCCAAACTCAAACACCTCATAATGGTGCTTTGTGTAACCGGCTACCTTCTCCACCGTATCCAGGTCGGCATCCACATGGTTCTCCACGATCTCCTCATAATCGCCTTCCGCGATCTCCCGGATCTTAAGCCGCTCCGTCTCGCAGATCGCCCACGGCAGCCCAAGATGCCTTCTCGCGATCCGCCCCAAAAACTCTTCGTCCGCATCCTCCACATCCGCGATCAATGTGTCCGCCGCGCACCACTCATCCCCCTGTGTGTCTTCTCTCCATAAGCCAACAATGGCCCTCCCGGCAGCCTTTGCCGCCAGGAGAGCCTCGTTTTCATCGGAGAGCAGGACAGGAATTTTCTCACCGTCTACAACTGCATAACGGGTCTCCTGCATAGCACGTCTCCTTTTTTATATTTGCGGCAGTTTTTCCTGCTCCGCCTGCACACCTGCCGAATCTCCTCCGGCAGCTTCTTCCGAATGCGTGACAGCTCAAAAACAGTACTTTTCCATGTCTGGAATCCAACTGCCATTTTTATCGGCACTTCTCCGGTTCCGGATACTCTACGCCGAAGGTCTCTGCTGTGATGGATTTGATCTTCTGCTCCTTCATCGGGCGGTCGCTGTAATCGGTGCGGACCTCAGCGATCTTGTTGACGATGTCCATACCGTCGATGACCTGACCGAAGGCTGCGTACTCACCATTTAAATACGGAGCGTCCTTGTGCATGATGAAGAACTGGGAGCCTGCGGAGTTCGGATTCATTGCACGGGCCATGGAGAGAACACCCTCGGTATGTGCCAGATCGTTCTGGAAACCGTTGTGGGAAAACTCGCCCTTGATGCAGTATCCCGGGCCGCCCATTCCGTTGCCGTCCGGGCAGCCGCCCTGGATCATGAAGCCCTTGATCACGCGGTGGAAGATCAGTCCGTTGTAGAATCCCTTATTTACAAGACTTAAAAAGTTGTTTACCGTATTCGGAGCAACGTCCGGGTAAAGCTCAGCTTTGATGATATCGCCGTTTGTCATTTCGATGGTGATGACCGGATTTTTCTTTTCTGCCATTGTCTTTCTCCTTTTTAACTGTGGGCTTTTACCGCCTGAACAGTAATTTACGTGGCTGCTAAGATACAGGGCAGCCACTTGGTCGTACCATATATTATACAGGGCATGGTCCCGGATGTCCACTGTTTTCCGGTCCATGCCCTGTGAAATACCTATTCTCCCATGGAGAACACGATCTTAATATTCGCGCTGACTTCCATCTCACCCGGCATCACGTTCATGTCTGCCACGGTGTCCTCTGCCCCGGCTGCCGACATCGCAGCGCTTTCCTTCTGCAGGTTCACGCCACCGTCCACATATCTGCCGTACTGGCTGTCCGAATACTCTTCGATACTCACCACATATCCGAGTGTCTGTCCGCTGGCCTCCGCAAGTGCCTCCGCCTTCGTCCGGGCAAGGTCAACTGCCTTCTTCAATGCCTCCGCATACGCGTCATCATATCCGCTGGAATAGTAAGACACGGAATAGATCTCATTCGCCCCGTTTCCGACACCATTGGAGAGCAGCGTGCCGACCTGGTCCACCGCTACATCGGAGACGGTCACTTCCGTCTGCATCTCGTATCCGATAAGCTTTCTCGTGCTGCTGCTCCAGTCATACCGCGGATTCAGATAATATCCGGAAGTACTGATGGACTTCTCATCGATCCCCTGTCCTTTTAGGTACCCGGTCAGGGAATTTAAGCTCTCTGTATTCTTCTGCTGACACTCATCTGCTTTAGCCGCCTCAGACGTAACCGCAAACACAATCTTCGCCATGTCCGGCACGATCTTCACCGTCTCACTGCTGTCCATGGTGATCTTCCCGTCCGAGCTGTCTCCCACGTTCTCTACCTTCACAGTATCCGGCACAGACACCGTCGTGCTGCATCCCGCAAGAGAAACTGCCATTATCATCGCCAAACCTGCCGCCGCCAATGTTCTTCTCTTCATACTGGATTCCTCCTTATCCCTGAATGATATGGCTCCACAGTCCAAGACATACCCGCCATATCCGCAGATATGCGTATTTACTGCGGTGACTGTGAACCATACGAAAACACGTCTCTTATATTAAGGAGTATAGCAGAAAAACATTGCGGCGTTTTATCTTTTCTCTTACTTTTTTAGGACATTTTCCTGTAGAAAAAATGGCATCCGATAATCGATTTTTCCTTCTGTTCTATTGAAGCGATATCCGCATACTGCTGGTCGATTTCATTACTCTTTTAAGATTGGTCTTCTATCAATGTATGTAAAATCTCCGGCAGCTCCACAAGCAGGCTCTTCCGGTTCACCCGCTCCGTTCTCCTGTGGATATCCTTTCCCCATGGGCCCATGAGGACGGCTGGGATGTTCAGCTTTCCAATCTCTTCAAAGTCTACCTGGTAGCTGCCGCCCCAGAGCGGAGTCTCGGCGGCGTAGCCGGAAAAGTCCATGTCCCCGCAAGTACCGCAGTAGCTGAGATCGGAGATTCCCGTAAAGTAGTGGACTTTCTTCACCTTGCATCCGGCTGCTTCAGACGCTTTTTTGATCTTTCTGAACTGCCAGCTTCCGACACCCTCTTTTCCGGCCATCTGGTCGCTGTGGTATGCCGGGTAGAGCGGCGGGGCGAAGCCGATGACCATCACCGGAGCTGTGAGTCCGGACCAGTCCAGGACCTCCGTCATCATGTCGATAGTCGCCTGTGGATAGTTTGTCTCCCCGCTGCGGATCCGCGCGTCTGTGCGGACCTTTAGCCCTTCCAGGAAATCCTCAAAGCCATCCTCATTTTTCCTGCGGCATTGTTCGGAGAGTTCCGCGAAGGAGAGGACATTGAACTTCTGCGGAACGGCATCGTTCGTTTTTTCACATTCTCCACTAACATTGCCCGCATATTCTTCCGATACCGGATCTGTATTATCTGTATTATCTATACTTTCTACATTTGCCGCCTGTAACTCTGCAGTCTTTACGCACTTTTTCTTTCCCTGCATCGCCCTGCCGGAAAGCTTCTCCTCCAGCTTTTTCTTTTCCACATCCATTTTCTCAATGTACTCTGCAAACGCCTCAGCCCCAAGCTCCCGCATTTTCTCCAGGATCTCCCCCGGACCGGACTGGAAACTCAGCACACTCAGATATCCCGCCGCTCTCGCCGGAACTGATACGTCGTATTCCTTCTTGAGATCCTTGAAATTCAGCCACGTCGGCGGCATGCACACTTCACCGTCAAAGACTTCCGCAAACTCCGCCGAGAGCTCCGTCTTCTCAAACATGCGTCCCAGGACACCTACCGCATTGAGTCCGTCAAAGCACCGGCTCACATGGGCGGTACGCCCCTGGACCAGCACCACCGGCATGCACTTTCCGACCGATCCCAGGAATACCTCCTGTCCATTTTCATCCCGGCTCATGGGCTCCAGGTCGATCAGGAGTTCATAGGAGAGTTTTTCCTGTTCCCGGAGCTTTGAGAGAAATCCTGCTGCTCCACGCATGCCGACGGAGTAGGATTCCTCGTCCGGAACGGACAGAAACAGAACATTCCCGTCCATTCCGCATGTCCCGTCAAGGACTTCCTCGCCGATTTCTAAAAGTACAGCAAGTCCTGCTGCCAGTCCGCCTTTCATGTCCGCCGCTCCGCGCCCGAAGATCCACTCACCGGACGCCACATCGTTCCAGAAATCCTGCTCCGGATCCGCAGCAGCTCCGAAGGTCTTTTTCTCAGGAACTTCTGCTCCTTCTCCAGCTTCTTCGTTGGCTTTCGCACCAGCTTCCACGCTGCCTTTTCCCACAGTTTTCTCCGGTGCCCGCATCACCCGGCCGCCATACTCTTTTTCAAGCTCCGCCTTCAGCTCATCCATGGAAAACGCCAGCGGCTTCAGCGGCCCGTAATCCTCCACACTGACCACATCGTAATGCCCTGTCAGAATGATCGTCCGCCCGGACTTCTTATTTCCGCGCACCAGACCGTACACCAGCGGACGTTTTCTCGCATCCCCCGGAATCTCCACCGTCCCAAAATTCTCCGGGCACGCCTTAAAATATGGCTGTTCCGCGAGGATCTCCCGGATCGCCTCAGCCGTCTTCCGCTCTTCATCCGTATCCGAAATTCCCGGAACTGATACCAGTCTCTTTAAATATTCATAAACCTTCTCTTCCATCCGGCACCTCTTTCTTCATAAATAAAAGACTTTTATAGCTATTAGTACCTCCATAGTTACAGACTTTTCATAATTTTAAGGTAATTATACTAGCTGTCCAGGTTTTTTCAAGCTGAAAACAAGTGCCGGACATTGCGCTCATAAACGCGAAATGGAATTTATCATGGATACTTTTCGAAAAAAGACATGAAAAAAAGCACCCCGCCGAGTGCTTTTCTTCAACAAAATAATTATTTGAAAAAGGGAGGAGAGCTGATAATCACTTATCAGCTCGAGTATTATGAAAAAAATCTTATAAGCAGCATCTATATCAGATGTCTTTCTGTTTATGGTTATATGATATCCATAAAACATGAAGAAATCGTGTGAATTGTGTAAAAGAATTTTGAAGACTTTTTGAACAAGATATGAACACTCGAAAGGGCAATTTTGTACCGACGCAAGCCGTATCGCACACCCCTCTCCGGTGTGCGGCAGCAGCTATGGATCCTGATTTTCCCCCGGCGCATAAATCTCCCCCGCCAGCAGCACCAGCGCCGCCAGGTTCGGCACCGCCATCAGTCCATTAAAGATGTCCGAGACCTCCCACACCGTCTCCATCGCCCCGAGGCACCCGAAAAACGCCGCCAAAAGATATCCCACCGTGTAGACCGCCGGGATCTTTCCCGAGATCTTCCCGCCAAGATACTCCGCCGCCTGCCGCCCCATATAGTACCATGCGATGATCGTGGAGAACGCGAACAGCACCACGCAGACCGCCACCGCGTACCCGCCAGGACTCCCAAGCGCTGTAAAAAAACAGAGGCTTGTGAGCGATGCCCCGTTCTCTGCTCCGAACTCTGAGACCGTCCCGCTGCCCGCCACACAGAGGATCACAAGCGCTGTCAGCGTACAGCTCACGATGGTATCAAAAAACACCTCAAAGATCGCCCACTGCCCCTGAAGCTCCTCCTCCGCCATCTCCGCGCTTCCGTTCAACACCGCAAGGCTCCCGAGCCCCGCCTCATTGGAAAACACACCTCTGGCGATCCCATAGCTGACGCATCGGGAAATCCCGTACCCCGCGACTCCGCCAACGGCGCTGCGGAAGGAAAATGCATCCGTCAGGATCCCCAGGATCACTCCCGGCACATTCCCGGCATACAGAATGATCACCGCCAGCGCTGCTGCCGTGTAAAGCCCCGCAGACACTGGAACAAGCCGTTCCGCCGCAAGAAAGATCCGCCGTCCTCCGCCCGCCAGCACGTTCCCCGCAAGGACCACAAGGATCACCCCCACCGCAGCCTCCGGGATCCCGTACACATAGGACACCGTCTCCGAGATCGCGTTCGCCTGTACCATACTGCCCATCCCAAACGCCGCCGGAATACAGAAAAATCCGTAGAGGACCGCCGCCCCGGGACATCCCAGCCGCTTTTCCAGATAGATCATCGGTCCCGCCATCCATCCGCCATCCCGGCCTTTTTCCCGATAACGGATTCCGAGGACCGTCTCCCCATAAGCCGTCGCCATTCCGAGAAATGCCGACACCCACATCCAGAACACAGCCCCGGGCCCGCCGGCGATCACAGCCGCCGCGACCCCCGTGATATTCCCGGTCCCTATGGTTGCCGCCAATGCCGTACATGCCGACCGGAACGATTCCCGGTGGTTCTTCCGATCCCGTAAAAGATTCCCGATGGTCGCATCCCACCAGCGCGGGATCTTCCTGAGCTGAAAAAAACGGATCCGCACACTGTATACAATGCCCACCAGCAAAAACAGCACCGGTGTCCATGGACCCCAGACGGTATCATGGATCTTTCCTATCAAGTTCATTCCATATCACGCACTGCAGCCTGGCAACCGCATTTTCCATCCCACTGCGAATCACTTCCGCTCTCTTCAGACACGGAAAAGTTCCCTGCCGCCTGCGCCCCGCCTCTCTCATTTCTTACTACGTTTTATTCCCATTTTCCCACATCTATGCTATAATAAATACAGTGTCTGCCACTGGCAGTTTTATTTGCACAAGCAGCAAGCCAAAGTCCGCGCTGATGTGAGACCTTGGCATTTTTCTTTCAGAGGAGATGATTCTTGTGCCCGGATTTACGACCCACTACCTGTTCGGTGTAAAGGCCTACAATGACCTTCCGAACAACTACCTGAAACATGTGATATCCAAATACCGCTGGCTCTACCAGCTTGGTCTCCAGGGACCGGATATCTTCTTTTATAATGTCCCGATCCTCCGTCACAGGGACTACCGCAACGTCGGCTCCCATATGCATGAGTATCAGGTCAACGACTTCTTTAAAAACAGTCTTCTAGAGCTCTCCGAGATCCACTCGAGGCAGCAGAAGGAAGAGGCCGCGGCGTTTCTGGCGGGATTTATCTGCCACTATATCTCTGATTCGATCTGCCACCCCTTCGTCTATGGGCGGATCAAATACCGCACCGACAAGAAAAAGACCGAGTGTCATGGACTCCATGCCGCCCTGGAAAACGATATCGACGCGATCCTGCTCTGGAAGTTCAAGCACAAAAAGCCGTCCGAATTCAACCAGACCGCTTCCCTCTGTTTAAACGCCCAGGAGAGCCAGTTTATCTCCAGATATCTCAGCCGGTGCATCAACCGCACCTACTACCAGATCACAGAGAAAAACAATTTCCAGGTCACAGACGGAATGGTTGCCCGGTCGGTCTTCGCGATCCGCTTCGGAAGCCGCATCCTGTCCGATCCTGCGGGACATAAGACCCATGTGATCGGCTCCCTGGAATCCATCTTCCTAAAGCATCCGATCGCTTCTAAAAAGCTTGTGACGGATAAGCTTTCCGCCCAGGTCCGCGATATCCTGAACCTGGACCATGAGGTCTGGACGAATCCATGGGATAATTCCATCGCCTCCACGGCGTCATTCCCGGATCTGTACCATCAGACCTTGAAGAAATGCAATGCGGTCTACTATTACCTCAATGCGTTCCTGATCGCGAATGTCCCATCCGGTCCACCGGATATGTCCGCGCTGTTGGCGGAGCTTGGAAACTATTCCTACCACAGCGGACTTGATGTAGGATGACCTGCATCATCTGATGCCAGGCACGGCTCCTGGGAGACCTCACTTTCCGGGGCATGCCACTCAAAACGGATGATTTCTGCCCTGTGCTGCAGAATTATCATATACTATCATAGCTGTTTCACTTTTTAAACAGCTGCCATCTATCAAATCCCTGCTCTGTCTGTATGAAAGACAGCCAGACCCATTCCGGCAGATTTCACTACGGGGACAGGCAGACGGGCAGAAATGGAAAAGGAGAATTACATTATGAAACCATTGATCTTACTGACCGGAGGAACCGGTGCAGCAGCCAACGGAACACCGACATGGGCATTAAACCAGAACTATGCTGAGAATATCCGCCGCGCAGGCGGCATCCCGATCCTTGCGGTCAACAACGACTGCGCTGAGGAATACGCGGATCTCGCTGACGGGCTTCTCTTAAGCGGCGGCAAAGACGTTGAACCGAAGCTCTACGGTCAGGAAAAGATGTTTGACTTCGTTATCACAGACCCGCAGCGCGACGATCTGGAATACAAGATCATCAAAGCGTTCGTTGACCGCAGGAAACCGATCTGGGGCATCTGCCGCGGAATCCAGATCTTAAACGTATACTTCGGCGGTACTCTCACCCAGGATATCCCGACACAGCTCGGCGGTGATCACTCCAAGGGTGTCTGCCATCAGGTGACGCTCAAGAAGGATTCCATCTTAGGAAACCTTTACGGCGAGTCCATGGAAGTAAACAGCTACCACCACCAGGCCCTCGACAAGCTCGGCGAAGGTCTCCAGGCCATCGCATGGGGCGAGTCCAACGGACACTCCTTCACAGAGGCTGTGCAGCATGAAACTCTTCCGATCTGGTCCGTACAGTGGCATCCGGAGCGCATGACCGGCCCGGTTACAAATCCAAAGGAATGTGCCGACTCTCTCCCGATGTTTGAGTACTTCGTGAAGCAGTGTGCAAAATAAGCCGCGTCAATAAACGCAGGTCTGAAATTTAAAACTGAATCCATACTATAAACGCCGCATTTATTCTGCCGTTAAGAATAGTGCGGCGTTTGTTACTGTTCAGCAGGTCTGCGCACCTGTTGCGCAGGCCATAAGAAAATATGACAACAAAAAATGGCAGAACGCTTTCTAAATTACATTGAAAAGCATTCTGCCATTATATTGTCTTAATTATTTATTCTGTTGAAATTATTCCAACTAATTACTATTTCAACTAATTACTTGGAAGCCTTTGTCTCGTCAAGCTTCTTCGGTGAATCGTCTGCAACGTCCTCCGGACCTTCTGCAGCTGCCTCAGTACTCTTGAGGTCGATCTTGTCGCCAGCCTTGTAGCTCTTATCTACAAGCGCCTTTCCTCCCTCAGTAACAACTTTTACGTCAAGGGAGAACTGGTTCCAGAGTGTTCCAAAGGAATCCGCGCTGGAATTCTCGAGATCCATGCTCTGTGCAGCGATGATATCGTTGAACTGCTTGACCATTGTCACTGCATATTCCATAGCGTCATCGTTTGTTGTGTCATTCTTTACTGTCCAGGTAAGGCCGATGTTTAATGCGGACTCATCGTAAGTGAACTCCATCTTTACAGACTGTGGGAATGCGGATGTGTCGTTGAACAGTCCGTCGCACTCGCTCTGTGCCTGCTCCCAGTCGTACATGGTGGTCTCTACAGTCTCATCCTCTACAAGGAAGTTCTGGTCTCTCGGAAGTGTCTCGTCATCGTCATCCGTCTCCATTTTTGCCGGATCGACTTCTTCACTTCCTGATACCGGTGCATCTGTTGAAATGCTGCTCTTTGTACATCCGCCGAGGGCGAGAACTACTAAAGACAGCACAGCCATTCTCTTTAATAATTTCATGATAAAACTCCTCCTCTGAATTCAACGGATCTCCCATTCTGCCAAATAGAATTTCCCGGGAAATCGGCATACTCACGTATTATATACGATTCCTTTTTATTTTTGAAGTCCTTTTCTCAAATTTACACAAATAATTCATGATTTTGTAATGTTTTTCCAGTGGTTCCGGTGGGAGTACACCGATCACAGCTGAAAAAACTCCTGCCAGGATCATTTTCCATTCGCAGAACCTACCGGACATCCTGTCCATCTGTAGCTTTGCTTCGATTTTTTTTGAAATTAGCAGTATCCTTCACGATATACACCGGCCTGTCCTTGATCTCCGCGAACAGGATCGCGATATACTCGCCGATGATCCCCACGATCACAAACAACACGGAAAACATAAACGAGATCAGAACAACGATGGTCGCATAGCCGTTCGGTGCCCCATAAAGTTTCCAGGTATAGACCGTATAAATCACCATGATCAATCCGAAAAGCGCTGTGATCACACCAGAATAGATTCCAAGCTTTAATGGCAGATCGGAAAAGCACAGGATCGTATTGATGGAAAACTTGAACAGACTCTTTAAGCTGTACTTGCTCTCCCCCGCAAACCGTGGTCTCGCCTCGTACTCGATGGTGGTCTTCTCAAAACCGATGCTCTGGACATAGCCCCGCAGGAAACGGACCTTCTCCCGGTAGTTGTTCCGGAGGATATCCGCCGCGTTTTTGCTCACCGCAAAAAAGTCCGAGGCGTTGGCCTCAAACTTCACATCGGAGAGATGGTTGATCAGCTTGTAGAACGCCGCGGATGTGACATTCTTTACAAGCCCCGCCGTCTTATTCTTCGTGCGGACCATGCTGATCACTTCATATCCCTCGTCGAATTTTTCCACAATCTCCGGCAGACACTCCGGCGGGTGCTGCAGGTCCGCGTCCATGCAGACGATACCGTCACCGCCCGCATAGTCCAGTCCTGCGATCATCGCCGCCTCATGCCCAAAGTTCCTGGAAAAATTGACGATCTTCACTTTTTCGTCCAACGTCGCGAACTCCTTGAGGATCGAAAGGGACTGATCCCTGCTGCCGTCGTTCACGAACAGGAACTCATAGTCCCAGTTCCCCGGCAGCGTTTTCAGGATCTTCCCAGTCTCTGCATAGAATTCTCTTAGCGCCAGCTCCTCGTTGTATACCGATACAACGACCGAAAGCAGTTTAGTCATAAATTTTTATCTCCATATCGGAATGTTCCGGAATCTGTTTTTCCTTCGGCGGAAGCTTCATGTAGTCACCGTAAAGCTGCGTCAGAAGCTCATCCCAGCCGGCCGGAGCGTAGAACTTTGTGTCCTCGAAAGGCATCTCAACGACCTCATCGTCCCACTCTCTCTTCATCTCCACATAGAACCAGTTCGGCGCGTAACCCGTATAGAAATATAACGGGCGCTCTTTCCGGCTGTCCATATGGCAGAGGGCATTCCACAGCTTCCAGATCACCGGGAATGGGATCAGCTTTCCGATAGTCGCGAGAACTGCCACAAAAAGCTTCATAACGCCCTTGTAATCGCTGTAATCGATCTCATACCGGTGTCCCAGGGCAAATCCGTAGAGAACGCAGTGGGAAAGCTTTGTGAGCTTCTTCGCGAGCTTTCCCTCCGGAAGTCCGTCCACGATGAACAGGTCCACGTTCAGGCGGCTGATCTTATCGTCATAGAACTCCATCTTTCCGGAGTCCTCGAACTTCTGGCTCTTATTGTACGTCACACGGGAAATAAAGTCGTAGAACGCCTTTCCGCCATGGTACTCGTTCGGCTCCACGAAGGACATGTCCTCCGGCAGTTCCCGCCTTACGACCTTTGCGAACATCTCATAGTTCTTTCTCGTGAACATGACATCCACGTCGTCATCCCACGGGATGAATCCGCCGTGGCGCACTGCCCCCAGAAGCGTACCGGAATCCAGAGCATATTTGATCTTATACTTTTTGCAGATCCGGTCGATCTCCTTTAAAAGCTTTAAGTTGACCTCATGGACTTTCGTCAGGTCAAAGGATTTTTCTTCGCTCACTGTAACAGCCCCTCTTTAATCACTTTTGCCATATAGTCGATCTTTTCGTCTGTCATTCCCGGATAAACGCCGACCCAGAAGGTATCGCTCATGATCCGGTCTGTATTTTCCAGAGTGCCTACTACGCGGTAACCCTTTTTCTCAGCTCTCATCTCGTCGAAGCACGGATGCTTGATGAGGTTTCCGGCAAACAGCATTCTTGTCTGGATCCCTTTGCTCTCGATGTACTGGACGAGCTTATTTCTGTCTGTTCCCTCTTTGCAGGTGATCAGGAAACCGAACCAGCTCGGTCTGGAATTCTCGGCCGGTACCGGAAGGATCAGGCGGTCCTCCGTCTCTGCGAGAGCGGCTCTCAGGCGGTCGAAGTTGTGGCGTCTGCGCTCCACGAAGGTCGGGAATTTCTCGATCTGGGCACAGCCGATGGCTGCCTGAAGGTCTGTGGCTTTCAGATTGTATCCAAAATGGGAGTATACATATTTGTGGTCATAGCCAAGCGGAAGCTCACCGTACTGTCTGTCGAAGCGGTGTCCGCAGAGGTTATCATGTCCGGACGGGCAGACACAGTCCCGGCCCCAGTCACGGAAGGAACGGATGATTTTATTTAACAGCGGGTTGTCCGTGTAAACGGCTCCTCCCTCGCCCATCGTCATATGGTGCGGCGGATAGAAGCTGGAGGTTCCGATATCGCCTACGGTTCCGGTAAATTTCTCCTCACCGTTGATGGTGTATCTGGAACCTAACGCGTCGCAGTTGTCCTCAACGAGCCACAGATTATGTTTTTCACAGAATTCCTTTACTGCCTTTAAATCGAACGGGTTTCCGAGTGTGTGGGCGATCATGACTGCCTTTGTCTTCTCGGAGAGTGCTGCTTCCAACTTTGTGACATCGATGTTGTACTGTGGAATCGTCACATCAACAAACACCGGAACAGCTCCGTACTGGATCGCCGGAGTCACGGTGGTCGGGAAACCTGCTGCAACGGTGATGATCTCATCCCCGCGCTTTACACGGCGGTCGCCGAGCAGAGGAGATGTGATCGTCATGAACGCTACAAGGTTTGCAGATGAGCCGGAGTTCACAAGGGCGCAGTAGCGCACCTGAAGATACTCCGCAAGCTTCTTCTCAAACTCGTCCGTGTATCGTCCGGATGTAAGCCAGAATTCAAGGGAACTGTCCACAAGATTTACCATCTCCCTGCTGTCGTACACGCGGGACGCGTACGGGATACGGTCTCCCTCATGGAATTCCTTTTTCTGGTTGTGAAATTTATCGGCATATTCAGCTACAAGGTCAAGGATCTCTTTTCTTGCCTCTGCCTCTGTCTTATTCTCAAACATAACTTTTTCCTTTCCTGATTATACAGCAAGCCAATTTCTGAACTCGTTCCTGCTGTATACAATGTCTCATTTGCCGGGAAGTTTCTGCACGCACCTCCAGGTTTCCTGTCTTTTCAAATAGTAGACTGTTTTTTTCTGTTGTTCTACCGGAACATCTCCTTGATCTGTCTGTCCATCACAGCCACAACATCGCCATTCTTCTCATACTCCTGACACCACTCGACCGTGAGTCCGATGGCCTCCTTCACGCCGTAGCGCGGATGCCATCCAAATGTGGTCTTTAACTTCGAGCAGTCGAGTTTTAAGAAGTTTGCCTCGTGAGGACCTCCGTCGCTCCTGTTCTCCCAGGAAAGTCCATTTCCCCAGGCGCTGCAGAACATATCCACAAGCTCACCGGTAGTCACGCAGTCCTTGTCATCCGGTCCTACGTTGTAGTACCCGGCGTATTTTCCGTCCTCATACTGCGCCTTTGCCACCATGAGATATGCTGCAAGCGGCTCCAGCACATGCTGATACGGGCGCGTGGAATGCGGATTGCGGACGATGATCGGTTTCTTTGCCATCGCCGCGCGGACACAGTCCGGGACGATACGGTCATTAGCGAAATCGCCGCCGCCGATAACGTTTCCTGCACGGCAGGTAGAGATCGCACAGTGTCCGTCCGCGAAGAAGGACTTCCTGTAGCTGTGGGTCACAAGCTCGGAACATGATTTACTGTTGGAATACGGGTCATATCCGTCCAGACGGTCCACCTCGCGGTAGCCGTACTCCCACTCCCTGTTCTCGTAGACCTTATCCGTCGTCACGTTTAAGAAAGACTTCACGCACGGATTTAAGCGGACACACTCCAAAATATTGACGGTGCCCATGACATTCGTCTCGTAGGTGTAGACCGGATCCTTGTAGGAGTCCCGCACGATAGGCTGTGCCGCCAGATGTAAGACGATCTCCGGTTTTGTCTCCTCGAATACCTGCTTTAAATGGGCAAGATCCCGGATATCGCCAATGATGGAATTCATCTTTCCCTCAAGACCTGCCATCTGAAACAGTGCCGGATCTGTCGGCGGGTTTAAGGAGTATCCTGTGACCTCAGCACCGGCATTTACGAGGATTCTGGAAAGCCAGGTTCCCTTAAAGCCGGTATGTCCGGTTACAAGGACCCTCTTTCCTTTATAAAAGTCAAAAACTTCTTTTAAGTTCATGTTATCTTCTCCACTTATGAACCTTTCCTTTTCGCAATTGTTTCGAATTTGTCTGTTCGGCAGGTCTGCGCGCCTGCTGCGCTGACCATAAGAAAATTCAAACCGGAAAGGGTCCCTTTGTTTCTTATTCCCAGATCTTCCACGGCGCGTTTCCGGACTGCCACATCGCCTCTAACTGCTGTTTCTCGCGCTGGGTATCCATGCACTTCCAGAATCCCTCGTGGCGGTATGCCATGAGCTCGCCGTCCTTCGCGAGGTTTCTGAGCGGTGCCTGCTCAAATACAGTGGAATCGCCCTCGATGTAGTCGAATACGCCCGGATTTAATACCATGTAGCCGCCGTTGATCAGGCTGCCGTCATCATCGTTCTTCTCGCGGAAGGAATTGATCTTTCCGTTCTCCTCGAGGTCAAGGACACCGAAGCGCTGTCCGATGTTGACTGCCGTGATGGTTGCGATCTTTCCGTGGCTTCTGTGGAACTCTTCCAGTGCCTTTAAGTCGATGTTTGCGAGGCCGTCGCCGTATGTCAGCATGAACGGCTCATTTCCCACATAATCTTTGATCCTCTTTACACGTCCGCCGGTCATGGTGTTGAGTCCTGTGTCGATCAGAGTCACCTTCCACGGCTCCGCATAGTTGTTGTGGACCTTCATGCTGTTGTTCGCAAGGTCGAAGGTCACATCAGATGTGTGAAGGAAGTAATCCGCAAAGAACTCCTTTACCACATACTGTTTGTATCCCAGACAGATAATAAACTCGTTATATCCGAACTGGGAATAATATTTCATGATATGCCAGAGGATCGGCTTCTCACCGATCTCGATCATCGGCTTTGGTTTTAAATGGCTCTCCTCGCTGATCCTTGTTCCGAATCCTCCTGCCAGGATTACTACTTTCATAGGTTTACCTCCATATATTCCAACCGTTTTCTTTGAGGACCGTAAGCGCTTCCCGGCATCCCGGTTTGTGATACTCCAGCGCGTCCTCCAGTGTTTTGTCTGACTCGTTTTCAAAATTTAATAAGATCTGTTTTACTTCGTCCCGGTTATGTTCTTTCCGGTACTTTCCGAAGCGGAATTCCTCGGCCGTCGTCATCACGTTCCCGATGAGGAACATGGCGGCGAGGGCGGTCGATAATACCTTTACCAGCTTTGGCAAAGAATCTTTTTCAGTCCTGCTAATATGCTGTGCCCCTTTCGGCTCTGTACCTCTGCTTTCCCTGCATTTTTTCTTTTTACAGAACCCGCACTTCGCAGCCAGCGCGAACGTGAGAAAGATTCCGATCACACCGATCTGATACTGCAGCGCATACCTGGAACTCATCCCATACTTGTCATTCGGCATAAAGATATACCGGCTCACAAGCACCATCAGGTGGTTCATGCCTCCGCCCGCTAAGAGCATCAACGGCAGGATCGTCTTTTCCTCGATCCTGTAATAAAAGTTCATCCACAGCGCAAAGAGATACGCAGACAGGACAACCGCGCCGACCACGCACCAGACCTTCCCCGGAATCCCTGCAAAGCTCCTGTCAATCAATTCTACTCCAAAAACCATGGAAGCAAAAGACTTAAGAAGAAATTTAATAAAAAATTTCGGATCCTGTCGGAAAGCCGTAAAAAGCGGCACATTCACCGCTCCGGAATATTCATACACCGCCTGGGAATTGCTCCAGAGGTAAATGAAGAACGGAATAACAGCGGCTGCGATCAAGGCGATGGTACGGGCAGTTCCGATTCCGGCAAGCTCATCTGAAATTACGCCGATCACACCAACGTTTTCCCTGCCTTTACACGATACGTTTTTTCTATCCGTACTGCTCGAATTCTGTCTGTCGGCCTTTGTCTGATATTTTCCAGATAAGCTCTTTGCAATTACAATATCGCGCACATAAAGAAACAGATACGCCATCACGATCGTCACCGTGTAGATCGCGCAGTACGGTCCCGCTGCCCCGATGGTGATCACAAACGGCAATACAAAAAGCAGTACTAACTCCGACCGTTTCGCATTCCGGAATCCCTTTTCATACACCTGATCCAGCAGAGCGTAATTCCAGAAAAACAATCCAAATGCAAGGAAATGGGCCCAGCCGGTTCCGTTATATAACATTTCCCACTTATTCAGGCTGAACATGACGATCATCATTGCCGCATACCAGACCGGGCAGAGTTCTTTTTTTCTGCTGTACCGGCCGATGATCAGGGCAGAAAGTCCAAATCCCAGAATGCCCATGATCCGGTCCACAGTGACGCTGTATCCAAAGATCATGACATTCAGTCCGCGCTCTAAGAAATTCACCGGAATTCTTGTGAGCAGATCCGCCACAAAAAACTTATCCGGATTCCACACGTCCGGCAGATAGGAATTGATCAGCCGGATATAATCGGAATACACCATGTCAATGGCGGAGCGCCTGATATATGCCAGATAAAAAATCATCCCCAGGACTGGAAGTCCGATATAGACATAGCTTTTCTTATTCTTCATGATCTCCTCCGCCCGCTGCGGTTCTTTCTACGTTATTTCCTGTATGTTCCGCTGCCGGTCTTCTTCTCGGTCTGCGGCGGCGTCTCGCTGTCGGATTCGCTGCGCCTTCATTCTGTGTCTGCCTTGCTGCAATGTTCCCCTGCGTCTGCTTTTCCGCTTCTCCACTCTTCCGCTTCAATTGCGGTGCTGTGTTCTTCTTTGACTTTTCTGACTTCACTGCCTCTTTCTTATCAGTTCCCGCTGTCCATCCGCCGGCCGGCTGGCTGAGTGTCACGATCCTCATGGAAGTCTGAGGCTGTACCTGGCGCGGTTGGCGATCTGTCTCTTTTCCCTGACACACAATGCGTTTTTCTGTCGGCTTTACCGTCTTTTCTGTCAGCTTTGCTGTTTTTTCTATCGGCTTTACAGTTTTTTCTGTCGGCTTTGCTGTTTTTTCTGTCGGCTTTGCTGCCTTTTCTATCGGCTTTGCTGCCTTACTCTGCGGCGCAGTCTCGCGAACAATTCCTGCTGCCTCAGCCTCCTCTCTGGCCGCTTTCGCGCGCTTTCTTCTCTGACGCCTCTTTGCGGAAGAGCTCAGCTTCTCCGGCTGGGCTTTCTCTGCGGTCTTCTCTACAATCTTTACTTCCCTGCTCTGCTGGGCTTTATTGACCGCTGTTTTTACTTCTCTCTTCTGCTGAGTTCTCTCCGACGTTTCATTCTTTCCAGCTGCCTTCACATTGCTGCCGTTCTGCGGCTTTCTCAATGTCTGCTTATTCTCAGTGCTTTTCTGTTCCGCTGTTTTCTTTCCCTCGGTCTTCTGAACCACTCTCTGATTGCCGCTTACCTTTGCGTCCGGCCTCGCCTTCCCGCTGCTGGTCTGCTTTCCGCCTTCACGCTTCTGGGCATGCCCCTGTCCGCTGTTCTTCGCCTGGCTTTTTTCCGCCTGACTCTGTCGGCAACTCTTTGACTGCCCCTGTCCGCGTCCTTTCACCTGGGCCCCGGACGTCTTTTTCACGCTCGCCCCATGGCACCCAGCCTGGCTCTTTTTGACTGCCGGTCCTCTCTGTTTCCGCCGGTTTGTGTGGCGGTCAGCGACGATCCGCAGAACATCTTCCATATAATTATACTGGTTCCAGGCATCTTCCTTAGAAACATAGTTCTCATGAACCGCTTTGTTTCCGATCACGCGGATCTCGTTCAGTTCCCACTTTCCGACCCGGTCCAGATACCCGTTCTCGTCGAGCCACCATCCAAACTGCTGGAATGTCATGACTCTCTGACGCTTTCTCCCGTTCATCCGGTAAGTTTCGCGCTGTCCTCTTCCATCCGGACCGCTCTTGGCGTTCGCCATCGCCTGGGCAGAATTGTCGAGCTCGATCCCATTAAATTCCGCCACCAGCTTCAAGAACAGTTCCAGATTCTGGCGGCCCTTTACCATAGCCGCATTATACTCCCCGCGCCGCAGCCATTGCTTTTCCTTCTTGAGTTCCCGCTTTACGGGAGCAAGATGGGCAGTCATGTCCCTCTTCCTCAGGAAATACCCAAGCACAAGGAACAGGACCACAGCAACGGCAAAGCCCGCGCACATTGGAGCCCACTGCTGTCCATTCATTCTTCTGATTCTCCTTTTTACTGTCGCAGCCTTCTCTTCTCCGGCTGCTTTTTTGCAGAAAACTTCATTCCTGCGCTTTCCCGGCGGTCCGCAGAAAATTTCTGCGGACCTGCCTCTTTTACTGATCTGTCACCTTCACGACCATCGCCAGATTTTCCTCCCCGCGGTGTTCCTTCGCCCCTTTTACATAGAAGTTGCAGGAAAATTCCACGGTAAATCTCTGATACGGTGCAGCTGGGATCTCGTAATACATCGTGTTGTCCGTAAATACAAGATCATCCATCTGCCGTCCGTTCACCTTGATCTTACAGGTCTCACCACCTGTAAGCTTGCCCGGGTAATAGCACTTTAAGGTCAGCTTGCTGCTCTCCCCGTTTGTCAGAACGATCTTCGCGTGCTCATCGATCCATCCGTCCGAATAGCTGCCGAAGGGCGTATCGAACCTCTGCCTCTTCACGATCTCCGTCACATCGTTGTATGCATTGTGCTCCGGATCCTCACACAGGATCACCATGTCATCCGTAATCTCCTTGAGATCCATGTCGCTGTCGATAAACTGGAGCTTCGGAACATTTGTTTTATCTTTTGCATATACTTTCAGGAATGTTTCAGCATTAAAATCACTGATCTCAAAATCCTTCCCGATGATGTAGATCTCCTTGTCGAAGATATCGTCCCCGTATGTTCCGTATGTCTTCTCCGCCAGGGAATTATACTGGCTCTGGGGCGCCCACAGATACAGGTTGTCCCAGTTGTCCCGGTAATATGTCTCCACCGGGAAGATCAGACAGCCGTACAACAGCACCAGGATCCCCGCCTTCCCCATCACCCGTGACAGGTAGGCAAAGAACAGAAGCGCTGCAGCGTAAGCCACATAGACCCAGCGCATCTCCACACGGATCGTCACGCTGGAGCTGCCGATACAGAGTGCGATGAACACAAGGAACAGCACCGCGTTCTTTAAATGGCAGACGATCTCATCCCGCGCCCGGATCATACCGATCACAGCTGTCAGAACGCCGACACCCAGAATTGCCTCAGCCGCCAGAATAAGATTTCTGATTCCATCCGGGCTGTCCGCAAACGGTTCGATACAAAGATAAACCGGTCCAGAGTTCCTTCCAAATACAAATCCCACCTGGTTCAATGCCTGTCCGATGGCATCGGTAAGCTTGAAGGTATCTGCCACATCGGTTCCGCCGGTTCCCGCCGGTGAAAGCGTTCCGATGGTGTGAAGGCGGATCATCTGGATCGCGCCAAACCCGAAAAGCGTGATCACGAAAAGCAGGAGCTTCGGGAGACGGAAACCATCCTTCTCCTCAGCCGCTGCCGTGCGGACTGCCGCCTCTTTCTTATTCTGCGCCCCGCGGCTCTGTCCTCTTCCACGGCTTCGTCCCGGCTCCGCGGCACGGTCCGGTTCACTATTTCCCGCCGGCTCCGCCGTCACAGTCTCCGACGCCAGACCTTTTCCAAATCCAAGGACCACTGCCAGAAAAAGTAAAGGCAGAAGTGCCATGTACCTCTCGTGGATGAAGCTGACCGCAAAATACAGGACGTTCGCCATGAGAAACGCCCCCGCCTTTTTCTCATTCACATACCGGTACAGAAACCACAATATGCCTAACGCTGCCCACAACGCCAGGCTCTCCATCAGCCCGTAAAACTGGCCGATCTGATAATATGCCATTCTGGATGACAGGTAGAGAATCCCCACAGCGAAGCTTATGATCCTTCGCCCGTCGCTGAATGACACCGCCATCCTGTAAATGCTGTATGCGATTCCCGCATTCAGGATGATGTTGAACGGAACCATCCATTCCACATGTCCCCCGATGAAGAAAAGCTCCAGCCAGGACGCCAGATAAAACAGGAAGCGGAAGCGGCTGCTGCCCATTGGGAACACATACTCCGTAAATGACTGGTTCCCGTAGCAGGACCAGAGATACAGGTCATCCATATAAAGTCCCTTTAATTCCACTCCCCGGTTGATCCAAAATCCAAATCCCAGAAAAATCGCAAAGATGAGGAGCTCCGGGCTCCACCTCTTCCACACTTTCAGGATCTTCTCCTGTAAATTCATGTCTTATCCCCTTACTGCTGTTCTCCGGGCCAGTATTTTTCAGTAAACTCCTCTAAAAGCGCCTCACTCTCCTCCTCGGTGAGGTTCTTCGGATCAGACGAGAATACCGCAAGCCCGTTTCCGTTTTCATACAGGAGATCCGTAAGATACCCCTGTTTTAAGAGACCTGTCACGTTCCGGAATCCATCCGTTCCAGGCTTTAAGTATCCGCTTCCGAGGTAGATGTAATCTACTCCCGCGAATGTAAAGAAGTCCGCCAGCGCCTCCGGGCTGGATGAGAGATTAAAGTTTCCACCGCTTCCCTCAATGTCCGTGTAACTCTGGGTGCTGCACGGGAACCTCAGCATTTCCGGCTGCTCCCCGAATACGACGACGCGGTTTCTCGGGTTCTCCGCCAGGATATCCCATATCTTCTCATTTCCGTAGAAAGCAAGCAGTTCATGGGACTCTTCCATATGATCATAATATCCCTTGTGGATGAACTTCACCGGTGTCAGTCCCAGGGTTCCGCCCCAGTTGCTGACCGCCGTGATGGTCACATTAAAGAGAATAAACGGTACCAGCATCCTGAATATGGACCCGCGCAGGAAACCGCTCTTTAATTTTCCCACCACGATCACCGCCATGATCGCTGACAGCGCATAGAGGAGCAGGAAATAGTTGCCGTCCACCTGCCATAACAGGTAAAGAGCCACAAGACTCATGAGTCCGTTCGTCACAAATACCAGGACCAGGCAGATCAAGGTATTTTTCTCTTTCCGCCTCGATCTTTTCACATCCGCCAGCACCGGCAGGCAGACGAGAAGAAGAAAGAGCAGAAGCAGCGGTGTGCCCCAGGCGATCCGCACATGGGCCATGTCCTCGCCCACAGGGGCCATGAGGACACCATAAATTCTCTTTAAAATGTGCTTCAGTCCCTCGATTGAGATCAGTGATCCGCCGTTCGACGGCAGACTTTCAAACCGGTACGGGTACCTCACGGTAAATCCGAGGGCCGCCCAGATCGAGTTGAACACGGATGTCAGCGGAAGTCCCGTATGCAGCCATGTCCGGTACCAGATGAGAAGCCACATCGGGATCATATAGATACAGGAAGGAAGAAAACTTCCCTTCAGCCGGAATTTCAGCTGTCTCGTGAGCAGGATATAAAGCCCCGCCGTTCCCGCGGCCACCGTTGAAAATACAAGTGCCGTTGGCTTTAACACAAGCGTCATCAGGTAGGCGTCCACCGCCAGCACGAAATACGCGCTCCTCTGTCTGCGGATATAGAGCAGAAGAAACAGCAACAGTACAAGCTGCATAAACACCGTCATGGAGTCCGTCTTTGCCGTGATGGACATGTTCATGATTCCCGGAATGCAGGAGAGAAGTGTCATACATCCCACCGCATGCCTTCTTCCGACAAACAGCTCCACGATCTGGCCCGCCGCGATCAGAGTGCCGACGGTCATCCAAATCTGGAAGCTCAGGAAAAATCCGTAGGACGGCAGCCCGGAGATCGGTAAAAGCAGTGTCTCAAGTCCTTTCGAATAGGTGTACACCACATTGACCATTCCGAGATTTTCATAGATTCCGCCGCCGTTGTCCAGAACATACTCATTCCGCAGTCCGTAATGGAGGGAATCGTAGTCGGCACAGATATTCATTCGTCCTGCCTGCAAAAGGATCATGGCGAACATGAGCGCGATACAGATGGACATCTCCGGGGAGATCCTAGTTCTCTGCGGCACGCGTTTCCACGGCATTCCGCTATCTCCCGCCGACCTCAATTCCATCATCCGGTACCCAGCCAGAAGTCCAGCGATGACCACTGTGAGAAACCGGAAGCTTGTGATCCCACATCCGAAAAACAGGGATCCCAGACAGAACAGGCATATCATAAATCCACTTCCAAGAAGGAAGTCCGCCAGCCCTGTGATCACATGGTACTCCCTCCATCTGTGCTCACGGTCCATCCCCCTGCGGATCCGTGCGCCGAGCATCAAAAGCACCAGCACATATGCGCCGGACAGGAGCATCGCCGTGAATGCCTGGTGGATCCAGAGAAATCCGGCTGTGATGAGAAGTACCGCACCTGTCCGGATCCGGTTGGATTCAATTTTCCAGATCGTGAACAGGTATAAAAAGAACAGCACCACGATCTCCGCCAGAAGGCCGATGGTCTCCGTTCTTCTGAGCCTGATCCCGTCTACGCCTGTCACATACACCTGTCCGATGGCAACTAACAGTGCGGGTACCGCCGCCAGTGCCAGAATAATTAACGAGGCCCATTCCCGTCTCTTCATAATTCCCCCCAGGTCATGGTCTTTTTATTCCGCATAAAACTTATCTTCTAACATCAGGCAGAGCACATGGTAGATCGGCAGGTGGAGTTCCTGGATCTTGTAGGTCTCCTGCTCCGGCACGATAATAGCGACATCTGCGAGCTTCGCGAGCTTTCCGCCTGTCTTTCCTGTGAGGCCGATCACTTTAAGTCCCTTCGCCTTTGCGGTCACTGCGGCGTACATCACATTCTCAGAGTTTCCGGAGGTGCTGATTCCGAGGAACACATCCCCTGATTTTCCGTAGCCGTTTAACTGCTGTGCGTAAGAGAGCATTCCATCCACATCGTTTGCGAATGCGGAGGAGAGGGCCGCATGGTTTGTGAGGGCGATGGCCGGGAGCCCGCCCTGAAGCTTTTTTGCCAGTTCTTCCCCTCTCTCCGGGTCCGCCTGCTTTAACGCCTCGGCGAGTTCCGCGGATACCGGGCGGCGCTTTACAAAACCTTTCATCAGCTCCCCGACGATATGGTCAGAGTCTGCGGCACTTCCGCCGTTTCCGGCGATCAGAAGCTTTCCTCCGTTCTCATAGCATGTCTCCAGGATCCTGTATGCATCCTCAATCTGGCCCTTTACGGATTCCAGAACCGGGTATCTCTTTACTAATTCTTCAATCATTTCTTTCTCCTTTTTGTCCCGCCCGATCATTGATCCGCATAATGGGCAGGCAATGCCATTTTCATGCTATCCATTTTAACACATAAGCGCCTGTCTTTCCACCGCCAAATTACTTACAATCGCCCCAAAATGAAAAGAATGTGCCTTAGCACATTCTCGCGCCTCGCGCGGTCGCTTGCGACAATCTACATCTTTGCGCGAGTGCGCATCTTTGGCACGTCAGTGCCGTTTTATGTAACAGGGAATTTCCTGTTACATGAAAAAATCCGCAGGAAGTCACCTTCCTGCGGATCAAAACATTCAAAGTATAAAAGTTGATTACTTAAGAGTAATCTTAGCGCCTTCAGCCTCAAGTTTTGTCTTGATGTCGTTAGCTTCGTCTTTGGATGCACCCTGCTTAAGAACCTTCGGAGCGCCGTCTACAACGTCCTTAGCTTCCTTGAGGCCAAGACCTGTTACTTCACGAACAACTTTGATAACTTTAACCTTGTTCGGGCCTACCTCTGTAAGCTCAACGTCGAACTCAGTCTTCTCTTCCTCTGCTGCTGCGCCAGCGCCTGCTGCTGCAACTACTACGCCTGCTGCTGCGGATACACCGAACTCTTCCTCACAAGCCTTTACTAATTCGTTTAACTCTAATACGGATAATTCCTTGATAGCTTCGATAAACTCAGCGGTTGTTAACTTTG
>CABVBU010000035.1 GCA_902496665.1 uncultured Clostridium sp. | reverse complement strand
TAGCGCGCCAGATTGTGGCTCTGGAGGCCCAGGGTTCGAATCCCTGTATCCACCCGTATTTCCCTGGGAAGCAGTTCCCGGGGCTTTTTTGTATTTAACGGCAGCTGTCAAAGCCCTGCGGCAATATGGTCCCGGTGTGTGGATGACATGAATGAAAATAAAAAAGCTGAATTTCCGTAAAAGAAATTCAGCTTTTTTCGCTGGGCCAGCGGGATTCGAACCCTCGAATGCAGGAGTCAAAGTCCTGTGCCTTACCGCTTGGCGATGGCCCAATGCCATAACATTAATATTCTAACATAAGACGGTAAAAAAAACAAGCAAAGGATTAAGAGAAGAAAGAGGTATAAAAATGTCGGAAGTCTGTTCAAAGTCCAGGGGCGATCTGGCAAGAGAATTATTCAAGGAAGGTTACAACTGCTCCCAGGCGGTGACTCTCGCGTTTGCGGATGAACTTGAAAAACGCGGGATCAGCAGAGAGATGGCGGCGGGGCTGGCATCGTCCTTCGGAGGCGGTTTGGGAAGACTTCGGGAGGTCTGCGGATGTGTCAGCGGGATGGCGCTGGTCTGCGGCGCTTTGGAAGGATATACAGATCCGAAGGCGAAAGAAGAAAAGGCAGACCATTACAGGCGGATCCAGGAGCTGGCAGAAAAATTTAAAGAGGAAAATGGCAGTTATATCTGCAGGGAACTTTTAAACGGAATCAATTCCGATACAAACCCGCAGCCGGAGGCAAGAACTGAGGCATATTATAAAAAACGTCCGTGTGCGGAACTCGCGGCATGTGCGGCGGATATCCTGGAAAACTATTTGGCAAATGAGGAAACTGCACAACAGAAATAACGAAATTCTGTGTGATGAAAATTGCCACACAGAATTCTATAATTTCAAAAAAATCCCAGAAAAGCCGGAAATTTCCTTGACAAGTGCCGGCACAATCGTTACAATGCAAGCTAGTTAAATATGTAAGTGCGCCTTGCAGGTGTCCACCGGGAGGTGGGTGAAAAGGGAATCCGGTCAGAATCCGGAACGATGCCGTCACTGTGTTAAGCCGTATTTGTTCAGATCCAATGGGAAACCGTGAAGGGAACAAATGCCATGGCCCAAGTCAGGAGACCTGCCGCGGGGTTCGAGTTTAAATCTGCGGTCTACGGATTTTCTTTCTGCATTGCCATTTCAGCCTGGAATCATAGTGTTGATCCGAGGCATCTTTTTGATAGAACTGGCATCTGAATATGTAATTTTGAAAGCAGCAGTCGCGATTTAGACTGCTGTTTTTTTGTATAGCGGGTAAAAAAGCAGACCGGGGCGGCAAAAAAACGGGTTCGGATCGATGATCAAACGTGCCAGGCGCAGCAGTTTTAACGCAAATAAGAGAAAGAGGGTAAAACACAAAATGAAAAAGATCATTTCCGCGTTGCTTGCGGCTGCGATGTCCTTATCGCTTGCAGCCTGCGGCGCATCCACGACGGAAACAACAACAGCAGCGACTACCCAGGCAGTCGAGGCATCAGCTCAGGCAGGAGAAAAAGCGGATCAGCATATTGAAAATCTGGTCATCGGAACGAGTTCCCAGCCGGATGAGACCAGCATCTACTCCCAGTCCGGTTCTATTGGTAAGTTCCAGTACAACTGTATCACAAACCCGACATTCTTCTATCTGGACGAAAACAACCAGATCCAGGGATATTTTGTAAAGACATACAACATCTCCGATGACGGATGCGAGCTCACAATGACATTCCCGACCGACAAGCACTGGCATGACGGTGAGCCGGTAACGGCGGACGATGTAGTGTTTACCATGGAATACCGCAGAGATGTGATCAAGAACGCATCTTTAAAGAACCTGACAGAGGTCCGCGTAGACAGTGACGATCAGGTAACATGCGTTTTCAGCCAGCCGGACGCTTACTACTGGGTACGTTCCAACCCGATCACCCAGGGTGTTCTCCCGAAGCATATCTGGGAGAATGTTGATGATCCGAGCAACTACGCAGAGGATGACGCAGCGATCGGCTGTGGTCCGTACAAGCTCACAAGCGTGGACACAGATGCCGGAATCGTTGTATTCGACGCTTACGAAGGAAACGGATACCTTGGTGATCTGAAAGTTGACCGAATCACCTTAAAGTCCTACTCTTCCAAGGACGCAGAGCTTATGGCACTTGCGAACAAGGAGATCGACTTTATGTATGACTACGCATCCCCGACCAGCTACACACTTCTCGATGTGATCTCCGGAAAGGACTTCATCGATGAGGGACGCAGCCAGTACAACGGATGCAACCAGGCAACCTTTGGCATGAATACCGCCGCAAACCAGGTCTACGAGTTCCGTGAGGCTGTTGTAAAGTGCCTCGACTGGGATCTGATCCGTCAGACATCCTGCGGAGACTACGGTCAGACTCCGGGTTCCGGTGTAATTCCGCCGGCAAACGTTGGTTATGATGACAGCCTCTGGAAATTCTACACAGATGTAGATGAGGCAAATAAGATCCTCGATGACGCAGGATTCAAAGATGTGGACGGAGACGGATTCAGAGAGCTTCCGGATGGAACCGCGTTTACATACAAGGTATCTTCCCAGATGAGCAAGGCACAGCAGGAACTGTTCAACCGTATCGGCGAGATCATGGTAGACGGCTTAAAGAAGATCGGCGTCAACGCCTACTATGACACAGATGCTTTAACCAGCGCTGAGGCAAACAAGGCAATGGTTACAGAAGGAAACTATGACTTGTTTATCGGATATACAACAAGCGGTGTTGCTTCCTATCGTACCGCGATCTGGTACTTCTTAAACCGTGACATTGCAGGTTCCGGCGGATATGACTGGGGCAATACCTTAAATGATCCGGAACTGAACGACGCATATGTTGCGCTTCAGGGTGCAAACAGTGACGAGGAATATGTAGCGGCAGTAAAAGGACTGCAGAAGATCGTTTCAGAGAAGCTTTACGGCTTTGCCCTGACATGGGAGGACTGCTTCTTCCCGTATCGTACCGATGAGTTCGATAACCTGGTTTATTATCCCGCTATCGGTGTTGTCACTCCGGTTCTGTTCTATAATATTTCAGTGAAATAATTGTTGTTTATGCGCGGGACGGCCTGATGCCGTCCCGTTTTTCTTTAGACGGAAAGGATGTAACTGCGGATCCAATGAGCAGTTGCAGGAGGATTTTTTATGCGGTTTTGGAAGAAATTGGCCGGGGCAGTGTTCACGGTGTGGATCGTGATCACGATCAGCTTCTGTATGGTGCATTTCATGCCGGGTGATCCGTTAGAGCATCTGGTGGGACAGGAACGGTACTATGAACTTTTGTATGATTCACCGGAAGAGCTGGATAAGATCGCGGCAAAATACGGTCTGAATGATTCTCTCGGTGAGCAGTATATGAACTATATGAAGAGCGTTTTGACACTGGACTTTGGAATCGCCTATTCCAACAAAAAGCCGGTTCTGGACAACGTACTGAACCGTGCGGGCTGGACGCTGGTACTTGGAATTCCAACCTTTATTTTTGGAGGACTTCTGGGAGCACTTCTCGGTGTGGCAGCCGGATGGAAACCGGGCGGGGTTCTGGATAAGATCCTGACACCCATCATGCTGTTTTTCCATACGGTTCCGACGAACTGTATCGGAATCATCTTTCTTGTGACATTTGCCTTCAAGGTCGGATGGTTCCCGGTAAACGGAATGACGGTGGGCGGTCTTACGGGTATGAAATTTGTGATGGATGTGGCCTACCATGCGACACTTCCCGTTATTCTTCTTATCCTGTTCCGGACTGCGGCAAATTTCTTAAACATGAAGAGCAACGTGTCACAGATCCGGAGAGAGGAATATATCACCACGGCCTACGCGAAAGGACGGACAAGCAGAGGGGTCCTTTTGATCCATGTGATCAAAAACGCGATGCTGCCATATTCGGCGACGCTCTGCATCCAGCTCGGCAGCATCCTTTCTGGTTCCATGATCCTGGAGGTCATCTTTGGCTGGAAAGGTATGGGACAGCTCTTTTACACGGCAGTCATCAGCTCGGACTATCCGACGGCACAGCTCTGTTTCCTGATCTCAGCGGTCTGCACGGTTCTGGGAAATCTTCTGGGAGATGTGATGCTCGGTTGGCTTGATCCGAGAGTACGGGAGGGGTTAAAAGAATGAAGAAGAAAAAATTTCGCCCGAATGCCGCGATGGTGTGGGGGACTGTGATCGTGGCGTTCTTTGTGCTTGTTGCCGTGTTTGCCCCGGTGATCTCCCCATATGATCCCCATGAACTTGGGATCCCATATCTGAAGCCGGGGGCGGAACATATTCTCGGGACGAACGATGTGGGGCAGGATATCCTGAGCGAACTGATCTACGGAACGAGGATCTCCCTGTTTATCGGTATCTTCACAGCGGTTCTCGTGACATTCCTGGGAACCCTGTTTGCCCTTTTAGCCGGATTTTACGGCGGTGCGGCAGACCGGTTCATTACGGGGGTCACGAATGTCACCATGGCGCTTCCCAGCCTGGCACTCACGATGCTCCTCATTGCCTATTTGAATCCGGGCAAGATGTCCGTGATCATCTCTATCAGCGTCACGGCGTGGACGGGAACGGCGAGAGTTCTCCGGGCGCGGGTGCTGCAGCTCTGCGAAATGCCATTCGTGAAGATGGAGAAGGCGCTGGGGATTCCGACGCCTGTGATTCTCGTGAAACATATCGTTCCGAACCTGAAGGACATGATCCTCTCCAGGGCGGCGCTTGCAGTCTCCACAGCCATGATGACAGAGGCATCCCTGAGTTTCCTGGGACTTGGCGATTTCGGCGAAAAGAGCTGGGGAAATATCCTGCATTACGCGTTTTATCAGAACGGTGTGATCCGAGGATATTACTGGTGGTATCTGCCGCCGATCATCTGCACAGCGCTGGCTACGCTGGGCTTTATGCTGCTGGGATATTATGGGGTTCAGAGAAAGGAGGCGGAGTAGATGCTGGAGATCAGACATGTTTCAGTAGAATTCGCGGGAGCGGATGTAAAGGCGGTGGACGATGTGTCCCTGGATCTGGAGGATGGCAGCAGGACTGCGATCATCGGTGAGACGGGAAGCGGAAAAAGTGTCCTTCTTGTGGCATTGATCCGTCTGCTTCCGAAGAACGCGAAGATCACGGGAGAGATCCTGTTGGACGGAAAGGACCTTTTAGCAATACCGGAAAAGGAGATGCAGGGACTCAGAGGAAGAAAGATCGCCTACGTTCCACAGGGCGGAGGCGGCAGCATGAATCCGCTTCTCACTGTGGGCTACCAGGTTGGAGAACCGCGGATCATCCACAAAAAAGAGTCAAAGCGCACGGCCATAGAGGCGGCGGCAAAGCTTCTGGAACGGTTTTACCTGATTCCCGGAGAAGAAAAGGCAAAGGCATACCCGCACATGTTCAGCGGTGGAATGCGCCAGAGAGCCATGGTGGCAATGGGCATCGCCGCCGATGCGGACATTCTTCTGGCAGATGAACCCACAAAGGGACTGGACGATCATCGTGTCGCTGCGGTGACGGATGCGTTTAAGAAACTGGACCATGAGACGCTGCTCTGTGTGACTCACGATGTTCTGTTCGCGAAAGCCGTCAGCAATAAAGTCAGCGTGATGTATGCCGCATGCCAGTTGGAATATGGCGATACGGAGGAAGTATTGAACCATCCGCTTCATCCATATACGAGGGACCTGATCAATGCCATGCCGGAGAACGGCATGCATTACGAGGATCATGGCTTCGCGCCGCCCCATAAGGATTATCTGGAGGGGGAGGCGGGATGCCGCTATTACGACAGATGCCATGAATGTACGGAACAATGTAAAAAAAATCCGCCGTTATTTGACATTGGCGGTCATAAAGTGAGGTGTTGGAAATATGCTGCTGGAAACTCATGAGCTGACAAAACGGTACCATGACAACGGCGGAGTTGTAGCGGTGGATCATGCGGATATCCAGGTGGATGCCGGGGAGACCGTGGGGCTTTTCGGGGAGAGCGGCAGTGGAAAGACCACGCTTGGCATGATGATCGCGGGGCTCGTAAAGCCGGATTCCGGGGATATCGTGTTTCGCGGAGATAAGATCCATATGAATTACCGTGGGGAGACGAGAAGAAAAATTCAGATCCTGTTCCAGCATCCGGAGATGTCCTTCAACCCGGAGTTGATATTGCTCCGCAGCATGACGGAGCCGTATCGGCATTACCATCTGCCGTATACATATGAGTCGATGCTGGAATATTTAAAACGCTTCGGAATCTACGAGGAACATCTGCTTCGTCATCCGGCAGAACTCTCCGGCGGCGAGCTGCAGCGCGCGTCTTTGGCCCGGATCCTGCTCTTAAAACCGGAGCTTATCGTCCTCGATGAGCCGACCAGCATGCTGGATGTGATCACTCAGGTGCAGGTCATCAATATTTTAAAGGAATATCAGATGGAGAGCAATGCAGGATTCCTTATGATCACCCACAGCAAAGCGCTCTGTGAGAAGGTCTGCGGACGGATCTACCATGTGAGAAAGGGGAAAGTGGAAATATAATGTATCGGACATATTTTGACGACCTTGCGACGGCTATGTACCCGTCGAGACTTCTCCATTCCTTCGGTGTCAACGGAAAAGTTTCCGGCAGCATCGGCGTTGCCGGGGAGATCGGCGGAAACGTGATGGCAATTTTACATGGACCGCTGGGGTGCGGCTTCCACTACCGTTTCAGCGCCAGAAGACGTCATGAACCGTTTTACAGGATCCTCACGACGGATCTTCAGGAACAGGAGATCGTTTTTGGCGGAGATGCAAAATTAGAAAAAACGATCCGGGCTGCCTGGGAACAGTATCACCCGGATCTGATACTGGTGATACCGACACCGATCAGTGACATCTTGAATGAGTCAGTGACGGAGACCGCGGGCCGCCTCAGGGAAGAGGGGATCCCTGTGGTGGGAGTCCAGTCGGAGCTTTTCTCCCACCGGGATAAAAACTACGCGAAAAACCGTCTGAAAGAGATCTCAAAGCAGAAACTCACCGGGGATAACCGTCTGGAGATGGAGTTAAAGGGATGCGGATTCACGGAGGCGCTCTATGCTATTGTGGGACAGTTTATGGAAAAGCAGGAGATCATCCCCTACAGCGTCAACATTGAGACGGTGGGCTGGGGCAGTGAAGGAAAATCAGTTCTTCGTGAGATCGAGCAGACACTGAACCAGGCGGGAGTCGTTGTGAACACCTGGATTCCCAGCGCTGCGCCGGAACAGTTAAAGAAAGCGCCGGCGGCACAGCTGAATCTCGTAAAGCGGATCCGCTGGGCGAGAAAAATGCGTGATATTTTCGGAACAGATTATCTTCATATCAATGACAGCGGAAGGTATGTGGGGCTTGATGGAATCTCGCAGTTTTACCGGGACATCGGAGAGATGCTTGACATTGCGGATCAGATGGAGTCTGTCATCCAGTGGGAGAGAGCCAGGGTGCTCCGGAAGACGGAGAGCATGAGAAACTACATTTTTGGTTTTCATGGTATTCTTGTGTGCCGGGGACTTCAGAGTGTTCCGTTTACTTTAAAGACATACGCGAAGGAACTGGGAATCCATGTGGACGCGGTCTGTGTGGTCCAGACAGAGCGGATGAAGATCAGTTCCGGAATCACGCCGGAGGTGGAGAAGAATCTTATGGTGCGGATCCATGATGCCATTGACCTGTTTTCACCTGGAACTAAATTATATGTAAATCCGGACCGCGATGAACTCCGCGGAATATTCGCAGGGGCAGACGTGGTAGTTGGATCTGATGACTTTACGTTAGAGGGACTGGGAGCGCCGATGGTTCCGGCGGTGGACAAGATGAGCGGACCAAGTTTTGACTCCTATATTCGTCTGATCAACCGCTTTGCGTCATGTCTTAGGACAGCAAAGAAGCGGGATGAACTGATCTTAAACCGGATGTCCTTTGACACAGATAATTATCCGAGATATGAGAATGACTCGACAGCCGCGTCCCGCAGAATGTGGGAGGAGATGTGGCTGGACCGCAGAAAGGGGGAACGGTCATGAAAGCCGGTTATGGATGTAAATTATTTGGAGCACAGCAGGTTTTTACCGGTGTTCAGGACGCGGTGACACTTCTGCATTCGGTGGTAGGCTGCAATTTCGGTTCCATGGGATACCATTTTACGGCCTGCGACATGTCGGACGTGCGTCAGACATGCACGGTGTTAAGCGACAGCGACATCGTCTTCTCCGGGGAGGAATCGTTCCGTCTGGCACTGGAAAAGATCCGGGAACTGTACCGCCCGAAACAGATCTTTGTGGCCCAGGGATGTGTCAGCGATATCATCCAGGACGAGCTTCAGATGACGGCAGCGGATTTCACGGATGAGACGGGGATCCCGGTGCTTGTCCTCGAGACGGCAGGATACAGGGGGAGTTTTCTGGATGGATACGAGGCGGCGGCGAGGGCGCTTCTGTCTTTGATGTCTGGGGAGAAACGTGCGGACAGAGAGTGTCCCAAAATCAATCTTCTGGGACTTGGAACGGATGATTTCCGTCTGGAGGCGGATATTAAGGCAATCCGGGAACTCTTAGGAGATAAGGCGGAAATCGGATGTGTTCTCGGAAAATGCAGTCTGGAAGAACTGAAAAACGCGGGAACGGCGGATCTTAATATCTGCTTCGGGCGGGGGCTGAAACTCGCGGAAGCGATGGAAAAAAAGTTTCGTATTCCATATGCGGAAGTTCCCTATCCATACGGTCTGACGGGAGCGAAAGCGCTGTGGGGCGTGCTGAGAGAACAGTTTGGCCTTGATTATTCGAAGGAAGAGGCGGAATTCCGCCGTTTTACCGGGGAGAAATTAAAGAGAGTGTACTCTTATCTGGAGTCTCTCTACGGTGTGCCGGTGTCGGTTCTTGGAACTGGCGCGAGGGCAAAGGGGCTGGCAGCTTTTCTGGATGGAGAACTCGGTTTCCGGGTAGAAACTGCCGCAGTCCGGGAAAATTTCCGGGAGCTGGAAGATTTTTACGATGAGATCCGGAAAAACGAGAGCGCGATCCTCTTTGCGTCGTCATTCGAGCAGGAGATCGGAGATGAACTGGAGATCCCGGTGGTCCGGTTTGACTATCCTGTGTTTGACCGGATCACACTGAGTGACCGGTCATATGTGGGACCGATGGGAACGCTGTGCCTGGTGGAGGATATTTTAAATGAGATCATTCATGGTCGGACGATGAAAGGAGCTTTATACCAATGAAAAAGATCTGCGTATACGGAAAGGGAGGAATCGGAAAGTCCACGACTGTGACGAACGTGGCGGCTGCCATGGCGGATATGGGGCTGAATGTGGCTGTTGTCGGCTGCGATCCGAAGGCGGATACCACAAGATGTCTGACGGGAAAACGGATACCGACCGTTCTTGACCGTTTAAAGACAAGTGCGCCAGGGGAGATCGGAACACTGGGGTATAAAGGGATCCTCTGCATCGAGTCCGGCGGACCGGAACCTGGAACGGGATGCGCGGGCCGCGGGATTGCCAGTGCTCTCCGGGAGATTCGGGACCAGAACCTGTTTGAGGACAGGGATGTGGTCATCTATGATGTCCTTGGAGATGTGGTCTGCGGCGGCTTTTCCATGCCGCTCAGGGAAAATATTGCCGAGGATGTGTATCTGGTGACAACGGCCGACTTTATGGCGCTCTATGCCGCCAACAATATCTGTCGGGGAATCGTGCGGTACGCGAGAGACAATGATGTCCGCCTTGCGGGAATCATCTACAACGGGCGAAGCGGACGGGACGCGGCGGATATGGTAGAGAACTTTGCTTCCAAAATCGGAACGACACTCGCTGGAAAGATTCCTATGAGCGAGGAGATCAGCCGGGCGGAGGCGCAGAGAAAGACGGCGGTAGAGTTGTTTCCGGACGGTGCGGCGGCGAAAATGTTCCGGGCGTTGGCGGAGGAGATGCTGGCGGATCATAAGGGCGTGATCCCATCGCCGATGACGGAAGAGGAGTTAGAAGAATTATGCCGTTATTAGGTGCGCGTCTGGGGGAACACCCGTGTTTCGGGCGATGCGGCAGCGGAGTCTCTGGGCGGATCCACCTGCCGGTGGCACCGAAATGTAATATACAGTGCGCCTTCTGCGACCGGAAATATGACTGTGCGAATGAATCACGACCAGGTGTCACTTCCAAAATCCTGACTCCAAAGCAGGCGGTTCTCCGGGCAAAAGAAGCTGTAGTTAAGGAACCCAGAATCCGGGTGATCGGAATCGCAGGACCTGGAGATCCGTTAGCAAATCCAGAGACATTTGAGACGTTACGACTGGTAGCAAAGGAGATTCCAGGGGTAATCCGATGCGTCTCCACCAATGGAATTTTGCTGGAGGAAAAAATAGACGAGGTGTTGTCCTGCGGCGTGGATACTCTGACCGTGACGGTAAATACACTGCGGGCCGGGACGGCGGCACAGATCTACAACTATGTGACAACAGAGAACGGACGTCTCAGCGGGCTTGCTGCCGGGGAATATCTCACAAGGAAACAGCAGCTGGCGCTGGAACGGTGCGCGAAGGAAAACTGTGTTGTGAAGATCAATACGGTACTGATCCCCGGAATCAATGACGGGGAGATCGGGGAGATTGCCAGAATGGCGAAGTTCTATGACTGTACGGTCATGAATGTCATGCCGCTGATTCCCTGCGGAGCGATGCAGAACAGAATAGGACCGGGGTCGGAAGAGCTTCTCACTGCCCAGAAGACGGCGAAACGGTATCTCCCGATCCTGGCCCACTGCCGTCAGTGCCGGGCGGATGCTGTTGGAATCATATAGAATTGAATTTCCATTTTTGAGAAGAAAGAAACTCATCTCTGAGGTATTATGATGCCATGGAGGTGAGTTTTTTATGTTAGAAAAAAGTATTGCGGGAGTTGTGAAAAAACCGAAGGAGGAAGTTCTTGTGACCTGGAATCTCTTTCATCCATTTTGAGTAATGAACGCTGCGGAAGTGAAGAAACGGGAACGCGGTGCGCGGGAGAGCGAAACTTTAGAACATGCTGTCGGCGTGGGCTGGCTGTACAGCGCAAAAAAATGACCCGCCGCAAAAGCGACGGGCCATACTGCCTTCTTATTTTACACAATAAGCTTTGTAATTGTTGAACTCTGAATTAGAGGATTCCAGCCGGAAGAGCAACGCCTACGCCCGGTCCGAACGGAAGTCCGATCATCATCCAGATAACAACTACGATGATCCATGCGATCTGAAGAACGATGGACATCGGGATCATGTTGGAGATCAGAGTACCAATTTTGAGATCCGGAACGTACTTTGTCTGAGCAACACTTAAGATCATCCAGATATATGCGGACATCGGTGTCCAGCAGTTGAACGGGGAATCACCAATTCTGTAAAGTAACTGTGTGAAGCCCGGGTGATAACCGAGGAGCATGAACATCGGAACGAAGATCGGAGCGAAAATAGCCCACTTCGCGGAACCGGAGGATACGAAGATGTTGACGAAGGAGCAGAGGATGATGAATGCTACACAGAGCGGGATGCCTGTGAAACCTGCAGCCTCGAGACCATCAGCACCTGCGATCGCAAGGAGTGTACCAAGCTTTGTCCAGTTGAATAAGCCCTGGAACTGTCCGCAGAAGAAGCAGAACAGAACGTAGGAACCCATACCAGCCATCTGCTTTGACATTGCCTTGTTGACATCAACAGCGTTCTTGAATGTGCCTGCAGTGAAGCCGTATGCAAGACCGCAGAGACAGAACAGAACGAACAGGATCGGGATCAGGCCCTTTAAGAGCGGGGATCCGATAAATGCACCGTTCTCGCCGGAAAGAAGACCGGTGAAGAATCCGATTGCAATGATGATGATGTAGATAATCGCGGTAAGACCTGCAGCATTAAGACCTTTCTTCTGCTGCGGAGTAACTTCTTCGAGTTTTGCTTCTCCGGCACCCTCGTATTTTCCGAAACGCGGCTCGATCATATGTACGGAACAGAATCCGATAACTAATGCGCAGAGGAAGGTGGAGAAGATCATGAAGAACCAGTTACAGGTCGGGTCAACCTGGAATGTTGTATCCGGGATGAATGCCTTGATCGCATCGTTTGTAAGACCCTGTAACAGAGTATCAGTACCGGCAACCATCAGGTTCGCTGTGAAACCGGCCTGAGCACCTGCGTAACCAACCATCATACCAACTACCGGGTGTTTGCCAACGCCCATGTAAACGATGGCAGCCATCGGCGGGATAACGACCATAGCTGTATCGGAAGCGATGTTTCCGACTGTACCGACGAATGCGATTACATACGGGATCATAGCTGCCGGAACGTTCTTTAAGGAACTGTTCAGCATGGAGATCAGCATTCCGGACTCTTCACAGAGACCGATACCGAGTGTCATTGTGATAACCAGACCTAACGGAGCGAAACCGGTAAAGTTCTTTACCATGTTGCCTAAGATCCAGTCAACACCGTCTTTGGAGAACAGGTTCGCAGATGTTACGACCTCTCCGGAAGCCGGGTTTGTAAGGGCAACGCCCATTACGCTGAAGATGCAGCCGATGATGGCTGTGATAAGGAAGAGCCAGCAGAACAGAATCGCTGGCGGCGGCAATTTGTTACAAACTTTTTCGATACCATCAATCAGTTTGTCCACGCCGGTTTTCTTAGCGGTAGTGTTTTCGCTCATTTGAAAAACCTCCTGTAAATTAAATTTACGGAATCTAAACCCCCGAGATTCCGCTTGCATGGATATTATACTATAAATGGTTCGAAAAAGCTATATGTTTTTTATAAAGTGTTTATAATTTTTATTTTTACATTAGAAAACTGAAAAAAAAGCCGGAGATTTCGCCAAAAGGAATGAAAAATGTTTGGTAAAAATGCATAAAACAGGAAATGGCGATCATGAGAAGATTATTGCGTTTATAGTGGTTTCATGTTAAGATAAAGTATCGTGCATGAACCGTGATGACAGATAATAAAGGAATCCTGCCTGACGGATTCAAAAAAGACTGTCGGCGGCAGCAACTGCCAATGTGCGGTTAATTGAATACCTGGGAGGATAAAATATGTTTGGTGGAAACTTTCAGACATGGAAACTTCATTCGGCGCAGGACTACTTTATGTTCTTTGCCTACATACTGGCCGGTATACTGGTGTTCTGGCTGATCGCGAAACACATGAACAAACAGCGGAATCACGAAAAGGCTGTAGAAAAGGTCTCCGCGCGGCTGAAAAGGATCTGCGGAAAGCCCGGTGAGGTTTTAAAGAACGCGACTTTAAATCTTCCGGAAGGAAAAATGACGTTTGACGCGGTCCTTATGGATAAGAGAGGCGTTTATCTTGTAAGAACTTACGGCTGGGGAATTAAGATATACGGAACTCCGGACGGAGCAATGTGGCGGCGAGAAGACGCAAAGAGAAAAGAGGAGTTTGAAAATCCGCTTCTGGAGCTGAAAAAAGGCGCGGCGGAGCTTGCAAAGGTGATGGAAGAAAACGGAGTTCAGAACCTGAAGGTGATGCCGATGGTCGTATTCGCGGACAACTTCCAGACTCCGGAGCTGTATCTCGGATATGGTTCTTTCTCCACGACGTATCAGGAATTAAAGAGCTGGTATAAAAAACAGTCGGGCGTAAAAGAAGTGCAGTACGATTACGATAAGGTTTCTTCTATTATAAAAGGACTTGCAAAATAAAAAACGGAAGATGAAAAGAAAGCGGGCAGTTCCGGAATGGAGCTGCCTATGCTTTTATGCCTTGTATTATTAATATAAACCGAATAATTAAAAAAATTCAGACAGAACAAAAATAAAGCCGAAGAGGTCCGGACAGGGGACCGGATAAAGCTGCGGTATTTTCTTGCGGAGATGGCAGATTCATGTTAAGATGATTGAGTAAGATTTGCAATGCGGGGACTGGAAAAGGGGTCTTTGCACCAGGGAAAAACAGGAGGGGTTAGCAGATGATTAACGAAAAGAGACTGCTCGACACATTCATTGGCTATGCGATGATCGACAGCGAGACAAAGAATGAGAAAGCGATGGGGGAAAAGTTAGTTGAGGATCTGAAGGCACTCGGTCTGGAAGTAAAGACCGATAAGGCCGGTGAGGGGTTCGGATCCAACGGATTTAACGTATGTGCATATCTCCCGGGAACGATTCCGGGTGAGCCGACAATTATGTGCGCGCATATGGATACCGTAACTCCGGGCAACGGGATCAAACCGTTGATCGATGACGGAATCATCCATACAGACGGATCTACGATCCTTTCCGGTGATGACAAGTCCGGAATCGCGGCGATCATGGAGGCTGTCAAGGTGATCAAAGAGCAGAACCTTCCGTGCCGCAGCACTGAGATCTTATTCACCATCGGTGAAGAGGGCGGAATGAACGGTGTTAAGAATATGGACCTGTCCATGATCAAGGGCAAAGAGGCTATGGTATTCGATGCCAGCGGCGATGTTGGAAAGATCTTAACCTGCGGACCTGGCCAGATCAAAATTTTCGCGACGATCATCGGCCGTTCCTCCCATGCGGGCCTTGCTCCGGAAGAGGGAATCAGTGCGATCCAGGTAGCGGCAAAGGGAATCGCAAAAATGAACCTGCTCCGCATCGATGAGGAGACGACCTGCAATATCGGTACCTTGAAGGCTGAGTACGCGACAAATATCGTTCCGGAAAAGGCAGAGTTCGTGGCTGAGGTGAGAAGCCGCAACCTCGATAAATTAAACGCGCAGGCTGCCCATATGCAGAAATGCTTACAGGATGCCTGTGACGAGATGGGTGCAAAGCTTGAGATCGAATTAAGGACAAACTATGTAAGCTTCAACGTTGCGAACGATGATCCGATGGTACAGAGAGTGTTTGAGTCCTGCAAGCGCATCGGCTGCGAGCCGCTGACTGCAAAGGGCGGCGGCGGAAGCGACGCGAACGTAATGGCTCTCCACGGAATCAAGCCGATCGTGCTTTCCACAGGTATGACGAAGGTACATACTACGAGCGAGACACTGAAGATCGAGAATCTGAATAAGTGCGCGGAGTTAGTGCTGGATCTGATGACACACTAATGAATAATAGAATAAAATTTGCCGGAATATGTAAATTCCATCGGCGAAGCCGATCTAGAATGGATTTTTACTTGTAACTATGAAGATACTGATCGTTGCAAAGAAAGGCAAATAAATTACAGGGCAGCCGATAAAAGGGCTGCTCTGTTTTTAATGTTTAACGGAAAACATGAAAAAACTCCGGTTCTGGCATACCGGAGTTTCTTCACACAAATACTAAAAAAGGGGGATGTATGAGTATCGAATATATGTCAATCCTGGATCACGGGGATCCGAGAATTATGTTTAGTCGAGTCCGGCATAAATGTGCGCGCATTTCATTTGCCTGCCGGCCCCATTTTTTATATATACCTGATCAGGCGCTACACGCCTCGTCTTTCGTTTTTTAAAAACGCTTCGTGATGTTTTTAACTGATTGGTATCTTTTATGATACAAAGTATACAGGAAGAATGTGACGGAAGTATGGAGAAACTCTAAAAGGAAAATAAAATAAATGGAGATTTTCTAACGAAAAAATAACCATTTCTTTAGAAATTGTTTATTGTCAGGAAAAAGAGGGCGTGGTATAGTTCTGATACAGTGAGACAGGTACATTTATGAATAGAAGGAAGCCCGGGTACCCGGTAAAAAATCTGCCGGACACGGATCCGGATGGATGCCGGATGAACCGGATAAGATCAGAGGAGGAACATTGTATTATGAAAAAACATGTATTGTTAGCAGCGGCACTCTGCGTGACAGCAGTGATGGCGACAGCATGCGGCTCAAAAAACACACAGGAGACAACAGCGGCTGTGGAGGCTTCCGCAGCGGAGACATCCGCCGTTGATGCAACAAAACCGGATCTCTCCAATGTAGACCCAAAGATGGCGGAAGGACCGGGAGCTTTTGAGACGGACGAGAGTTCTGAGGGCGTGCAGGTTGCAGAGATCTCTGAAGAGGAGATGGCGAAGCTTCAGAGTCAGGCGGCTGTCCAGCTCGAGAAGACAGACTATAAGTCCTACGCAAAAGAGATCATCACGATCGTAAAGAGTAAAGATATGGAGGGGCTTGCGGACCACATTGATTTCCCAACCTTTGTTTCCTGTGTGAAGACGAACGGAGGCATGGTCGATACGAAGGAAGATTTTATGAAACTGGATCCTGCAGAAATCTTCTCTGATGAGATGGAGGCTGCGATCGAAAAGGTGGATGTCGATTCCCTGGAGCCGGTCATGGCCGGAATCGTCCTCGGTGACGGTGCTCCGAACATCATTCTTGGTATCACTGCGGATGGAGAGCTTGCAATCACCGGAATGAACTACTAAAACAGAGACGGACTGTAAGGGAAAATATCTGACGGATCCGTGAAACTGATGCATAAGAAAATAAAGTAATAGGAAAGAATGAAGGGACATGGAAGCAGCTGTGTCCCTTTTTTCTATATACAAATATAGAAGAAACATGAATCCTGTTGACTTTTATCCAGAAATACCCTGGGGATTTTTGGACAATTATCCATATATGTCCAAAAATATTATGTTATTGACAAAAGAAATCATGAAATATCTGTAAAGTCAATGCGTAGAAATGGACAAATGCGCAAATATTTAGTATAATGGCGGTATGCGTTATGCGGTAAGTGAGGTGGGAGACTATGCGTCAGAAAAAAAGCGGACTTGAAAACCTGGTGCTGATCACCCAGCTCGGACTCAATGTTGTGACACCGGTCCTCATCTGTGTGATCCTCGGAAGCTGGATCGATAAAAAGACCGGACTTCATACCGTTCTGATCTTCCTGATCCTGGGGGTTCTCTCGGGTGGCTTAAGTGCATATAAGATGGCGAAGCATATCATAGACCGGGAGAAAGAAGCCGAAGACAGGGAAAAGGAAGAGCAGGTAAAGCAGTGGGAGAGCCGTTTCGGAACAGGAGACGGTGCTGACCGTCCCAAAAGATGGCGGTGACGGCCGAAGGGACGGCAAAGAAGACGGTACCCGTAAACGAAAGCGGAATATGAAGCAGCAGGGAACTGTCCGGCAGAAGACAGCCTCGGCAGGGTAATTGAAAGGGTGGAACAATCGTGAGTGATAAGACAAAGAGACAGGTAGTGGGAATGAGCATCGGGATTCTGATCCATAATATGATCTTGCTTCTCATTTGCCTTATTTTTTTCCGAACCGTTCCGGTGATCGCCGGAGTGCTGATCGGAGCCGCGGCGGCGGAGGTACTGCTCATCAGTATCGCGAGATCCACGGAACTCTGTGTGGAATCGGCTGATGGGGCGTACAGCAGCAAAAAGATGGTGATCCATTCGCTGATCCGCAGTCTGTGCGCGGTAATACTGGTGTGCCTTTTATGGAAATTTACTACGATCAACCTTTTAGCGGTCGTTCTCGGCGCACTGGGATTGAAGACCGGAGCTTATGTGTATCCGGTACTTCAGAAACGAACCGACCGTATGGCCTGATCTTCAGGCTTGACGGATAGAGCCTTATACGCTGCTGTTTCGGAACAGACAGCAGTCTTCATGAGTCTTAAGGAAAGGAGGAAAAAGAATGAGTGGTGGCAGTGGTGCTGATTTCATGATTCACGGAATCGTGAAATACCATCTCTTCGGCCATGAACTCTGGCTGACAACGACGACGGTCGGAATGACGATCGTTACGGTCGTTCTGCTGATTCTGGTGATAGCCGCGAACCGTGCATTAAAACATGCGACGGATGTACCTGGAACATTCCAGAATATCATCGAATTCGGTATGGAAATGCTGGAAAATATGACCACGGGGATTCTTGGCAGTTCAGCGAACCGGTTTGCGAACTATATTGGAACGATTTTTCTGTTTATTCTGTTCTGCAACCTGAGCGGTCTGTTCGGCTTAAGAACGGTTACTGCCGACTTTGGTGTTACGTTCCTTCTTGGTCTGGTCACGTTTGCGATCGTACAGTATCAAGGAATCAAAAATCATGGTGTCGGACACTTTACGGGATTGTTTCAACCTCTCCCGGTGCTGTTCCCGATCAATCTGATCGGTGAATTCGCAAATCCGATCTCGATTTCCCTTCGTCTGTTCGCGAACATGCTGTCCGGAGTTATCATTATGGGTCTCTGGTACGGAATGATGCCGGTCTTATTAAAAATCGGTATTCCGGCTGCACTTCATGTGTACTGCGACCTGTTTTCCGGGTGCATCCAGACATACGTATTCTGCATGCTGACTATGGTCTATGTAAATGATAAACTGTAGGAACGCAGGGCAGAACAGGGAAGGCAGGACCCCATCGACGCAGTCGATCGGAAAGGATTTTGCCTGTAGCTGTGAATGACAGCTATGAAATTATTTTACAGGAGGTTTTATCTATGAATATTACAGGACAGGATTTAATCCATGCTTGCTCAGCAATCGGCGCCGGTATCGCGATGATCGCCGGTATCGGACCTGGTGTTGGACAGGGTATCGCCGCTGGTTTTGGTGCATCCGCAGTAGGACGCAACCCGGGCGCGAAATCTGATATCACATCGACCATGCTTCTCGGACAGGCTGTTGCCGAGACGACAGGTCTTTATGGTCTTGTTGTTGCCATTATCCTTATGTTCGTTAAGCCGTTCGGTTGATCCGGATATGGGAACAGGAAAAAACTTCCGGTTATGTGCGGAAGTTTGTAAAGGAGGCGAGATGAGACCTTGGAACGGTTAATAAATTTTGACCCTCAATGGATCAACGACATTGTGATCACGGGAATCAATATTTTTATCCTGTTCTTTGTAATGTCGTATTTTCTCTTTAATCCGGCGCGTGAAGTACTGGAAAAAAGAAGAAAACGGATCGCGGGTGATCTGGAAACGGCAAAGACGAGCCGCGAAGATGCGCTCGCGCTGAAAGCAGAGTATGAGGATAAAATAAAGTCCATCGACAAAGAAGCACAGGAAATTCTCGACGCAGCGAGAAAAAAAGCGAAAAAGCAGGAGGCTGACATCTTAGCGGAAGCGAGAGAGGAAGCAAACCGCATCGTTGACCGGGCAAACCGGGAGATCGAGCTGGAGAAGAAGAAAGCGATTGAGGACATGAAGACGGAGATCGTTTCCATTGCGTCCCTGATGGCAGAGAAGGCGGTTGCCGCTTCCATGGATGTGAAGATCCAGGATTCCCTGATCGAGGATACTTTAAAGGAAATGGGTGAGAGCACATGGCAAAGCTAGTGTCAAAGATCTACGGCGACGCGTTGTTTGAAGCTGCCATGGAGCGGGATATGCTGTCGCCCGTATACGAGGAGGTAAAGTCTCTGCAGACGATCCTCACGGAGAATGCAGACCTTGTACAATTTTTGAACCATCCGCAGATCATAAAAGAAGAGAAGTTAAAGGTCGTGGAAAATATCTTTAAAGGAAGAGTTTCCGATGACCTGATGGGATTTCTTGAGACCGTGATCGAAAAGGGACGGCAGAAGGAGCTCCCGAAGATCCTCGACTATTTTGTGAATCGTGTAAAGGAATATAAAAAGATCGGTATCGTAACCGTCACCAGCGCGGTAGAACTCTCCGCGGAGCAGAAAGCGCGCACGGAGGCGAAGATACTGGAGACCACGTCTTTTGTGAGCCTGGAAGTCACCTACAATGTGGATCCGGCGATCCTCGGCGGACTCGTGATCAGGATCGGCGACCGTGTGGTGGACAGCAGCATCAGGACAAGACTCGGGGAGATCCGGAGAGACTTGATGAAGCTGCAGCTGGCGTAAGCCTGGCAGGACAGGGAACATGATCCACATTCCGAAACCGGAATGATGAAAATTGTATCCTGCAGGTCAAAAAACGTGATGAATTGGAAAAGAAAGAAGGTGCAGACCTCAAATGAATTTAAAACCAGAAGAGATCAGCTCGGTCATCAAAGAGCAGATCGAAAGATATTCGACGAAGCTGGAAGTCTCTGACGTGGGTACTGTCATCCAGGTAGCGGACGGCATTACGCGAATCCACGGCCTTGAGAATGCCATGCAGGGAGAACTTCTGGAATTTCCGGGAGAGGTTTACGGCATGGTGTTAAACCTTGAGGAGGACAACGTCGGAGCGGTTCTGCTCGGTGATTCCTCAAGCATCAGCGAGGGAGACACCGTAAAGACGACAGGACGTGTCGTTGAGGTTCCTGTGGGCGATGCCCTGACAGGACGTGTCGTGAATGCCTTAGGACAGCCTATTGATGGAAAGGGTCCGATCCTTACGGATAAATTCAGAAAGATCGAGCGTGTTGCCCACGGTGTTATCGAGAGAAAATCTGTAGATACCCCGCTTCAGACAGGTATCAAGGCGATCGATGCCATGGTTCCGATCGGACGCGGACAGCGTGAGCTTATTATCGGCGACCGTCAGACTGGTAAGACGGCGATCGCGATCGATACGATTATCAACCAGAAGGGACAGGGAGTTCACTGTATTTATGTTGCAATTGGACAGAAAGCATCAACAGTTGCGACAATCGTGAAAACTCTTGAGGAGTTCGGCGCGATGGATTACACGACGCTTGTCGTATCCACGGCTTCCGACCTTGCCCCGTTACAGTATATTGCCCCGTATTCCGGCTGCGCCATCGGCGAAGAGTGGATGGAGAACGGCGAGGATGTGCTTGTCGTTTACGATGACTTAAGTAAGCATGCGGCGGCGTACCGTACCCTGTCCCTGCTTCTTAAGAGACCGCCGGGACGTGAGGCATATCCGGGCGATGTTTTCTATCTGCATTCCAGGCTGTTAGAGCGCGCGTCCAGACTTTCCGATGACCTTGGCGGCGGTTCCCTTACCGCTCTTCCGATTATCGAGACCCAGGCGGGCGACGTATCGGCCTACATTCCGACAAACGTCATCTCCATCACAGACGGACAGATCTACTTGGAGACCGAGATGTTCAACTCCGGTTTCCGTCCGGCGATCAACGCGGGTCTTTCTGTATCCCGAGTTGGCGGCGCGGCACAGATCAAGGCGATGAAGAAGATCGCTGCCCCGATCCGTGTGGAGCTTGCCCAGTACCGCGAGCTCGCTTCCTTCGCCCAGTTCGGTTCCGAACTTGACGCCAGCACAAAGGAACAGCTTGCACAGGGCGAACGCATCCGTGAAGTTTTAAAGCAGCCGCAGTATCAGCCGATGCCGGTCGAGTATCAGGTCATCATTATCTATGCGGCGACAAAGAAATATCTCCTCGATATTCCGACAAACCAGGTTCTTGATTTTGAGAAAGAGCTGTTTAAGTTTATCGATACAAAGTATCCGGAGATCCCGGCGAGCATCCGCGAGGCGAAGCAGATGACACCGGAGACTGAAGAATTGCTGAAAAAAGCTATTGAAGAGTGCAAGGCAGCAAGATAAGGCAGGTGATGTATCATGGCAACCATGAGAGATATTAAACGAAGGAAATCCAGTATTGAGAGTACCGAGCAGATTACCAAAGCCATGAAACTTGTTGCCACTGTAAAACTCCAGAAATCCAGAACGAAGGCGGAAAATTCAAGACTGTACTTCAATCTGATGTACCAGACGATCCAGGAGATGCTGAAGAAATCAACCGGGATCCGGCACCGCTATTTAAAGAGCGGGGATTCGAAGAAAAAGGCAGTTATCGTCGTTTCTTCCAATCGCGGACTTGCCGGCGGATATAACTCCAACATTATCCGTCTCGTGACGGAGAGCGGGATCCCGAAAGAGGACGCCCTCATCTTCGCGATCGGGCGGAAAGGACGCGACGGACTTTCAAGGAAAGGCTATGAGATCAAAGCGGATTACTCCGACGTGATCGACGAGCCGCTCTACTCCGACGCGCAGCAGATCTCAAAAGAGCTTTTAGCCATGTTTGAGAAGAATGAGATCGGAGAGATCTATCTGGCGTACACGGCGTTCAAAAATACCGTAAGCCAGATCCCGACGTTCTTAAAGCTTCTTCCGGTGGATCTTGCGGCAGCAGGGCCGAAGGGCGAAGTAAAAGAAGAAAAGCAGGATCTTCTCATCATGAACTATGAGCCGGACGAGGACGAAGTTCTGGACGCAATTATTCCGAAATATGTGAGCAGCCTGATCTACGGGGCATTCTTAGAGGCCGTTGCCAGTGAGAACGGCGCGAGAATGACCGCAATGGATTCGGCGACGAACAACGCGGAAGAGATGATCGGAAAACTGTCGCTGCAGTACAACCGCGCGCGTCAGGGCTCCATCACTCAGGAGTTGACAGAGATCATCGCGGGCGCGAATGCCATCGATGGTTAAAAAGAAATATGAGTAATTATTTGGCAAACTTGCGTACTTGCGGTGCTGGAGGTAAAAGACAGCATACAGGAGACAGAAATCAGTCGGCATGATGTGCTGGAATGGATTTTTACCTCTGGCCTGAGTGGCTGAATAGTTATGATAGAGACAAGGAGAAGTGAGATGGCAGAGAAAAACATTGGTAAAATTACTCAGGTCATCAGTGCCGTTCTGGATATCAAATTTCCCCAGGGCGGGCTGCCTGAGATCAATGACGCCATTGAGATCACCACAAAGGATGGAGGGGTCCTCACGGTTGAGGTTGCCCAGCATCTCGGTGATGATACGGTAAGATGCATCGCTCTCGGTCCCACCGACGGTCTTGTCCGCGGCATGGATGCCGTAGCGACCGGCGGACCGATCATGGTGCCGGTCGGTGAGCAGACACTTGGAAGAATTTTCAATGTTCTGGGACAGCCGATCGACAATAAAGAAGCTCCGAAGACGGAGAAAAAGCTCCCGATTCATCGCAAAGCCCCGAGCTTTGAGGAACAGTCCACAGAGACAGAGATCCTTGAGACAGGTATCAAGGTCGTTGACCTTCTCTGCCCGTACCAGAAAGGCGGAAAAATCGGTCTGTTCGGCGGTGCCGGTGTAGGTAAGACCGTTCTGATTCAGGAGCTGATCCGAAATATTGCGACAGAGCACGGCGGATATTCCGTATTTACAGGCGTTGGTGAGCGTACCCGTGAGGGAAATGACCTTTACTATGAGATGTCCGATTCGGGCGTTATCAATAAGACGACCATGGTGTTCGGCCAGATGAACGAACCACCGGGATCCCGTATGCGTGTGGGCCTTACCGGTCTTACCATGGCAGAATATTTCCGTGACGAAGGCGGAAAAGATGTGCTGTTATTCATCGACAATATCTTCCGTTTCAGCCAGGCTGGTTCCGAGGTATCAGCGCTGCTCGGACGTATGCCGTCAGCCGTAGGTTATCAGCCGACCTTACAGACAGAGATGGGTGCCCTTCAGGAGCGGATCACCTCCACAAAGAACGGTTCCATCACATCTGTACAGGCAGTTTACGTTCCGGCCGATGACTTAACAGACCCGGCTCCGGCAAATACCTTTACCCATCTGGACGCGACAACCGTACTCAGCCGTTCTATCGTAGAGCTTGGTATTTATCCGGCTGTAGATCCGCTTGAGTCTACGTCCCGTATCCTTGATCCGCGTATTGTTGGTGAGGAACATTATAAGGTTGCCCGCGGTGTACAGGAAGTGCTGCAGAGATATAAGGAGCTTCAGGATATTATCGCAATGCTCGGTATGGATGAGCTTTCCGAGGAAGATAAGCTTACCGTATCCCGTGCGAGAAAGATCCAGAGATTCTTATCCCAGCCGTTCTTCGTAGCCGGACAGTTTACCGGTCTGGAAGGCCGTTATGTTCCGCTTTCCGAGACGATTCAGGGCTTCAAGGAGATCCTCGAAGGTAAGCATGACGATATTCCGGAGAATCTGTTCCTCAACGCAGGAAATATTGATGATGTTCTCGCCCGCGTGAAATAGGGGGTGTGGACATGGCGGAAATGATGAGACTTCAGATCGTTACGCCGGATGAGGCGTTTTTCGACGGAGAGGTTTCGATGGTGGAGCTCAACACGGCAGACGGGGAAGCCGGAATCTATCCGAAGCATATCCCGATGGTCGTCGCGGTTGCGCCGGGCGTTCTTAAGATCCACGGGGCAGACGGCGTGAAAAAAGCGGCGCTGCTATCCGGATTTTTACAGATCCTGCCGGAGAAGGTAACGATCCTCGCGGAAGCCTGCGAGTGGCCGGAAAACATCGATGGCAAGAGAGCCAATGAAGCCAGGATCCGCGCAGAGAGACGTCTGGCGGAAAAGAATCCACAGACCGATATTGACCGCGCAGAAGCCGCGTTGAAGCGGGCGCTGGTAAGACTGTCGCTGGTGGATGGAAACTAAAGATAGAACTGTGAAACGCAGTGGAAAATAAAACAGCATGTCGGGAAGAACGCTTGTAAGCAGGACTTACAGGAGACTTTACGGCATGCTGTTTTATATTATGATGTTGGAGACAAAAGGTATTTTGGCGCGGAGCTTATTTTTTCCTCTTGGAAAGAAGCGGCTCACTTACCCCATCGAGTCCCACAAGCGCGAAGATCGCCGCAAGGACTCTCTGAGATCCCTTGTAGGCGTCTTTGCTGTCATACCACTCGTCAACGGAATGGCAGGCACCGCCTTTTCCGCCTCCGCCGACGCAGATCGCAGGGATTCCAAGGCTGATCGGGATATTGGCATCGGTACTTCCTGCGCTTTCATATTCTACAGTCTCGTTGCATGCCTCAAAGGCTGCTGCCGCCGCGCTCACGATCTCACAATCCTTCGGCTGGCTTCCCGCCGGACGGTTTCCGATCTGTTTTACTTCCACAGTGATACGTCCGTTGTGATCGAAGCTGTCCTTAGATTCTTCGTAGGAACGCTCGGTTTCCCAACGGTTATTTTCATCCTCAACGGCACGTTTGATGCACTCCTGAAGCTTTGCATCAAGCTCTTCAAGCTCCTTTAAACCGTTGGAACGGATATCGACAAGCATGGAACACTCATACGCGATGGCATTGATGGAGGTTCCGCCGTTTACGACACCGACGGAGAAGGTAGTTTTCGGTTCTCTCGGGGTGCGGAGCTCAGAGATATAGGAGATCGCGCGGCCCATGGCAAAGATCGGGTTTACAAGGCCGAAGGCGCCGAAGGAATGTCCGCCCGGTCCGCGGAAGGTTACCTCGTAGCGGTGGCTTCCGGTGCCGCCGTGGCAGATCAGGCAGCCTGCACCGTCAACGGAGATAAAACCGTCAACCTTGTCCGCGTTTTTCGAGAAGAAGTGGCGCATGCCGCGGAGGTCTCCGAGACCTTCCTCACCGACGTTGCCGCCGATGATGATATCACCGACCGGTTTTAAGCCGGATTCCTTGATGGCTCTTGCCAGAGTAAGGATCTCAGCCAGTCCGCGGGTATCATCGCCGATTCCCGGTGCGTAGATCTTTGTCCCTTCGCGTTTTACCGGGAGTGGAGTTTCCGGCGGGAATACGGTATCCAGATGAGCGGAGACATAGAGAGTCGGACCGTCTCCGGTTCCATGGATATGGGCGTACACGTTGTGGACCTCGTCCATCACCGGATCAAGACCTGCCTCGGTCAGAAGCTCTTTAAAACGGATCGCGCGCTTCTCCTCAAAGGGGCTGAAGGAGGAAATCTGAACGAGCTCGATCTGCTGGTCGATGGTGTGCGCTTCATCCTGTTTCAGGTATTCGAAGGCATGAGTCATCTTGTCGGACGTTAAAAGTGTCTGAATCGCTTCTTTCATGTTGGGAACCATCCTTTCGTTTCATATATGATAGAAATATCATAGCGCGAAAAAGAAAGTTTGTAAATAAAACAGAGAAAACAAATAATTCTGTAAGTATAGTTTGTATAGAAAATATCGTCAGAGAACAATTTCCTTTACTGATCATTTGTAAGCTTCATCTTATCAAAAACATAGAAGATCAGGCTTAAGATCATACCCACAACGCACGCCAGAACCATGCCGGTGAGCTGCACATTGCCGAAGTTTACTTTGATCCCGGAGAGACCGGTTACGAAGATCACGGCGGTCAGGGCCTGATTCCTGTTTTTGCCGTAGTCGACCTTGGAGTCGACCAGAATGCGGAGACCGGAGGTTCCGATCATACCGTAGAGCAGGAAGGAGATTCCGCCGATGACCGGACCCGGGATCGTCTGGATCAGGGTCGATAATTTGCCGATGAAGGAGCAGATGATGGAGATCACGGCTGCTCCGGCGATGACCTGAACACTGTAAACCTTTGTGACAGCCATGACGCCGATGTTCTCACCGTAGGTGGTCGTCGGTACGGAGCCGATGAGACCGGATACCATGGTGGAGAAGTTGTCTCCGAAGATGCTGCGGTGAAGTCCCGGATCCTTTAAGAGGTCGCGGCCGACGATCTTGCTTGTTACGACCTGATGCCCGATATGCTCGGAGGTGATGACAAGGATGACCGGCATTATGATCATGATCGCCTCCATATTAAATTTTGGAGCAGTGAAGTTTGGGACCGCAAAGACCGGGGCAGCGGCAACTGCAGAGAAATCAACGATTCCGCATGCAATGGCAGCGACATATCCGGCGATCACGGCGATCAGGATCGGGATGACAGATAAAAATCCCCGGAACAGGACAGAACCGAAAACGGCAAAGCCAAGTGTCACGAGGAACACGATCAGATTCTTCGGATCAATGGTCTCGTCCAGGAGTCCCGCATTGCTTGCTGCGCTGGAAGAGAGCTCCAATCCGATCAGGGCTACGACCGGACCCATGGCAGCTGGCGGGAGAACGACGTCGATCCACTTATATCCGATCTTATAAATGATGAACGCGAGGATACATCCGACGAAACCGACGGCAACGAATCCGCCGAGGGCATATTCATAACCGAATTTTGCGATTACGATGCCGGCCGGGGCGAGAAATGCGAAACTGGAACCGAGATAGGCGGGAGCTTTTCCCTTTGTGATAAAGATAAACATGAGTGTTCCGACACCGTTCATGAAAAGAACGATCGCGGGATTGATTCCGAATAAGAACGGAACGAGAACGGATGCGCCGAACATGGCGAACATGTGCTGGATGCTCAGGGGAATCAAAAGGTTAAAGGGAACCTTTTCGTCCACCTGGATGATCTTATGGCTTTCCATACGGGACCTCCTTAGGTGATGAGTGGTTTTTAGTATTTGCGCCTGTCCATGGATTTCCGGGTTCAGGCATTTTTTCTATTCTATCACATTCCTGTTATTTGTCCAGAAAAAATCAGGGGGAAATTGCAGGAAAGGATATGAAACAGTATGGAAAAGTGGGAAGAAAGTTTAAGAACGGTGATAAACAGCGGGCAGCCTAAAAAACAGGCCGCCCGTTTATACGAAGCTGCAGATTGATGTTGGCAATGGTATCTGTTGAAAAATTAAGAAACACACGGTTTTGATCAGAAATTGCCAGTCTTGACATAATGTTCGATTAGGCATTGATGTTCTTTCGTCGTCTCTGAATAGTTGATACCAACTAATAAGAGATTTCCTGTATAATTCAGAATGGAATCAGGATAGCGGCGTACTTTTATCTGACTGATCGCAGTTTCAGCACTTTTATTCCATTTGAGTTCCACCACAAATGCGGGGTAATTGTCTTTGTACTCCGGTTTTGGAATATAAACGAAATCGGCAAAACCGCGGCCGGTCGGGAATTCACGGATCGGTTTGAAATAATAGCGCATGGAACTCAGATAGGCGATCGCAATGACTCCGCTGAGTGAATTCTCATGATTGTATTGGAGAGCCGGAACAAATTCATTGTGGATCTTCTCAATCTGGGAAGAGACAGCATTACAATCGGAATTCAATGTAGCATTTAAAAGCTTTTCTGATTCCTGCTGAAAAGTGATAAGCTCATCCCATTTTACACTGCTGGTTGCGATGGAAAGCTCCTGACGGATCTCTTCGTTTGGAATAAATGCCATGCCGCTATTTTGGTCAAAGCCGAGATAACCGAGATGGATCAGGTATGTGAGAACATCATCTTTGCTCTTAAAGCTTACCGTATCATTTTTAAAAGTTACTGTGTTGACTGGAACAGACGCTCCGGAAAGCATTTCGATGATTGCAGTTTTCAGACCGTCAAAGTTCATGTTGATAAGCGGAATGATCGCCTCGTAGGAGCCGGTCTCGGACCAGTAACTTCGGAATTTTCCTTTTGTCATGACGCTGACGACTGCTTTGGGATTATATACCTGATAGTCTTCCAGAAGATAGCCGTCGTACCAGCGTTTGACTTTTTCAAAATCTCTGTGATATTTTCCGCAGAGCGCCTTCACCTCGTCTTCGGTAAATCCAATGCAGGGGGCAAGCATTCCGGCTTCCAGCATTGTAAACTCATCAAAGTTATTGAGCGCGGACTGCGTCTTTTCCTTCTTGATCGGTAAAATGCCGGTCAGATATGCCAACTGGATGTATTTTGTTGGCTCAGTTCCTTTAAACATTCCGCGAAGGAAATTTATATAATCTGCCTGAACTTTCTTGTTCGCGGCTTCATCGCGGATAAGAACATCCCATTCGTCAATGACCACGATGAATTTTTGCCCAGTAGAGTCCTTGATACGGGATAAGGCATCAGGAAGAGTCATCACATCTGATGGAAGCTGGCTGGAATATATGTCACGAAGTTCAGCCAGCACCATTTGCGTGATATAGGGAACTACATCATTTACATTGTCTACATTTGATAAGAACCATTGAATATCGATATGAATCACATCATAGCGATTCAGGTGCTTTTTAAAAGCTGGAGCTTTACTGATCTCTAAATCAGAAAACATGTTCTCAGAATCACAGCCCTTACTATAATAAGCGGTGAGCATGTTGGCAGTGACGGACTTTCCAAATCTGCGGGGACGGCTATTGCAGATATAAGCATCCATGGTATCTAATACACTGTTTGTATATTCAAGCAGACGGGTTTTGTCTACATAGATCTTAGAATTGAGTGTGACCTGGAATGCGCTGTTATCCGGATTGACAAATCTTCCCATTATGATGCCTCCTCTCCGAATTGACGTGATTTTGTTAGTTTGATTGTAGCATTGAAATTAATGAAAGGCAAGGTGCTTGACGGGAGAAGCCTGAAAGTGAAAGTGAAAATTTCAGGTCTTCCGCTCTTGACAAAGCTCCGGAATCTCCATATAATGACCCATATAGCCGCGTTAAAACATGCGGTATATAATGGAAAAGCGATGAAGGGAACAAGTAGGAATCGGATCTGCTCCGCACAGAAAGCTGCCGGTGGATGAGAGGCGCGCGGACTTCTTTTTCTGAATACATCCCGGAGCTGCACACCGAAAGAGGGAACCGGATATTCCGGCGGAACGCGAGTAGGCTGTGACGGAACTGGCACCCGTTAGAAATGCCGGGGTCTTTTATGATGAGGACTCCATGAGCCGGAGCGTGCGAGCGTTTCGGGAACATCAGGTGGTAACACGAGCGCATGCCTCGTCCTTTTGGGAAACAAGGGACGGGGCTTTTTTGTACCTGTAAGGAGAATGTTCAGTGCCGGAATTGACGGGATGGACAGAGACTGAAAGAGTCAGGCAGCAGGAGAAGGAGCGCTTCGTCCGGATAACAGGTCTAAAAAGACCAGCACAGGCGGTATGAAATGAAATATCCGCAGAAAATTACAGAAAAGGAGTAAATAAAATGGGAGTTTACGAAGAGTTAAAGGCCCGCGGACTGATCGCGCAGGTCACAAACGAAGAAGAGATCCGTAAAATGGTAAACGAGGGAAAGGCCGTATTCTACATCGGCTTTGACCCGACCGCAGACAGCCTTCATGTCGGACATTTCATGGCACTCTGCTTAATGAAACGCTTACAGATGGCAGGAAACAAGCCGATCGCGCTGATCGGCGGCGGCACAGGCATGGTCGGCGATCCGTCCGGACGTTCCGATATGAGAACCATGATGACGGTTGAGACGATCCAGCACAACTGTGACTGCTTCAAGAAGCAGATGAGCCGTTTCATCGACTTCT
>CABVBU010000034.1 GCA_902496665.1 uncultured Clostridium sp. | reverse complement strand
ATAAACTGATTATACCACGAACGCCGGGCTTTTCGAAGCTCGGCGTTTTGTGTTGAGAATATGAAATGAGCTGCCGCACGTTAGTGCGACAGCCCCTTTCTCTCGTACGGAGCAAATTTGTAATTACCGGTTCATCTCACTGACAGGTCCTGTGGAATGATGCTCACGGATGATCCGGTTGATCTCCTTGAAGTCGGAGGACGGGAGGTCGCCCGGAACGGTGTTCTTGACGCTGGATGTGGCGTTTCCGAACTGCATGGCCTTTTCGGGATCTCCGTATTTCAAGAGACCGAAGAGAACACCGGCGACATAGGCATCACCGGAACCGATGCGGTCAATCACGTCGATATCGTTGTACGGCGCTTCCGTGTAAAATTTATCGGAGCGGGCATCGTAGACGATGGAGGTGAAGTTGTGTTTTCTCGGGCTGATGACCGTGCGCTGGGTGGTGGCAACGATCTTTACGCCGTAATCAGTGGCATAGCTCTTCATGATATCCTTCAGGTCTCCGGTTTTCTTGAACATGCGGCGGCTTGTCTCCTCAGATACGAAGAGGACATCGACTAATGGAAGGATCTCCTCGATGGTTTTTCTCGCTTCCTCCTCACCCCATAGGTTCGCACGGTAGTTTACGTCGAAGGAGATCGTAGCTCCGGCAGATTTGAACCTGCGGATCAGCTCCACAGCGACATTCTGCATGTTCTGGCAGAGAGCCAGGGAGATTCCGCTTGTGTGGAACATTCTCGCGGAGTGGTAGATGTCCTCCGGGATCTCGCTCATCTTGATCCCTGTGACGGAAGCCTGGTGGCGGTCATACACGATCGTAGGCTTTCTCGGAGCGGCGCCCATCTCGTAGTAGTAGAGACCGAGTCTTGCGTCCGGCGTATCATCGTAGACCAGATAGTCATCGGATACTCCGACAAAACGGATCCTGTTCTTGATAAAAGTTCCGAGCTCATTCTGCGGAAGCTTGGAAACGATACCGGTACGAAGTCCCAAAAGGGCAACGCCGGAAGCAACGTTGAGTTCTGCTCCGCCGGCACGTTTTTCAAAAATATCGCCATCGACGATGCGGGCATGGCGCGGCGGGGAGAGACGCAGCATAATCTCACCAAATGTGATCAGATCGAAAGAATTCTTATCCATATCATTTCCTCCGGGTTCTATATGTTTTGTGAAATTTTTAGCATACTATACTCACAGTATAATCCCAGAAACGGAATTCGTCAAAGGATTTTCTGTGTTTTTTGCCTATAATTTTCAAGAAAACTGAAAGAACCGACCGGAATGCAGATGCAGGAATCAATTTGATGGAAACATGAGAAAAACATGTGAAATTTCCCCTTTAATTCTTCGGAAAAATGTGATAGTATTAAATATTATATATAACAGTTCGATATCTGGTCCTGCTGGAAAATGGCGGGAGTTAAAATAATAGAAGAAAGATGTACGGGCATGTTATTGAAAAAACGAAATGGAGGAATTGATATGGCTGAGAATATGACACCGGCTGAGGAAACAAAAGAAGTAGTTTCCAAAAACTTTATCGAGCAGGAAATTGATAAAGATCTTGCGGAAGGAGTATATGACCATGTCCAGACCCGGTTCCCACCGGAGCCAAACGGCTACCTTCATATCGGACATGCAAAATCGATCATCTTAAACTCCGGTCTCGCAAAAGAGTACGGCGGAAAGTTCAATCTTCGTTTTGATGATACGAACCCGACGAAGGAGAAGACGGAGTTCGTGCACTCCATCACGGAGGATGTAAAGTGGCTCGGGGCTGACTTTGAGGACAGACTGTTCTTCGCTTCCGACTACTTCGATACGATGTACGAGTGCGCTGTAAAGTTAATTAAAAAGGGAAAAGCTTTCGTCTGCGATCTCTCTGCTGAGCAGATCAAGGAATACCGCGGTGACTTCACAACACCTGGTAAGAACAGCCCTTACCGTGACCGTTCTATCGAGGAGAATCTCCAGTTATTCGAGAACATGAAGAACGGCATGTACAAGGACGGAGAGAAGGTTCTCCGCGCAAAGATCGATATGGCATCCCCGAATATCAACATGCGTGATCCGGTCATCTACCGTGTCGCTCACATGACACACCACAATACCGGTGACAAGTGGTGCATCTACCCGATGTACGACTTCGCTCATCCGATCGAGGACGCGGTTGAGCACATCACACACTCTATCTGTACTCTTGAGTTCGAGGATCACAGACCGCTCTACGATTGGGTCGTAAGAGAGTGCGAGTTCGAGAACCCGCCGCGCCAGATCGAGTTTGCGAAGATGTACCTGACAAACGTGGTAACAGGTAAGCGTTATATTAAGAAGCTCGTTGAGGATGGAATCGTAGACGGCTGGGATGACCCGCGTCTTGTAACGATCGCAGCCCTCAGAAGAAGAGGATACACACCGGAAGCTCTGAGAATGTTCGTAGAACTCGTGGGCGTTTCCAAGGCAAACAGCTCCGTAGACTACGCAATGCTGGAGTACTGCATCCGTGAGGACCTGAAGTTAAAACGCCCGAGAATGATGGCTGTCCTCGATCCGGTAAAGCTGATCATCGACAACTATCCGGAAGGCCAGACAGAGATGTTGAGCATCCCGAATAACCTGGAGAATCCGGAGATGGGCGAGCGTGAGGTTCCGTTCTCCAGAGAACTCTATATCGAGCGTGAGGACTTCATGGAGAATCCGCCGAAGAAGTACTTCCGTCTTTTCCCGGGCAACGAAGTACGTCTCATGGGCGCATATTTCGTGACATGCACAGGCTTCGAGAAGGACGAGAACGGAAATGTGACAGAGATCCACTGCACATACGATCCGGAGACAAAGAGTGGTTCCGGCTTTACCGGCAGAAAGGTAAAAGGAACGATCCACTGGGTATCCGCTCCGACAGCCGGAAAGGTAGAGTGCCGTCTCTACGAGAATATCGTCGATGAGGAGAAGGGCAAGCTGAACGCTGACGGAACCCTGAACTTAAATCCGAACTCCAAGACAATCACAACTGCCTATGTAGAGCCAAAGCTCATGGAAGCAAAGGCATACGACAGCTTCCAGTTCATGAGAAACGGTTACTACTGCGTAGACTGCAAGGACAGCAAGGAAGGACAGCCGGTATATAACCGTATCGTTTCCTTAAAGAGCTCCTTCAAGCTTCAGAAATAAAGATTTATGGAATTGATCGTACCGTTAAATGTGCAGGGGGGGAGGCCCTTGTACGAACAGATCTATCAGTATATCAAAGATGAGATCCGAAAGGGTAATATCAGGCCGGAAAAGCAGCTCCCTTCATCCAGGGAGCTTGCGAAGAGCCTGAAGGTCAGCCGGAGCACAACGCAGCTCGCCTACGAGCAGCTGGTGTCCGAGGGCTACCTTGAGACGGTTCCGCGAAAAGGCTATTTTGCGGCGTCACTGGACGGAATCTTTCCGCCGGTGGCGCGGTCTGTTGTTACCCGGCCGGATCAGAAAAAAGAGCTGTCTTTGGGCATGGAAAAGGAAAGTGTCCGGGGGCAGCTTTTTCGTGAAAAATTTGAAGTCGATTTTTCTCCCAGAGGCATCGATCTTGAGGGATTTCCCTATGCGACCTGGAGAAAGATCAGCCGCTCGGTCTTAAAGGAAGAGGACCGGGAGCTGTTTTTGAAGGGAGAGCCCCAGGGAGATCTGATCCTCAGGGAGGCGATCCGGGAGTATCTCCATGCAGCCCGCGGCGTAAACTGCGATGTTTCCCAGATCATTATTGGAGCGGGAAACGAATATCTCCTGATGCTGCTTTCCCAGCTCATCGGAAAGGACGCGATAATCGCCATGGAGAATCCCACCTACCGCCAGGCATACCGGGTGTTATCCGGTGTGGGTCATAAGGTACTGCCGGTGGGGATCGATAAGAATGGATTTTGCGTGAAGGAACTTGAGGGGCAGGATGTGCAGGTAGCATATGTGATGCCGTCCCACCAGTTCCCGACAGGAACCGTAATGCCGGTGAGAAGAAGACAGGAGCTCCTTTCCTGGGCGGCAGAGCAGCCCGGCAGATACCTGATCGAGGATGACTATGATAGTGAATTCCGTTATAAGGGGAAACCGATCCCGGCACTTCAGGGGATGGACCAGAACGGATGTGTCATCTACATGGGAACATTCTCGAAGGCCATTGCTCCGGCGATCCGTGTGGGATATATGGTGCTGCCGGAGGCGCTGTTGTCAGTATACCTGGAAAAGGGAAGATTTTATTCCTCCACCGTGTCCAGGGTCGACCAGAGGATCCTGGCGGAATTTATTTCCGGCGGATATTTTGAGCGCCATCTGAACAGGATGCGCGAGATCTATAAGGGAAAACATGACGTACTTTTAGGAGAGTTAAAGCCGCTGGAAAAGCGGTTCGAGATCACAGGAGAATTCGCGGGACTTCATGTGCTCTTAAAAGACAGGAAAAAGGAGCCGGAACAGCAGCTTTTAGAAAAAGCAGCAGAAAAAAAGGTCCGCGTCTACGGACTTTCCGGGTTCTATATGGAGAGAGCGCAGGCGAAGGAGACGAGTACGATCGTTCTCGGATACGCAGGACTCACGGAGGAGGAAATCCGAAAGGGAGTAGACCTTTTGCGGAAAGCTCTTGGGTAAAAATAATCGGGTTGGATAGAAGAAAGCTGGCATGCAAAGACGCGCGCCAGCTTTTTCGGCCTTAAGTCAGGATCTGGCCTGCCACAGACAGCTGTACTTAGGTGAGACTGGGACAGGGCACGTATTTGTGACCGGTCGTTTATGGGAACAAAGCGTAAAAAAAACGGGATACACATCCGAAAATGTATATCCCAGGGATTGATTCTGTTTACTGGAACACATCATGCTTCTCATACCCGAGATCGGCGGAGAGGGATGATGCGTAGAACTGTACGAGATCTCTCAGAGTGTCGAGAAGCTCCGGGGTATCGACCCGGATCTCCGGGGCGATGATTCCAATGGAACCGGCGAGTTCACCGTCGGAGTTGAAGACCGGTGCTCCGATTCCAAGGGCGTCGGTGACATACTCTCCGTGAGTGATGGCGTAGCCATCCTGGCGGATCTTTTTTAATTCCTCACGCAGGTCATCCGGGCGGACATGAGGGAACGCCTGATCGTGGAGAATAATGTTTTTGAAGTATTCGTCGATGAAGGCCGGTGTCTGCCATGCGAGGAGGACCTTACGGATCGCGCCGCAGTGCATATACATCTCATAGCCGAACTCCTCAACAACTTTTAAGTGGCTCGGACCGTCTACCTTTTCGATCACAAGTCCCTTATTTCCCACTGGAATTACGAGGTATGCGTCCTCTTTTGTCTGTTTCGCCAGCTGTGCCAGGATACCGTGGGCGGCATCCTGGAGACGGATCCCTCTTGCAGCGGCTTTTCCCAGAGGAATCAGCGCTGGGCCGAGACGGTAGGTGTGGGATCTGTCGTCGCGGATCACATATTTCTTCTCGCAGAACGTCTGCAGAATCCGGTGCACCGTGCTCGGGGGCAGCTCCATCGCCTCTGCCAGCTCCGCGATTGAGAAATTGCGGTTTTTTTCTTTCAGGACTTCCAATAGCTCCATGGAGCGGAGAAGACTTTGTATCATTCGGTTTTTCCTTCCTCCGTATCGTCCTCAACTACAACGGAGGATGTTTTTTCTTCCGGTACGTTTTCCTCTTTTACAGAGTCTTTTTCGTCTGTGGGTTCCGGACATGCTGTCTCTTCGGAAGCTTTAGTCTCTTCTTTTTTTACGGAATCATCCGCAGCGTTTGTGTCTTTTCCGGAATTGATCGTAATATAAGTTCTCTCTGGAGCAGGTTCCGTCTTTTCTTCTGTTTCCTCAGAAGGGGTCTCCTCTTCCTCGTATTCATGAAAATCCTGGTCCAGCTCATCGTTGAAGGATTTTAATTTCAGATAGTAGGAGATACCGGCCGCAACTGCGCCGCCGAGCATCGCGCCAAATGCGATAAGAAGGCCTGATTTCTTTTTTGACATGGTTTATTCTCCTTTCCGCTGCATTACGCGGTTCCGAAAATCTGAGGATTCCGCCTGCAGCCGCCAGTCTGCTATTTATAATCATAATCGAATTCCAGGGAAAATGAAAGACATAATTATGAAAAAAGTAAAAAAAATGTATAAATTATTCAAGTAAATTGCCGGATTTCACCAGAAAACGGGAACTAGACAGCACAGCGGCATGCAGACCCGCAGAGAGGTTCACAAATTTTTCATAAAATAATTAGCACTCGTGACTTGACAGTGCTAACAACATGTGCTATAACATGACTTGTGACGAGGGGTCAGGGAAAAGACCTGAGTCAGACTGAAGAAGATAAAAATGAAAAAGAATTGTGACTGAAATTACAGGATAGTCGCAAGAGCTTGTAAAATGACAAGGAGGAGTCAGTAATGAAATTAGTACCATTATTTGACAGAGTTGTTTTAAAACAGTTAGTTGCAGAAGAGACCACAAAATCCGGTATCGTTCTTCCGGGTCAGGCAAAGGAAAAACCGCAGCAGGCAGAAGTGATCGCTGTTGGTCCTGGCGGAGTTGTTGACGGCAAAGAAATCAAGATGCAGGTAAAACCGGGCGATAAGGTAATCTACTCCAAGTACTCCGGAACAGAAGTAAAGGTAGAGGAAGAGGATTATATCATCGTTAAGCAGAATGATATCCTTGCAGTGATCGAATAATCGGAGAAATTATATCCGGGACCGCGTGTGCGAAGCGCTCAGGGCGGTCTGAAATTCAGAATTCAGAACGAAGTAACCGGAAAATGGTTACAGGAAATCTTGATTGGAGGAATTTTAACATGGCTAAGGAAATTAAATATGGCGTTGAAGCCAGAAAAGCTCTTGAAGCTGGTGTAAATAAACTTGCTGATACTGTCCGCGTAACGATCGGACCGAAAGGAAGAAACGTTGTTCTCGATAAATCCTTCGGCGCTCCGCTGATCACAAACGATGGTGTTACCATCGCGAAAGAGATCGAGTTAGAAGACCCGTTTGAAAACATGGGCGCACAGCTCTTAAAAGAGGTTGCCACAAAGACAAACGATGTTGCCGGTGATGGTACAACAACAGCTACCGTTCTCGCACAGGCGATGGTAAACGAAGGTATGAAGAACCTGGCTGCAGGCGCTAACCCGATCGTATTAAGAAAGGGTATGAAGAAAGCCACAGACGAGGCTGTCAAAGCAATCGCAGAGATGAGCGAGCCGATCAGCAGCAAAGACCAGATCGCAAGAGTTGCAGCAATCTCTGCAGCAAGCGATGAGGTCGGTGAGATGGTTGCAGACGCAATGGAGAAGGTTACAAACGACGGCGTTATCACCATCGAAGAGTCCAAGACAATGAAGACAGAGCTTGACCTTGTAGAAGGTATGCAGTTCGACCGTGGATACATTTCCGCATATATGTGCACAGATATGGAGAAGATGGAGGCAACTCTTGACGATCCGTATATCCTGATCACAGACAAGAAGATCGCTAACATCAACGATATCCTTCCGCTCCTTGAGCAGATCGTAAAGACAGGCGCAAAGCTTCTTATCATCGCTGAAGATATCGAGGGTGAGGCTCTCACAACTCTTATCGTCAACAAGTTAAGAGGTACATTCAGCGTTGTAGGTGTTAAGGCACCGGGCTACGGTGACAGAAGAAAAGAGATGTTAAAGGATATCGCGATCTTAACAGGCGGTACTGTGATCTCCGATGAGCTTGGTCTTGACCTCAAGGATGCTACAATGGAGCAGCTTGGCCGTGCAAAATCCGTTAAGGTTCAGAAAGAGAACACCATCATCGTTGACGGTCTCGGCGACAAGAAAGAGATCGCTGACAGAGTTGCCCAGATCAAGGGCCAGATCGAAGAGACAAAGTCCGATTTCGACAGAGAGAAACTTCAGGAGAGACTTGCGAAACTCGCTGGCGGCGTTGCAGTTATCCGCGTAGGTGCTGCTACTGAAACAGAGATGAAGGAAGCAAAGCTCCGTATGGAAGATGCTCTTGCAGCTACGAAGGCAGCTGTCGAGGAAGGTATCATCGCAGGCGGCGGATCTGCTTATGTTCACGCAGCAGAGAAGGTTGCAGCCGTTGTAAATGAGATGGAAGGCGACGAGAAGACAGGCGGAAAGATCATCTTAAAGGCTCTTGAAGCTCCGTTATTCCATATCGTATCCAACGCAGGCCTTGAGGGCGCTGTGATCGTTAACAAAGTTAAAGAGCTCCCGGTTGGCCAGGGCTTCGATGCTTACAATGAGATTTTTGTTGATATGATCAAAGCTGGTATCCTTGATCCGGCTAAGGTTACAAGAAGTGCATTACAGAACGCGACAAGCGTTGCTTCCACACTTCTTACAACAGAGTCTGTTGTTGCAAACATCAAAGAAGAGACTCCGGCAATGCCGGCAGGTGCAGGCGGAATGGGCGGAATGATGTAATCTATCTCCGAAACTGCAAAATTTCAGGAAAATTAATAAAGCCATCGGCGGTTCTGTGAGCCGTCGGTGGCCTTTTTCATGTAACAGGAAATTCCCTGTCATATAAAAATACGAACAGTTCAGGGCATTTTTGAGAGCCTGCTGTTCTGGTATTCCCCGGACCAGGTTACATCCCGGTCGAACCAGGAGAGAGGCGGAAATGCTCTGGCATCCTCCTCGCTGGTAAACTCGATCTCCGCAAGCATGAGACCGGCGAATTTTCCCTCGAAGACATCGAATTCCACAGTGAGATCCTCACGACCCGGAACCGGGATCAGGTAGCGCTTTTTTGTGAGAATATTTCCGTCAGCTTTTGTGAGAAGATGGGTGTAGGCTTCTTTTGTCAGTGGGAGATTATATTCCTCTCTGGCGAGAAGTCCTTTGGATTTGTAGGTGAGGTAGCAGGCATCGTCCTCTTTACGTACCCGGACTACCGGCTCTGTGCAGAGGTAGGCCTGTTCGATCTCATGACAGGGGAAAAACTCGTAGTTTTCAGGCGGGGTCGTGACAAGAAATTTACGTTCGATTTCCATAATTATTTCCTTTCTGGATCCTGTATATGGGTAGAATTTTCTGAACTGAAAATTCTGTACAATACAGAGGTGATAGTGGATTTGGCCGATTTGGAATACGAAGTATCGGCAGAATCGGTTATTGTCTGCGCAAGGCAGGAACAGTGACATATTGTAATAAATCATACCATATTGCAAGGAAAAAGTAAGGTCTTTTATTCGCAAATATGGTACAATCATTGTAAGAAAAGTTGCTGTTTGTGAATGAAAAATCCCGGAATGGCAACAGGAAAGGAAAAATATCTGGCAACTGGTCATACTTTGATGATGAAAACAGAAGGAGGAACAGCGTATGTGGACAAGGGCAGAATTAAAAGACAGAGCGAAAATGTGTCTGAGCCGTTATTACTGGGCGGCGTTTCTTGTGAGCCTGATCTTTGCGATCCTCAGCGGATTTGGCGGATCGAACGCGAATACCCAGAGGATTACAAGTTATCTGGAGCAGAATGAATCAGGAAACGGTCAGACCGATCAGAGCAGTCTCATCCTTGGAGAACTGGGAGGAGATGGAAGTTTTAGCGGAAATACCCGGGGCGGCCTTGCCAGCGGGATCGAGCTTGTCCCGGGACTTGGTGATGTCTACGGACCGGGAGCCGGAAATGCCGGATCTATGGTTGCGAGCAACCTGTTTTATCGGCTTTTTGCGGGGGCTGTGGTCGTTATTGTGATCATTTCCGTCGTGATCGGAATTTTTGTACAGCCATTGTTTGAGATCGGACGAAACAGATTTTATATGGAGAGCCGCGTGACGGGACAGTCGGCGGGCATTGGAAAACTTTTCTGGGGATTTTCCAATGGATATTTAAAGCTTGTGGGGACCCAGTTCCTTCGCTCCCTGATCACAGAGGGCATCGTGTTCCTGTGCATGGCACCGGGATTACTGACACTTGCATTTAACAGGTTCCTGTCTGACTGGGTGGGAAGCGCTGTTCTGATGGCCTGTGGTGCCGCGGTGGGAGCCTGCTTTTCCATCTACTTCCAGTACTGCTATCTGATGGTGCCGTATATTCTTGCCGAGAATCCGGATATGAAGGCGAGAGAAGCTTTGAGACTCTCAAAAGAGATGATGGACGGACAGAAGTGGAACGCGTTCGTTCTCGGCCTTTCCTTTATAGGATGGCAGCTCCTCGGCACGTTGCTCTGCGGTATCGGCACCTTCTTCGTTCAGCCGTATGTTGACGCGACCTTCGCGGAACTCTACGCAGTCCTCCGCGGACCGTATTCCGGACGTCTCAATGGATTCGGCGGGGAACCGTTTGTACAGAATTATGCGCGTTACGGTGGTCAGTATGTGGAGCCGGACAGTGTGAGAGATGTCGGTGAAAGTGGAAATTACGGTGGTTATGGTTTCTATGGAAATGGAAATGGAAATGGACAGAACCAGAACAGCGCTCCGGACAGCTGGAGTGATGTGCCGAAGGAGACATATAAGTACAACGGACCGGAGCAGACCATCAATCCGTCTGTTTCAGGGCCGCTGCAAATGACCGCGGAACGGATGTGAAAAAATCGGAAGGTGGACCGGGATGCGGATATTATCTGAATGGAAAATTTTATCCGTATACGGATGATGAGAAAAGCGAGCAGTAACCTCTGGAAAACTTCCGGAGGCAGATTGGCAAAGAAAGGTGAGAAGTTTTAAATGGCAAAAGTATACGCGTTTGTGGCAGACGGCATGGAAGAGGTAGAGTGCCTGGCTGTGTGTGATTGCTTGAGAAGAGCAAAGGTGGATGTGAAGCTTGTATCCATCATGGGAAGAAAGATGGTGACAGGTTCCCATGGATTTAAGATCGAGGCGGACAGCCTGTTCGAGGAAATCACGGACGATGCTGACGTATTGTTCCTTCCGGGCGGACTTGCCGGAACGAACAATCTGAAGGCGCATGAGGGACTTGCAGAGATGTTAAAAGCCCATGCGGCAGCAGGAAAACGCCTGGCTGCGATCTGCGCGGCACCGAGTATCTTAGGGGAGCTTGGCCTCGTGAAAGGCCACCGCGCCACATGCTATCCGGGCTTTGAGACGAAGATGGAGGGCGCGGACTGCAGAGGTGACGGCATCATCACAGACCGCCTGATCAGCACCGGGCGCGGTATGGGCTGGGCAATCGACCTTGGTTTAGAGCTTATCAAACTCCTGGTCAGCGAAGAAGAGGCTGAAAGGATCAAGGCAGCGATCCAATACATAAAATAGCCGTATGTTTGTGTAAATACAGGTATTCATCAGAAAGTTTTGGAATGCCCGGTGCACCAGGGCATTCCTTTTTGGCGCGGCAGGCCGCTGAAAGAATGTCAGGAACAGCAGATACGGCAGTCTGCGCCTGGAAAAAATTAAGGAAAACCGTAAAACCCCTGTGTTTTTCTGGAATTTTTACAATTTAGGTCTGGTCTTTTCAAACGTCTTATGTTATAATTCCAAGCGGTGCTATGTGCGCGTGACGGAGAAGTGATGCCTGCGGGCGGATTTTTCGCTGAGCGGCGGTCATAATGCCGGAAAACGTGTAACGCCAAAAAGCGGCAGTTACGAGATTATACGGGCGGGAAATTCCTATTCCCTGCTATCGATATATTTAAGGAGGAACTCATAAAATGAGCGTACAGGTGGAGAATTTAGAGAAGAATACGGCAAAACTTACAATCGAAGTGCCGGCAGAAAAGTTTGAGGAGGCTGTACAGCACTCCTATAATAAGAATAAGGGTAAATTCAATATCCCGGGCTTCAGAAAAGGAAAAGCTCCGTTCAACATGATCAAGAAAATGTACGGTGTTGGCGTATTCTACGAGGATGCTGTTGATGAAGTGATCGACGCAAGCTATCCGGACGCTGCAAAAGAGAGCGGTCTTGAGATCGTTTCCCGTCCGTCTATTTCCATTGAGGAGATCGAGGAAGGAAAAGCTTTCGTTTACACAGCAGTTGTAGCTGTTAAGCCGGAAGTTACTCTTGGCGAGTACAAGGGCGTAGAAGTCCAGAAGACAAAATCTGAGGTTACAGAGGAAGATATCGAGACAGAGATCAAGCGCGCAAGAGAGAAAAACTCCCGCCTTATCACTGTTGAGGACAGAGGTATCGAGGATGGAGATCAGGTAACGATCGATTTCGACGGTTCCGTAGACGGAAAGAGATTCGAGGGCGGCAAGGCTGAGGACTATCCGCTTACAATCGGTTCCCATACATTTATCGATAACTTCGAGGAGCAGTTAATCGGTAAGACAACTGGCGAAGAGTGCGAAGTAAACGTAACATTCCCGGCTGAGTACCATGTAGAAGAGTTAAAGAACAAACCGGCTGTATTCAAAGTAAAAGTAAAAGAGATCCAGAGAAAAGAGCTTCCGGAAGCTAACGATGATTTCGCAAGTGAAGTATCTGATTTCGATACAATGGAAGAGTACAAGAAAGACCTTACAGAGAAGTTACAGGCTGAGAAGATTGAAGCAGCTAAGACAGCAGACGAGGATAAGGTTGTTGCTAAGGTGATCGAGAACGCAACAATGGAGATTCCGGATCAGATGGTTGAGGAGCAGGTAAACGGCATGGTTAACGACTATGCACGCAGACTTGAGAGCCAGGGAATTTCCTTCAAGCAGTACGTTGAAATCACAGGCATGACAGCTGAGAAGATCGGCGAGCAGATGAAGCCGCAGGCGATCAAGAGAATCCAGACAAGACTCGTTCTTGAGGCAGTTGTAAAGGCTGAGAACATCCAGGCTGACGACGCAGCGGTTGAAGAGCAGTTCGACAAGATGGCTGAGGACTTCAAGATGGATAAAGAACAGATCAAGGGTATGTTCGGCGAAGAGCAGATGGCACAGTTAAAGGAAGATCTTGCAGTTCAGAAAGCAATCGACTTCCTTGTAGCTGAGGCTAAGTTCGTTGACTAAGTAAAGCAACATACTTTACGACTAATCTGCACGGAAAACATGGTGGGGAACGGTCCGACAGCGGACCAGGAACCAGATACAGAGGGGGTTGCTGCGGAGAGTTTTTCTGCGGCAATCCCTAATCGGTTATACAGGGATAGTTCCAAAATATGTGGAAAAAGGTGGATTTCTGCCGGGCCGGTCCCAGACACAGGCGACAGCTTCACCGGAAAAGTTACTGTTCACGCCTTGCGCAAACAGTAACTGATTTTGCCGATGCTTCGCATTCCGAATCGGCAAAATCCACTACCACCACTGTATTGTACGGAATTTTCAGTTCAGAAAATTCCTACCCGTGTACAGTAACCCGGAAAATGCATAAAAAGGAATACTTTGGTAACAGATATAAAAGAAAAGATGGAGGAAAAAATATGAGCTTAGTACCTTACGTGCTTGAATCTACAAGCAGAGGAGAGCGTTCCTACGATATCTATTCCAGATTATTAAAAGACCGTATCATTTTCCTCGGGGAGGAAGTAAACGACGTGACAGCAAGCCTTGTTGTTGCACAGCTTCTTTTCCTAGAGTCCGAGGATCCGAATAAGGACATCAACCTTTACATCAACAGTCCGGGTGGTTCCGTAACTGCCGGTATGGCGATTTATGATACGATGAACTACATCAAATGCGACGTATGCACCACCTGTATCGGCATGGCTGCAAGCATGGGCGCATTCCTTCTCTCCAGCGGCGCGAAGGGCAAACGTTTCGCACTTCCGAACGCTGAGGTCATGATCCATCAGCCGTCCGGTGGAGCCCAGGGACAGGCGACAGAGATCAAGATCGTTGCAGAGCAGATCTTAAAGACAAAAGAGAAGCTCAACAAGATCCTGGCTGCAAACACAGGTCAGCCGCTTGACGTGATCGCCCGCGACACAGAGAGAGACAACTACATGACAGCCGAGGAAGCTGCCGCATACGGTCTGATCGACCGCGTGATCTCCGGCCACTAGGACCGGACGGCGCGAAGGCGGAAAACAGTGCCGGAGCGCAGCGAGACATAAAGAATTTAGAATTGAGGTGCGAACATGCCAGTAAGACCAGAGGAAAAGATCAGATGCTCCTTCTGCGGGAAGAATCAGGACCAGGTCAGAAAAATGATCGCCGGTACCAACGGCGTCTATATCTGTGACGAGTGTATCGAACTCTGCAGCGAGATCCTTGAGGAAGAACTCGGAAACGAGGAGGAGGAGAGACCGGACTTTTCCGGCATCAACCTCCTAAAACCGAAGGAGATCAAGGAATTCCTTGACGACTATGTGATCGGACAGGATGAGGCGAAGAAAGTCCTTTCCGTGGCTGTTTACAATCATTATAAGAGAATCACATCGAAGAGGGAAAGTGATGTTGATCTTCAGAAGAGCAACATCCTGATGCTCGGTCCGACCGGCTCCGGCAAGACCTACCTGGCGCAGACACTTGCGAAGCTTTTAGGTGTTCCGTTTGCGATCGCAGACGCGACGACACTGACCGAGGCCGGTTATGTCGGCGAGGACGTGGAGAACATCCTCTTAAAACTGATTCAGGCAGCAGACAACGATGTAAGCCGTGCGGAGTACGGTATCATTTACATCGATGAGATCGATAAGATCACAAAGAAATCCGAGAACGTGTCCATCACCCGTGATGTTTCCGGTGAGGGAGTCCAGCAGGCATTATTAAAGATTCTGGAAGGCACTGTTGCAAGCGTTCCGCCGCAGGGCGGCAGAAAGCACCCGCAGCAGGAGCTGATCCAGATCGATACGACGAACATCCTGTTCATCTGCGGCGGTGCTTTCGATGGCCTTGAGAGAATTATCGAGTCCAGACTGGAGACAAGTTCCATCGGTTTCGGCGCGAAGATCGTGGATAAGAAGAATACGGATATCAGCAAGCTGTTGAAGCAGGCGATGCCGCAGGATCTCACGAAATTCGGCCTGATCCCGGAGTTTGTGGGAAGAGTTCCGGTTATGGTATCCTTAGACCTTCTGGATGAGGATGCCCTTGTGCGGATCCTTACAGAGCCGAAAAATGCTCTCGTGAAACAGTACCAGAAGTTATTCGAACTGGATGATGTGAAGCTGGAGTTCACTCCGGATGCCGTCCACGAGATCGCCCATATGGCGGTTGAGAGAAAGACGGGTGCCAGAGGACTCCGCGCGATCATGGAATCCGTCATGATGGATACGATGTACGAGGTTCCGTCAGATTCCAATGTTGGAATCTGCACCGTGACGAAAGAGGCGGTGGACGGAAAGGAAAAGCCGGAGGTCGTTTACCGCGACGTGACAGTGCCGAAAAAAGCACTGGCCGGAAGATCCAGAAAAGAGAGTAACGGGGAAATCGCGTAACGGACGAGGTTTCCGTATGAGAAAAATGAACCTGCAGGACCCGTATCCCGCAGATAAGAGGGGCTGCTGCGCACAGAAATGTCACGGCAGCCTTTTTACACAACAGAAATTTGCCCGTAACTGCTGACAGGTATCGGAACGAAGCCGGGCAGTTGCGTTCATAGGAGAAATAATGGAAGATAAGAAAAATACGATGCCGGCGGTGGCACTCCGCGGACTCACGATCCTTCCGGGAATGGTACAGCATTTCGATATCAGCCGGGAAAAATCGATCCGCGCCATCGAGACAGCCATGATGGGGAACCAGAAGGTATACCTCGTGACCCAGCGTCATCCGGAGCAGGAAACACCTGCAGTCGCGGATCTGTACCAGATGGGAACGATCTCCCAGATCAAACAGCTCGTGAAAATGCCGGGCGGTATCATCCGCGTGATGGTGGAAGGTGAAAAGAGAGCGGCGCTTCTCACTCTGTTTGAGGAGGGACCGTATCTGGAAGCTGAGGTCGAGGAAGCGCCGATGCAGGAAGAACAGCTTACCGACACTGTGAAGGAAGCCATGAGCCGGATCGTCAAGGAAAAATTAGAGGAATTCGGAAACGCGAATCCGAAGGCCGTGAAAGACTTTATCGGAAGTCTTCTTGTGATCACGGATCTGGAACAGCTTCTGACCCAGACAGCAAATGAATTTCCGTGGGATTTTGCTGTGAAGCAGGAAATGCTGGAGTGTGATTACTGGAGCCATCTGTATGACCGGATCGTGTACTACCTGATGCGGGAGCTTGAGATCCTTATGATCAAGAGGGATTATCAGGGAAAAGTGAAGGAGCACATTGATAAGAACCAGAGGGATTATATTTTAAGGGAAGAATTAAAAGTGATCCGTGAGGAACTGGGAGATGACAGCGGGACAGAAGATGCCGATGGATATATGGAACAGCTGGAAAAGCTGAACGCGGACAAGGAAACGAAGGAAAAGATCAAAAAAGAGATCCAGCGTTTCAAGGGCATGCCGGGAGGAAGTCAGGAGGCGAATGTTCTCCGTACCTATATCGAGACGGTGCTTGAGATGCCGTGGAAGAAGGTCTCAAGGGATAATCAGGATATCATTCACGCGAAGGAGATCCTGGAGGAGGATCATTATGGTCTGGAGAAGGTTAAGGACCGTGTACTGGAATTCCTTGCGGTCCGTGCCCTCACAAAGAAAGGCACAAGCCCGATCCTCTGCCTTGTGGGACCGCCCGGAACAGGTAAGACCTCCATTGCGAGATCGGTTGCCCGCGCCCTCGGAAAGAAGTATGTCCGGATCAGTCTTGGCGGCATTCACGACGAGGCGGAGATCCGCGGACACAGAAAGACATACGTGGGAGCCATGCCGGGGCGTATCGCCGATGCGATGCGTCAGGCAGGCGTGGCAAACCCGCTAATGCTTTTAGATGAGATCGATAAGGTCTCTGCCGACTATCGGGGAGATGTCTCCTCAGCACTTTTGGAGGTCCTTGATGGGGAGCAGAACGTGAAGTTCCGCGACCACTATCTGGAGATCCCGCTGGATCTCTCAGGCGTTCTCTTTATCGCGACGGCAAATGATGCGTCGACGATCCCGCGACCGCTCCTTGACCGTATGGAGGTTATCGAGGTATCCAGCTATACAGAGAACGAGAAGTTCCATATCGCAAAGAAGTATCTCATTCCGAAACAGTTAGAGAGAAACGGCCTTACGGAGGAGATGCTTTCCTTCAGCGACAAGGCGCTGGAGAAGATCATCCACAACTATACGAGAGAGGCCGGTGTGAGAAACTTAGAGCGCCGGATCGGTGAGATCTGCAGAAAAGCGGCGAGGGAGTTTCTGGAAAAGAAGAAAAAAACTGTGCATATCACAGAGGGAAATCTTCAGAAGTATCTTGGAAAAGAGAAGATCACCTTCGAGAATGCCAATGAGGAGGACGAGGTCGGAATCGTGAGGGGCCTCGCGTGGACAAGCGTCGGCGGCGACACACTTCAGATCGAAGTAAATGTAATGCCGGGCGATGGAAAGCTTCAGATGACAGGACAGATGGGTGATGTCATGAAGGAATCCGCGCAGATCGCGCTGACTTACGTTCGTTCCGTGGCAGACCGGTACGGTGTGGAGAGCAGGTATTTTAAGGAACATGACCTGCATTTACATATCCCGGAGGGTGCCGTGCCGAAGGATGGTCCGTCTGCGGGCATTACGATGGCAACAGCCATGCTCTCCGCGGTGACCGGAAAGAAGGTTTGCGCAAGTGTTGCCATGACCGGTGAGATCACATTGAGAGGCCGGGTACTGCCGATCGGCGGATTAAAGGAAAAGACGTTGGCAGCAAGAATGGCACATATGAAGAAGGTTCTCGTGCCGGATAAGAACCGTCCGGATATGGCAGAGATCTCGAAGGAGATCACGAAAGGCATGGAGATCGTGTTCGTAAAGACCATGGATGACGTGGTTCGTGAAGCGTTTGTGTAATATAAGGAGAAATATATGGTAATCAGAAATGTGGAACTTGAGACCGTCTGCGGCGTGACGAGCACACTGCCGGAGAACACGCTGCCGGAGTTCGCCTTCGCGGGAAAATCAAACGTGGGAAAATCTTCCCTGATCAACGCGCTCATGAACCGGAAAGCACTGGCGAGAACGTCCTCCCAGCCGGGAAAGACCCAGACGATCAACTTTTATAACATCAACGGAGATCTTTACTACGTGGATCTTCCCGGCTACGGTTACGCGAAGGTTCCGCAGTCTGAGAAGGTGAAGTGGGGCAAGATGATCGAGAACTATCTCCACAAGTCCCAGATGCTAAAGTGCGTCTTCCTTCTTGTGGACATCCGCCACGAGCCGTCCGCCAACGACAAGACTATGTACGACTGGGTCGTTTACAACGGCTTCCGTCCGGTCATCATCGCCACAAAGCTTGACAAGATCAAGCGCAGCCAGATTCAGAAGCAGGTAAAACTCATCCGCACCGGTCTCGGCATGGAAAAACAGGACATCCTGATCCCGTTCTCCGCCGAGACAAAGCAGGGCCGGGAGGACATCTGGAATCTTATTGACAAGATGGCAGCAGGAGAAGATCTTCTGACCGCGGAGGAGGAGATCCAGGCGGAGAAAGCTGCGGAGTGGGCGGCAAAGAAGGCTGCTAAGGAGGCACAGCAGGACCTTTAAATTTCAGAAGTACTGAAAAACGGCATCTGCCGCAGAATTTTTACTGCGGCAGGTGCCGTTTTCACGTACGTTAAGAAAATTTGCCGGAGGCAGACTTCAAAACGCATATCTCAGCCTTTCATCAAGGTCTTCATCACATAAGCGTAGATATCCTGACTTCGCTCCTTCCAGTGGCTGGCCATAGTCTCAGCCTGATCCTTGTCGGGGACGGAGAGGTCGAAGCCGATGAGGACAGATTTGCCTTCCCGGACTTCACAGTGGACGATATAGTCCTGATTTGTGGATTTATAGAAATCGGAGATGACGCCGACCTCGTTTCTTAAGCGGAATTTGTTCTCCTTTAAGTAGCTGTCGATATCATCGATGATTGCCGGAGAGATGTTGTTTCCAAAGAAGGAGAGGGTGTCATCGCCCTCTTTGGTGATCTCGTAGCGGGAGGAGTTATGGGTGGATTCCATCCGGATCAGCCCCGCTTCTTTCAGTTCGTTTAACGCCTGCTGGAGCGTAAAGTATGTCGTATATTCGTGATCCAGGAAAAAATCCGTGAGCTGGGAGTTTGTCAGGGGAAAATTGACGTGGTCCAGCATGTAGAGGATCATAAGTTTGTAGAGCGTGATCGGATCAGATAACATACACGTAAGCTCCTTTGGCGAAAAATCATTGGTAACGGTGAAAAGCACAGTTACACGGGATGTGGTGATCAGGCGGAACCGGTCTTACAGGCAGAACACGGGAAGCTCCTTTTAATCACTGCGAATACATCTATTTTACAGGTTTCCACAGCGGTATTCAAGCCCTTTTTCTTCCATCATATGAAAAAGGTCGAAATTTGTAGTGAATTTGCTCAGGAAATGTGCTATGATGATACCACGTAATAAATCAGCAGGTCTGAGCATATGCCTGCGATGACCATAAGAAAGTACAGGCTGGCAGATGCTTCTTACAATGCGGAATCGGAAGCGTTGGCGGAACCTGCAGCCTTCGTACATAATCGGATTATAAATATAAGGTGAAAAATATATGAGAGAACGGATCATGCGCCTTTCCAGAGGAATCGTGGACGCGGAGATGCCGAAGCTGTTTCTGGATCCTGTGAAGGTCGAGGAGACTCTGGGGAGCGATACGGTTTATAAAAGAGAGCTATACTTAGCAAGTGAGAACAATTTATATATCAAAGGCCTTGCCTACTCAAGCCACAGCCGCGTGAAGATCTTAAAGAACGCCTTCGGGGGCCTGAGAAACCATATTGTCTACGAAGTCGACACCTCCTGGTGCGAGAACGGAGACCTGATCAAGGGAAACTTCACGCTTGTGACAAACAGCGGAGAACTGGAGGTTCCTTTTCTTTTTCGTGTGGAAATGATCGAGTCTGTCCGCGTCCTGTCCACATTAAAGTCTATGGATGATTTTGTGGAGTTGGCGAAAAAGGATATGGAACTGGCGTTGCGCCTCATGGAGTACCGGGATTTTACGGAAGCGCCGCTGTTTAAGGATCTGCGGATCCGCACGATCTATGAAGGATTAAGGGGACATGGAAACCGCCAGAATGCGCTGGAAGAATTCTTTCTGGCGACGGGAGTGAAGGAACCCATCGAGCTGACCTTATCCACGGCAAAGAAGGTCTATGACAAGCCGAAGGATATCGTGAATGACAAGGTCGTCCTGCGGAAAAACACATGGGGATATCTCTACATGGAGGTCCGCGCTGACGGCGATTTCATCGAGATCCCGAAGAAGGTCATCACTCAGGCGGATTTCGAAGAGGACCGTCTGGATCTGCGGTTCAGGATCCACCCGGAGAGGATGCACAAGGGAAAGAACCTCGGTGCGATCCGCCTTCTTACCGTCCACGGCGACACCGTGATCCGGATCGAGGCTATGGGAGAGGAGCCGGATAGAAAGCGCGCTGAGGGCGAGATCAGCAAAGCGGGTGTCTGCCGGTACATGAAGCTCCGTGAGGCCTACGAGAGCGGTCTCTATGAGAAAAAAGCTGTCCTCGGAAAGATCCAGAATGAGCTGGATGCCATCCGCGGCGCAAACGGCGGCTCTGTGATCCTGTCCCTCCTGCAGGCGGAGACTTATCTGGACGCGGAGAGACCGGATCAGGCGGCTTTATGTCTGGACGATGCGTGGGATACTGTCTCTGCCCTCAGAGACCGGATCGGAACCCTCTACTGTTATTACCAGTACCTGCAGTACCGTCTGGAACCGGACGAGGAGAAAAAGGACGCTGTGGTACGCCTGTTCAGGAAAAAGCTGGAGGACGTCAACGGCCGGTTCTACCTGCAGCTTTTGCAGTTAAAGATGCTGCCGGAGATGTACGAGGAGGAGGAAGCCCTCGCGGAGAGCTTCAAAACGCAGTTTAAGAACGGCTGCCGCAGCCCGTTCCTCTATATTGAGACGGTGCGTCTCTTCGGGAAGAATCCGGAACTCTTAAAGACGATGGATGCTTTTGAGATCCATGCCCTCTACTACGGAGTCATGAATGGCCTTGTGGGGCAGGAGCTGGCGGAGCGGATCTGCGAGCTGGCACCGGGAGCGAAATTCTTCCACCGCCTGTATTACCGCCTGCTCGCGAAGCTCTATGAGAAGTATCCGGAAAAGGACATGCTGACGGCGGTGTGCTGTCTGCTGATCAAGGGAAATGCCCGCGGAAAAGAGAGCTTTTCCTGGTATGAGAAGGGAATCAATGAGGAGATCAGCCTCACGAGGATCTATGAATACTTCCTCTACGCACTGCCGGAGGATTATGATAAGATGATGCCGCGCCAGGTACTGCTGTACTTCTCCTATGAGAGCGCCCATCTGGACCAGAAGAGCCGTGCAGCCCTCTATGCCAATGTGGCGGCCTATATTCCGCAGGACGATCCGCTCTATAAAAAGTACGAGCGGGAGATGGAAAAGTTTGCCATGGAGCAGCTTTTTGAGTCCCGGATCAACAGGAGACTTGCGGTGATCTACAAGCATATCATCTACCGCGATATGATCGATAATCAGGTAGCCCGGGTGCTGCCCGGTATCTTAAAGGCAAACCGGATCCAGGTGAAGGATGCGGCAATGAAGTATGTGATCGTTTCCAACGAGATCCTGACCGGTGAGGATGCCTACCCGCTGCAGAATCAGACCGCCTATGTGCCGTTGTTCTTTGAGGACAGTGTGATCATGTTCCAGGATACCTTCGGAAACCGGTACATGGATGTGGAATATACGAAGGAGCCGGTTCTCGATGAAAAGGAACTGGAAGAAAAATGCTTTGAGATGTACCCGGACCACCCGATGTTAAAGATGAAGGCGTGTCTGGAGATCATGGAGAAAAAGGACCTTGAGAAGGAAGATGTGACCGGGATCGAGACTGCTCTGGATACACTTCCGGTGAAGCCGGCCTACCAGCAGAAAATGCTCACGAGGATCATTTCCTATTACCGCGCGGCGCTTTTAGGCGACGATGAGGCCATGGATGCGGAGGGCGGAGCGTACCTTTTAAAGCTTGACAAGAGGACGCTCTCCAGACTGGAACGTGTGGATGTCTGCGAGACATTGATCGTTCAGAATTACATGGTTCAGGCATACGAGATGATAAAGGAGTTCGGCGAGGAGCAGATCCGTGTGAAACGTCTCGCGGCTCTGGTATCCCAGCTGATCTTAGACCGGATGTTCGAGGAGGACGACCTGCTCCTCCACCTTGCGGGGCGTGTATTTTCGGACGGACACGGGGACAGCGTGATCCTGGATTATCTCTGCGAGCATTATAACGGCAGCGGGGAATCCATGTTCAGGATCCTTGCGGAAGCTGTGAAGACCCATGTGGAGACATATGACCTTGAGGAACGCCTGCTGGCCCAGTGCCTGTTCTCCGGCTGTGAGAAGCATATGGACACGGTATTTGACCTTTACGCGTCGAGAAAAGAGACCAGCGATGTGATCGTGAAGGCGTACTTTACGGTGAAGTGTACGGAATACTTCCTGCGTGACACAGTCCCGGGGGATAAGGTATTCGCTTATCTGGAGGGCGCGATCCACGGTATGGAGCTTCGGAAGGTGCCGGAGATCTATCTTCTGGCGCTGGCGAAATTTTATTCGACTCTGGCACAGATCACTGAGGAGCAGAAGACCCTGCTCTCCCGGATGATGGATATCCTTTCCGCCAGAGGTATGGTATTCGCGTGGTACAAGGATCTTGCAAAATATGTGGATATGCCGGGCGAGGTCATGGATAAAGAGATCATCGAGTACCATGGACGGCCGGACGGAAGACCGATCTTAAAGATCAGGATCCTGCCGGACGAGGAAGAGTTCCATGAGGAAGAGATGAACATGGTCTATAAAGGGATCTATGTGCGCCAGAAACTCCTGTTTGACGGCGAGATCATGGAGTACGAGATCTGGGAGAATGAGGACGGCAGACTGGTGAAAAAGGCGGAGGGCGAAGTGACCTGCAGCGAACCGGCAACGGGGGACAAGGGAAACCGCTTCACGGCTTTAAATGCCATGAACCTCTATCTCGGAATGAAGGACGACCGGAAATTAAAAGAAAGCATGACAGAATATGTGACGGACAGTCAGATCGCGAAAAAACTGTTCCGTCTGGCATAATGAGGACAAATAAATGGAGAAACTGATCGTTGGCATCGACCTCTGCGATACCTACACCCAGGCGGCTGTTCTGGGCCGTGAGGAGGCGTGGATGCTCCCGACCGTCATCTGCAGAAAAAAATCCGCGGAAGAGTGGTATGTGGGGGAAGATGCATATAAATATACGCTGGTGGGCGAGGGAGTCATTGTTGACAAGCTTTTAAGCCTGGCGGCAAAAGAAGGAACGTCCACCATCGGAGGTGTAAAGTACGGCGGAATGGAACTGCTGCAGAGATTTTTAGGCAGTATCCTCGCCATGGTGCGCGCGGAGTATGGCGGACAGAAGATCGATGAGCTGGTCATCAGCCTCAAAAATATGGAGATGAAGCTTTTGGAGGGACTCACGGCCAGTGTGGAAGCCCTTGGGATCCCGAGAGGAAATGTCCATATCGCAAGCCACACGGAATGCTTCGTCTACTATGTGCTGAACCAGAGAAGAGATGTCTGGGGCGGCCAGGTTGGCATGTTCTCATTATCCGATGAGGACCTGCGCTACTATGAATTGAAGGTCACGAGAGGACCGCGCCAGATGACAGCCATCGCGGAGCATGAGGAGCTGGAAGAGGGCTTCAGCCTCAGCGTTCTCGATACAGGCTCCGGGGCAAAGATGGCAGACAAGATCCTGTGTGCCTGTGGAGAGCGGTTTTTACAGAAAAAGATCTTTTCCTCGATCTTCCTGACGGGAAAAGGTTTCGCGAGAACCGACTGGGCGCCGGAATTTATGAAACAGATCTGTAACCGGAGAAGAGTCTTTGTGGAGACGGCCATCTTCGCGAAGGGAGCTGCCATGAAGGCGGAGGAGTATCTGGACGAGAGGGGTTCCGGGGCTTTTGTCTGCCTCTGTGAGGGAAAATTAAAGTCAACGGTGTCACTGGAAGTCATGAAGCGGGAAACGAAGACGGATATTGAGCTGGCATCCGCCGGTGAGAGCTGGTACGAGGCGAGAAGCGTGGTGGAAGTGATCCCGGACGGAGAGAAGGAGATCAGCTTTACGATCACGCCGCAGCAGGAGCCGAAGAAAAAACGGACCGTGAAGATCGCCCTTGAGGGATTCCCGGACCGCCCGAACAAAACGACGAAGATCCGGGTGGCTGTGGGATTCTTAGATGAGAAGACTATGGTGGTCAAGCTCACGGACCAGGGATTCGGGGAGTTGTTCCCGAAGACGGACGCGGTGGTCCGTCAGGAGGTGACATTATGAGCCTGATTCTCTGCAGACAGGAGCCGGTAACGGTTCCGCTTTATATCGAGGATCTTGGGATCCATATCTACTCCTCCCAGGAGCTCTGCTATGTGATCTACAACAATCCGCTGCTGGTGCTGGAGGACTTTATTGACAAACGCCTGACTGAGTTTTTAAGAAGCGAGCTCCGGATGCCGTTTCTCGCGGAGCGGGTGGAAAAATGGATGGACAGCCACGGGGCAACGGAGGAGATCCTGTACCTGATCCTCAAGGAATGCAATTACTATACCCCGAAGGAGCAGGCAGCTTACCGACAGACCGTGAACGGACTGAAAAAACTCTCAGAGGAAGAGTACGAGAAGCGCCGCGCAGATTATTTCTATGGTCTGGATCTTTTCGGAAAAGCGGTCACGATCTATGAGCAGATCTTAGACGGGGCCGGACGCCATCTCTCCGGGGATTTCCGGGGAAAGGTCTGGAACAATATCGCGGCCTGCTACGCGAAACTCTTCTGTTACCAGAAAGCCATGCATGCCTATGAGAATGCCTGGAATGCGAAGCCGGAGGCGGAGTATGTGAAGCGCATGTACTTCTTAACAGTATTGAATCCGGAGCTTGTGCTTAAGGATAAATTCCAGGAGATGATCGGGGAGGACGATAAGGAAGTCTGGAATAAAGGAGTGGAAGAGGCGAGAGAAGAGGCGGAGAAGGCGCCGGAGACGCTGAAGCTTGCCGCTGTATTTGAGAAAGACCCGGCCGGCCGGATCGCGGCGGCGGGGGAGATGCTGAATCAGTGGAAGATGGAATATCGGAGAATGTTATAAGGCAGGCGGCTTGTTTTGTGAGCCGGAAAAGACTTGCGGGACATGTTTTCCTTGACATTTTATCTGGATTCTACTATATTAGGAAAGAGCAGTTGAAAAGTTCAACGGTGATTCTGACCGGACGAAAATAGTTTTGGTCTGAGAAATATAAAAAGGCTGGGAAGAAGAGGAGTACATTTTTTGCACCTTCAGAGAGGACTGACCATAGGCTGGAAGTCGGTCCGGGAATGCAAAAATGGAAGGTAGCTTCGGAGCCGGAATGGTGAAATGAAAAGTAGCCGTTCCCGGGGAGAAACCTCGTTAAGAACGAAGAGATGCCATCTGACGGATCGGTTGAGATCCAGGATGGTGAATAAAGGTGGTAACGCGGTGATTCGCCCTTTGCATGAGAATGCAGAGGGCTTTTCTTTTTACTGGAAAGAGAAGTTAAGCAGCCGGGCGCAATACCGTTGAATGCGCAGCGCAGAGAAACTGCTTTTCCGGAGAGGAGTCCATGATGGTGAAAAAAGACACAAAACAGAAAAAAGTACGGATCACGAACTGCGAGACCTGCGCCTTTTACACATACGACGACGAGTATGGATATTACGTCTGTGAGGCAGATCTGGACGAGGACGAAATGTCGGCGTTCTTGCGCGGAAGTGATTTTTCCTGCGGATTCTATCAGTTGGATGACGAGTACGCTGTCGTGAGAAAGCAGATGTAGAAAAAAGATCAAGTAAGTCTGCGCATTTTGCGCTGATAATAAAAAAGTAAATTGAAAAGCAGTAACTGCTCCATATTGCCGCAGTTACAAAAAACAATTTTTCAGAAACCCATCGATAAATTTTTAAGGAGAAAACCATGAAAGAACTGGAAAAGACCTACAATCCGGCGGACATTGAGGACCGTCTGTACCAGAAATGGCTGGACAACAAATATTTCCACGCTGACGCGGAGAGAGGAAGACGCGAGGGCAAGAAGCCGTTCACGATCGTAATGCCTCCGCCAAATATCACAGGACAGCTCCATATGGGACATGCCCTCGACAATACGATGCAGGATATCCTGATCCGTTACAAGAGAATGCAGGGCTATGAGGCACTCTGGCAGCCGGGAACGGACCATGCGGCGATCGCTACCGAGGTCAAGGTCATCGATAAGTTAAAGAAAGAGGGCATCAACAAGAATGACCTCGGACGTGAAGGATTCTTAAAAGAGGCCTGGAAATGGAAAGATGAGTACGGCACAAGGATCATCAAACAGCTCCACAAGCTCGGCTCCTCCGCTGACTGGGATAGAGAGCGTTTCACCATGGACGCAGGCTGTTCCGAGGCTGTTTTAGAGGTATTTACACGCCTTTATGAAAAAGGATACATCTACAAGGGATCCAGAATCATCAACTGGTGTCCGGTTTGCAAGACATCCATCTCCGATGCCGAGGTAGAGCACAAGGAGCAGGACGGCTTCTTCTGGCACATCAACTACCCGATCGTGGGCGAAGAGGGAAGATTCGTCGAGATCGCCACAACGAGACCGGAGACACTGCTCGGCGATACCGCCGTTGCCGTAAACCCGGAGGACGAGCGCTACAAAGACATCATCGGAAAGATGTTAAAGCTTCCGCTCACAGACCGCGAGATCCCGGTGATCGCCGACGAGTATGTTGACAAGGAATTCGGAACCGGCTGCGTAAAGATCACACCGGCCCACGACCCGAACGACTTCGAGGTCGGAAAACGCCACAACCTGGAAGAGATCTGCATCATGAACGATGACGCGACCATCAATGTTCCGGGCAAGTACTTCGGCATGGACCGCTATGAGGCGAGAAAAGCCATGGTCGAGGACTTAAAGGAAATGGGACTTCTCGTAAAAATCGTTCCGCACAGCCACAACGTTGGTACCCACGACCGCTGCGGCACAACCGTAGAGCCGATGGTAAAACCGCAGTGGTTCGTAAAGATGGACGAGATGGCAAAACCGGCCATCGAGGCTTTAAAGAGCGGCAAATTAAGATTCGTTCCGGAGAGTTTCGGTAAGACATATCTCCACTGGCTCGAGGGAATCCGCGACTGGTGTATCTCCAGACAGCTCTGGTGGGGCCACAGGATCCCGGCTTACTACTGTGAAGAGTGCGGTGAGATGACCGTTGCGAAGATGATGCCGGAGAAGTGCCCGAAGTGCGGCTGCACACATTTAAAGCAGGATGAGGACACCCTTGATACCTGGTTCTCCTCCGCGTTATGGCCGTTCTCCACACTGGGCTGGCCGAAGGAGACGGATGAGATGAAGTACTTCTATCCGACCGACGTTCTCGTTACCGGATACGATATCATCTTCTTCTGGGTCATCCGCATGGTATTCTCAGGACTTGAGCAGACAGGCGAGTGCCCGTTCAACACTGTCCTGATCCACGGTCTTGTCCGCGATTCTCAGGGACGCAAGATGAGTAAGTCCTTAGGAAACGGTATCGATCCGTTAGAGGTGATCGACAAGTACGGTGCGGATGCTCTCCGTATGACACTTATGACAGGAAACGCACCGGGCAACGATATGCGTTTCTACTGGGAGAGAGTAGAGGCCAGCAGAAACTTCGCAAACAAGGTATGGAACGCGAGCCGTTTCATCATGATGAATATCGAGAAGGCTCCGGCAGGCGAGGCAAAGCTTACAGACCTTACGGCAGCAGATAAATGGATCCTCTCCAAGGTCAATGACCTTGCGAAGGAAGTAACGGAAAACATGGACAAGTACGAGCTCGGAATCGCTCTCCAGAAGGTCTACGACTTCGTATGGGAGGAATTCTGTGACTGGTACATCGAGATGGTAAAACCGCGTCTCTGGAACGATGAGGACCGGACGAAGGCGGCTGCGATCTGGACCTTAAAGACGGTTCTGATCAATTCCTTAAAGCTCTTACATCCGTTCATGCCGTTTATCACAGAAGAGATTTTCTGCAATTTACAGGACGAGGAGCCGTCCATCATGATCTCCTCCTGGCCGGTATATAAGGATGAGTGGAACTTTGCGGCAGACGAGCACGCGGTTGAGGTCATCAAAGAGGCTGTCCGCGCAATCCGTAACGTGCGCACATCCATGAACGTTCCGCCGAGCAGAAAGGCAAAAGTATTTGTTGTGACTGAGGATGCCGAACTCACGGATATCTTCGAGAACAGCCGTGTATTCTTCAGTACCCTTGCTTCCGCCAGCGAGGTAGTGATCCAGAAGGATAAGACAGGAATCGGCGAGGACGCTGTATCCGCAGTGATCCCGAAGGCTGCGATCTATATGCCGTTCGCAGAGCTTGTCGATATCGAGAAGGAGACCGAGCGCTTAAAGAAGGAAGAGGAGCGCCTCACAAAAGAGCTTGCCCGCGTAAACGGAATGCTTGCGAATGAGAAGTTTGTAAGCAAGGCACCGCAGGCGAAGATCGATGAGGAGAAGGCAAAACTCCAGAAGTACACCGAGATGATGGAGCAGGTGAAGACTCGTCTGGCTCAGCTTGGTAAGTAATCGATGAAAATATGACCATGGCATGGAAGTGCTGAATGGTTTCAGCAGGAAAGGGCAGCGGGTGAAATGACCTGCTGTCAGGGCAGCCGCAGGTTTTATGGCCTGTGGCTGTTCATTTTATGGGAGGAGCAGACTGCTGCCGGCACTGTATCATACAGCATTTTTCCGTTCACAAAATACCGTGGGATACAGTAATCCTGTCGAATCTTTCCGACATGTTCTGGTTGCAAAAAATACCATAAACAGGTATCATAAGTGAAAGAAACGTTGCCGTTTACGGCAGATATTTTCTGTACCGGGAATACCGCCAGACAGCGTTCCGATTGCAGGTCACAACAGGAGGCGATTTCTTGGAGTACATAACGATGCAGGAAGCCTGGGATCAGATCGAGGCGATCCCGGGATATGCGAGAAAAAAGAGCAGTCTTTTAAAAGTACGGGAATTCCTTGGTCTTCTGGGAGAACCGGACCGGGAATTTCAGGTGATCCATGTGGCGGGAACCAACGGAAAGGGTTCCGTCTGCGCATTCCTTACTTCCATGATCCGGGAAACAAAAATTCCCTGCGGGACATTCGTGTCCCCCCATCTTGTGGATATCCGGGAGCGGTTTCTTATAAATGGGGAGATAGTCCCGGAGCCGGAATTTATCAGGGCATTTCTGGAGGTACAGCATGCCTGCGGGATATGGGAAAAGAGAGGAGAGCCCCATCCCACCTATTTTGAATTTTTATTTTACATGGGACTCTGCATATTCCGGAATGCCGGGGTAAGGATACTGGTCTTAGAGACCGGAATGGGCGGAACAAACGATGTGACGAATGTTGTGGAAGAACCGCTGGTCTCCGTCATCACATCCATCAGCATCGACCATACAGCGTTTTTAGGATCCACGATCCCGGAGATCGCAGCGCATAAGGCGGGGATCATAAAGTCCCGGCGTCCTGTGGTGTATGATGACAGTTCACCGGAAGCAGCGGCGGTGATCTTTGCGAAAGCAAAGGAAATGAAATCTGAAGGATTTCCCGTGACACCGGATGAAGTCCGTCGCGGGATTCGAACCCGTCTCGTAAAATCTCCGGATCCGGTGGATCCGGGCGCGGCGGGATACCAGAAAATGAGCTTTTTCTATCGTGGTGAAGAGATTCTGTTTGAGATCCCATTTGCGGCTCCTTATCAGCTCATGAACGCGGCTCTGGCGATCCGGGCACTGGAGGTTTCCGGGCTTCCGGTGACGCCTGGACAGGCGGCAGCGGGGATAAAGAAGGCAAAATGGCCTGCAAGAATGGAGGAGATCAGCTCCGGTGTCTATCTTGACGGGGCACACAATGAGGACGGGATCCGGGCGTTTCTCGATGCGGCCTGCAGATTAAAGGAACTTCGGAAGCCGGATCATGTGAGGATCCTGTTTGCGGTTTCCGCGGACAAGGATCATCATAGGATGCTTGGCGAGATCGCAGAGCGGCTGAAACCGGATCTGTGGATCCTGTCGAAAATGGAGTCACACCGGACACTTTCCATAAAAGACCTGGAAGCGGAGGCGGAAGAACTGCGGGCGGAATACGGAGAGAAAATGGAGTGCCGGGTGAGCCAGGATGTGAAACATGCCTTGAAGGAACTGCTTAGCCTGCATGGAGAGCGGGATCTCACGTTTATTGCGGGATCGCTATATCTTGCAGGGGAAGTAAAGGAACAGATCAGCCAAGGCACAATTTAAGCAGACCGTTCCAGTATGCGGCAAATAAAGCAGAACAGTGGACCGCGGATCTGATCAACAGAGCATTTTCAGGTGCAGATTGACATGCAGTGAGTTCCGGTGACAGTATGCTGCTGCCGGGGCATCAGAGGAGGAGAAAAATGATCAACTTTGAGGAAGAGATCGAGCGCTTCAAGCCGAGTCTTGAGGTGGAGGCGGTCAGCGACGCCATCGTAAAGAGTGACCTCACAGATATGGCAGATATTATGATGGACATCATGAAGGATATCAAAAAGGAAAAGTAATATATGGATGAGATGCAGAAGATCCAGTACGCGGCCAACAGCTACTACAACCGCGGTCTGGAAATGGCAAAGGAGAGAAACCTTTCCGGGGCGGCGAGATTCTTAAAACGCGCCCTGCAGTTTAATAAATACCACACAGATGCCAGAAACCTTCTCGGACTGATCTTTTACGAGATGGGCGAGACGTCAGATGCGCTGATCCAGTGGGTCATCAGCATCAATCTCCAGCCGGATGGAAACCGGGCGGACTACTACCTCGATGAGGTCCAGAGAAAGCCGGGACAGCTTGAGATCGCGAGCCAGATGGTAAAGAAGTTCAATCAGGCATTATTCTATGCCCAGAATGACAGCGATGATCTGGCAGTCCTGCAGCTTAAGAGGATCGTTGACGAGAAGCCGAATTTCGTGAAAGCGCATCTGCTTCTGGCACTTCTCTACATGGAGCACGGGGACTACACGAAAGCCGGAAAATCCCTGTTTAAGGTACTTCAGATCGATAACAATAACGAAAAAGCCACCAGGTACATGGAATACGTAAAGAGCCGTACCGGCAAGGCGGAGGTCGAGAAACGGAAGATGAAGAACGCGTTCTCCCACAGGGAGATGCAGGACGATGACGTTATTCTGCCTCCGACCTACAAGGAGAACACGGGCTGGCAGTCCATCATCAACATCGGTATCGGTCTTGTCCTGGGTGCGGTCATGGTCGTGTTCCTCATCATGCCGGCGAGGGAGCGAACGTTAAACTATGAACATAATCAGGAGATGCAGTCCTACACGGATAAGTTAAATCTCGCGAACCAGGAGACGGACAAGCTGAAGCTCCAGGTTGAGGATTACCAGAAGCAGAAGGAGGACGCGGAAGGCCAGTTAAATGACTTAAAAGGCGATTCCGGAAGCACAGTGAACCAGTACGCGGCGCTCGCAAAGATCCTGGACGCGTACCGCAAAGGGGATACGAACACGGCGGTTCTGACTTATGTGGATATGGATCAGTCGAAGATCACGGACGACAGCTCTGTTGCGATCTTAAATGAAATCAAGGCGGACATGGATGCCAACGCCCCGACAGTTCTTATGGCGGCAGCAGCCCAGTCAAACTCTGTCGGGGACTACGACTCAGCACTCCGCTATTATGAGAGATACATGGAATTCAACGACAAGAACCCGGAAGTCATCTACAACATGGGAATGGTGTACAAGGCAAAGGGCGACACCGACAACGCGAACCAGATGTTCGGACAGGTCATCATGAACTTTGCGGATTCAGAGTTTGCGGAGAAGGCGAAGGAAGAGAGAGGATACTAAGGAGCAATTCTGGTTTCTGTTTCACAGAGAGTGTATAGAGGTTCGTTGATAAACCTTACTTAGAAAAAACGTAACTATTCAGTACCTTCATAGTTACGTGCAAAAATCCATTCCAGATCAGCTTCGCTGATGGGATTTTTGCCTTCCAGCCTATGTTTTCTTACGGTCAGC
>CABVBU010000033.1 GCA_902496665.1 uncultured Clostridium sp. | reverse complement strand
ACCAGCGACACGAGGATTTTCAGTCCTCTGCTCTACCAACTGAGCTATCTGGGCGCATAAATTTGGAAGCACAGAGGAAAGGTAATAAATTTACGAAGAAAATTCCGTTGGGAGCTTGCTCACATAAGGAATTTTATTTGGAAATTTATTCGTTGATTTGTATTTACAAATCAACGTACATCTCGGGGACGCAGTTCCCGAGATGGGCTTTCCGAACTCCCAGATTCCTAAATTAATGGGCGGAGGTGGATTCGAACCACCGAAGCAAGTTGCAGCAGATTTACAGTCTGTCCCCTTTGGCCACTCGGGAATCCGCCCATATCATTCTGACAAGTCAAAATGATACCATACATTAATTCAAAAATCAAGCAGTTTTTTCATCGTCCTGCACAGAACTCCGCGCGATAAAGATCATCGCTCCATTTCCCGGAAGCTCCACTTCCATCACACCATCCACCACCGGGTACTTCAGTCTTCCCACATTGTAGCGCTTCGCGTCCGTGAGCATCACACGGTCCATGGCGGCTGCGGTCACCTCCGCTTCCCATACCGGGATCCGGACTCTCTGTGCATAGTCCTCACTGTTCACCACGACGACTCCCTGCTCGTCTGCGTCGAACCTTCCGTAAGCGATCATGCCGTTCTCCGCCAACAACGGCTTAAACGCCCCCCGCCTGAACACAGGAGTCCTGTTCCGGATCCCCGTCAGATACCGGTGGAATTCCGTGAGCTCCAAATCTTCCTTTCCCCATGGAAACGTTCTCCGGTTGTCCGGGTCCGTCCATCCGCAGACGCCTGCCTCGTCACCGTAATAGATCGTCGGCGCGCCCGGCCATGTCATCTGGATCACTGCGCCGGAACGGAATGTTCCATAATTAATGCCTTTTTCCGCTTTCTCCGCATCCTCCGGCTTATAAAGCCGTCCCACAATGCGGTTCGTTCTCGTGAGAAACCGGGAATGGTCATGGTTTGAAAGCTCATTCATCGCCGCGTAGAGCGATCCCGTCTGCATCCGGCTCATATTGGAGAGCATGGAGCACATAAACGCCTGGCTGTTGTGGAGCAGGTGTTCATCCTTCCGCTCGCTGTGCTTCTCAAGGCCTGTAAGGAACCAGGAGACCGGCTCCATGAACGCATCGTAATTCATCACCGTGTCCCACTGATCCCCGGAAAGCCAGTCTGAAGCGTCCCCATAATGTTCTGCCAGGATCAGCGCATCCGGATTCGCCTCCTTCACCGTCTTTCTGAAATCTCTCCAGAACCGGTGGTTCATCTCCGGCGAATGTCCAAGATCCGCCGCCACATCGAGCCGCCAGCCGTCGATGGAATAAGGCGGGGAAAGCCAGCGTTTCGCGATGTCCAGCACATACTGGTACAGCTTCTTTGATCCCTCGTAATTTAACTTCGGCAGCGTGTTATGTCCCCACCAGCCTTCGTAGGAATCATTGTCCGGCCATCCGTCCTGATTTCCAAACAGGAAGAAATCCCGGTACGGGCTGTCTGCCGTCAGGTACGCGCCCGGCTCGTATCCGCCATCCTTCTCATAGATCTTCTCCCGGTCCATCCATTTATTGAAGGAGCCGCAGTGGTTGAACACGCCGTCCAGGATGATCCGCATCCCCCGCCTATGGACTTCCTGTACAAAACGGGCAAAAAATTCATCGCTGGCCGCCAGGTTCTCATGGTCAGAGGTCCTCACGGAATACCGCTTCGCGTTCCGGTTATCCGTAGCGTCTCCCGCCACAAGCCCGCCCTCGTCCTTCACGATCACGCCGTAGTGCGGATCGATGTGCTCGTAATCCTGGCAGTCGTACTTGTGGTTCGACGGAGACACGAACACCGGACTCAGGTAGAGAATCTCCACCTTCAGACTCTGAAGATAATCTAACTTATCCCAGATTCCCTGAATATCACCGCCGTAAAACCGGTCCACATCAAGAACCGAAAGCCGCTCATCCCACTTTTCCACCTTCGTTACCGGGAATCCGATGTAGACATACTCATCCCCCAGAACATCGTTCGTCGGATCGCCGTTGTTGAACCGGTCCACGAAGATCTGGTACATCAGGGCACCCTTCGCCCATTCCGGTACATGGAATCCAGGCGTGATCACAAAGGGCGCGTCCATGCCGCCCGCTTCCAGAACGCCAAGACGGTTGTAATAACAGACCTCATTTCCCTTTACGATCTCAAAATCATATCTCAGCGGGGTCTCCCCCACTAAAATCTCTGTCTCATAGAAATCAAATCTTCCGACCGATTCTGTTTTCTCAAGTTCCAGCCGTTCGTTTCCGTTCTGGCTCCCGGCACCGCGGATCACCGCATAAACATGATCCACATCCCCGCCCCCGGTCCGGAACCTCAGTCTTACTTTCTCCCCGCACTCCGGCTCTTCCGGGATACGGTACTCTTTTGTCCCATCACTGAAAAGTGCCGCCTTCAACATCTTGAATGGCCTCCTTATTGGTCTGCCGCAGCCGGCCGTAAACACTCAGCCGCGTCACCAGTCTCTGTTTTCATTCGTTTGATTCACAAGTGTTATTATACAGGATTGTACACCTGATTGCACGTTTTTTCTGAAAATAGACAGAAAGAAAGCCAGCGGGGGGAACCACTGGCTTTCTTTCGGAAAAGGTATTATGTCTCTTATGGGGTATAGCAAAAACTATATAATGTATTGGGGGGTTACGAGTAGTAATATAGCATAGGAATCCAGATAAGTGTGCACAAACATTTAAAAACATGAAAAATTTTTTTGTTCATTTTGCCACTGTTCCTTTTTTCTTTATGCATTTTTATCATTGTAAGCAAAAAATCGACGTTTGGCTGTATTTCTTTTTCACAAACGTCGATTTACTTAAGTTTCTAAAGTTTTACCCAAAGTGACCCGTCAAAGCTTTTTTTTGAGTTTTTCTGCTGCCCAGGGAACCGCCGACGCAGAAATTTATTCTGTTGCTGCAGACTTTTCCTCAGCACCTGTAAATAAATGATCAAACTCTTCCTGACCGATCTTCTCTTTCTCGATCAACAGTGCCGCGCACTTATGAAGAATATCCTCATGATCCAGAATGATCTGTTTCGCCTTCGCGTAGCACTCGTCGATGATCCGCTTAACCTCGCTGTCGATGTCGGAGGCAACACGCTCGCCGTAGGATCTCGTATGCGCAAGATCTCTTCCGATGAATACCTCGTCATCATCGCTGCCATAATTGATCATTCCGAGCTTCTCAGACATACCGTACTGGGTCACCATCGCCCGGGCGATCGCGGATGCCTGCTTGATGTCCTGAGACGCGCCGGTAGTCACATCGCCGAAGATGATCTCCTCCGCGATCCGTCCGCCGAGGGAAACCATGATGGTCTCCAGCATCTTGTTCTTCGTGTTGAACATCTCATCCTTCTCCGGAAGCGGCATCGTATATCCAGCCGCACCCATGCCGGTCGGGATGATGGAGATCGTGTGGACCGGACCAACATCCGGGAGTTCGTGGAACAGGATCGCGTGGCCTGTCTCATGGTAAGCCGTGATCTTCTTCTCTTTCTCGGAGATCACCTTGCTCTTCTTCTCCGCACCGATTCCGACCTTCACGAATGCCTGATCGATATCAGTCTGGAGAATATAGCGGCGGGACTGCTTTGCAGCGAGAATTGCCGCCTCGTTTAAGAGGTTTTCCAGATCCGCACCGGTAAATCCGGCTGTAGTCTGTGCCACTCTTGTTAAATCTACATCGTCGCCCAGCGGCTTTTCCTTGGAGTGGACCTTTAAGATCTCCTCGCGTCCGCGGATATCCGGTTTTCCGACTCCGACCTTCCGGTCGAAACGGCCTGGTCTTAAGATCGCCGGATCCAGGATATCTACACGGTTTGTAGCCGCCATAACGATAATTCCTTCATTGACGCCGAAACCGTCCATCTCAACAAGGAGCTGGTTTAAGGTCTGCTCTCGCTCGTCATGTCCGCCGCCCATACCGGTACCGCGGCGTCTCGCAACGGCATCGATCTCATCAATAAAGACGATACACGGCGCGTTCTTCTTTGCGTCCTCGAAAAGGTCGCGGACACGGGATGCGCCGACACCGACAAACATCTCAACGAAGTCAGATCCGGATATGGAGAAGAACGGAACACCCGCTTCACCTGCAACGGCCTTCGCGAGAAGTGTCTTACCGGTTCCGGGAGGTCCCACGAGGATCACTCCTTTCGGGATTCTCGCGCCCACATCCGTATATTTCTTCGGATTCTTTAAGAAATCAACGATCTCTTCGAGCTCTTCCTTTTCCTCCTCAAGACCTGCGACCTTTGAGAAGTTCACGGAGTTTGTCCGGCTCATCTTCGCGCGGCTCTTTCCAAAATTCATCATCTTGGAGTTTCCGCCGCCGCCACCGCCGAGTCTCGCGTTCATGAACATAAACATGAACATGATGACCACAGCGCTCAATGCTACCGGGATGATAACGGACATCAGGTAATTCTCCTGTGGAACATTCTCGACAATATAATCGATAGAGTTTTCCTGGAGAAGTTTTTCTGCTTCTTTTACATCGGACACTGCGACAACTGCCCGGTCTCCGCTTTTCAGCAATATATCCAGGGTTCCGGTCGGCGGCTGCTGGTTCTGATTGATGTCTACGGATTCGATGGTCTTATTCTCCACGGCCACCATGAATTCCTGGTGGGTCATCTCCTGGCTGAATAAGCTCCCCTGGCTCGTCAGGCTTGACGCGAATGTGATAAGCGCGATCACAAGCAGGACGAGACCGATCCCGCGGAACTGCTGGTTCTGTTTCAACTTGAGGTGCCTCCTTACTGCTGCTCCACAACGCCGATGAACGGAAGGTTGCGGTATTTCTGGTCATAATCGAGGCCATAGCCTACAACGAACTCATCCGGGATCGTAAAGCAGGTATAATCAACTTTTACCTGTTTCTTTACGCGGCGCTCCGGCTTGTCAAGCAGAGTGCATAAGTGGATGGAATTCGGATTTCTCTTGTGTAAAATATCGATCAGGTACGCAAGTGTGCGCCCGGAGTCGATAATATCTTCCACGATCAGGACATTCTTTCCCTCAAGCGGCTGGTCCAGATCTTTGATGATCTTTACAACGCCGGAAGACTCTGTGCCGCTGCCGTAGCTGGATACGGACATGAAGTCCAGTGTAACCGGGACAGTCAGGCGCTTTGCAAGCTCACAGGTAAAGAATACGCCACCCTTTAAGATACAGATCAGATGAACCTCTTTTCCCTCATAGTCCTTGTTGATCTGCTCCGCGATCTCTTTGATCCTCTTGTCAACTTCTTCTTCATTTAATAATACACGAATTTTATCAGCCATGATCTTCTCCTTTGCAATTCCAGATGCCTGCCTATCTGCCGCCTTCCGGCTCTCCCCCACCAGGCAGGATCACCTCCGCCTCCAGGATGTGCTCAGTCTCATCTGTTATTTTATAATAATCACTGATTCGGTATCCGACTACCCATAATACATGGTCTCCGTCTGCTAGGACCGGGATCCGATCCCGCTCGTTTTCCGGGATCTTTTCATCGATCATATACCTGCGGAGCTTCTTTTTTCCGCCGCCGGAAAGCGTGAGATAATCCCCATTTTTCCTGTATCTTATGGATAATCCAACGTTTATTTTATCATAGTCAAACCATTTCGTATACTGGTTTTTCGGAATTTCCAGTTCTTTTTTCCGGTGGACGGCATGGAGGCGGATGTGTGTTCCGCCCAGGTCCAGAATCTCATCCATATCTGTTTCCGGGTTGATTTTATTTTCAAAAACCGTGTTTCTCTCCTGCTTCTGATCTGACTCAGACATTTGCGATGGATTTTTTTCTTTTTTGCTCTGTACGATCCCTAATGTCTCATACCCACGCACCGCTTTGAGGCCATATGGCAGGTCCGCGGTATGACCGCCGCCAGGACCGGAGAGATCCATTACGGAGCGGATATGGCGTTCCGTGATATCTTTCGCTTTTCCTGCGGCGTTTAGGATCATGCGGCGGACGATGTAAGTTTTCAGGATCTCGGGCTGGGGATCGAAAATGTCTGTGTTGATTTTTGTACACATTTTCATCTCAGTTTCTGCCACTTTCGAGCCCTGACCTGTCCCAGACTCTCTTCCATCTGCTTCCCCCACATTTTGGAAATTCGGCTGTTCTGCCTCTTCTCTTCTTTTTGAACAGCTTTCTTCCAGAATTTTCTCTGCTTCCATCTCAAAATATGCGTCTGCCTGCGCCGCAAACTCCGACACCGCCAGAATATGCTCTGCTGCCCGGCTGTTTATATTCTCTGTCACCCAGGGCAGAAGTTCGTTTCGGATCTTATTCCGCGTGTAGTCATTTTCCTTATTTGTGGAGTCTTCGCACCAGGAAAGTTCCTGCTCTTTTAAGTATTCTTCAATTTCTTTCCGTGAAACACATAATAACGGCCGGATAATATTCTCCCGCACCGGCCGGATCCCGGAAAGTCCGGCAAGTCCGCTTCCCCGGAACAGATTCAAAAGCACCGTCTCCGCATCATCGTCCTCATGATGCGCGACAGCGATCTTCGCGCATTGATACTTTTCCGCAGTCTCTCCCAGATGCTGATATCTCAGGATCCGCCCTGCTTCTTCGCCAGATAAACCATGTTCCGCTGCATATTCTTCCACTTTCTCATGCGCCACGGTGAGCGGAATGTTTAACCGCTCACAGAGTTCCATCACAAACCGCTCATCCCGGTCAGCCTCCGCTCCGCGGATCCCATGGTTCATATGAAATGCAAAGACTTTAATTCCAAGCTCCGCCGCCATCTCATGTAAAAGCAAAAGCAGGCAGACCGAGTCCGCGCCCCCCGACACTGCCGTCAGGACGCCGTCTCCCCGGTCTGTCATATGTTTTTTCTTCATAAAGCTAAGAACTTTCTGCCGGAACCTGCCCGCTTTTGCATCTGTTTTCACTGCTGTTTTTCCTGCCATTTTCTTCTCCGCTGTTTTTCCTGTAATGATATCTAAAATCTTTGTACGTTTGTGATTACCTTTACCCGTATATTCCGCCCACCAGCACCGTCATATCATCCCGCGGCTCTCCCTCAAACGACAATGCAAACGTCAAGATCATCTCCGCTGTCTCCTGCACCCCCGCGTCAGGCAGACCATCCAGGAATTCCCGGAATGCTTTCTCCTTCTCCACTCCCGGCATAGCATCCAGGACTCCGTCACTGACCATAATGATCTTATCTCCGTCCCACAGCTTCCTCGATATCATCACCGGTTCCACAGGGTTCAGCACTCCCGCCGGGACTGTTTCCGACTCCAGGACTTCCGCCTCGCCGCCGCCCCGCCGGTCCGGCAGTAAAAACGATGCCGCCGCCCCAAGCTTCATCATCTCCAGCACCCCCGTATAGAGGTTCACAAGTCCCAGATCCATCGTCGCCGGCCGGTCACCCATGCCATTCAGCAGGAGTACCGTATTGATGAGCTTTAACGTAGACCTCGCCGAAAATCCCGTATCCAGAAGCTGCTCCGCCAGCTCCATGACCCGCTCGCTGTCAGCCCCCGCCGCCGGTCCGCTCCCCATTCCGTCGGAGAGACTCAACGCCACCTGCCCCGGCAGCGTATTCCGGAACATATAATTATCACCGGAGACTTCTTCCCCCTCTTTCGGAGTCTTCGCACATCCAAACAGGATCCGGTAGCTTCCCTTTTCAATGAGACGCACCATGGACGATTTTCTCGTAACCAGCGTCTTCCCATTCCTCGCCGGGACAAATTCCGCCCCCACAGCCTGTCCAAACAGCGCCGCCATGTCCTTCACGGTCACACACCGTCCATTTCCTGTCCGTGCCGTGAGGAATGCCTCCCGGCGTCCGTCCCCATATTTCAAAACGAGCATGTCCTCCAGCGCGATCCGCCGTTTCCGAAACGCCGCACGCACCGCCGGAACCAGCGCCTCCGTCACGTCCGCCGCCTGCTCCATCTGCCCGGAGAACTCCCCCAGGATCCCCGCCATCTCCTCAAACTGCAGCATGACCGCGTCCCGGCTCTCCAGAAACCGGTTCTTCCAGGCGAGATTCATCGTGGACCGCCCAAGACTTTTATTTAATTCCCGCAGATAATCTGTTTTCTTCCGACACCGGTCCAGGAACTCCCTGGGCATGTCCGGGTATTCCAGGGCGCCCTTTTTCTCGAAAGAACGGAGCAGATAATAAAGGAAATAGTTCTCCCCGTCCTGATCCGCCAGGCATTCCTGTTTCATGCCACAGCGATCGCAGCTCCCACAGACCATGGATGCCGCCGATTCCAGTGCCGCGATCCCGTCTTCCCTGGAAAGTCCGGGATCTTCGCCGGAATTTTTCATGATCTTCGCAAGCTGCCCCAATGACTCCGAGATCTCCGCAAGTCTCCCCGCCGCATAGCCCCCGGCCCCGGACAGCTTTCTATGTACCTCCCGATTTCCAAACACAAAAAATCCCTCCTAACCTGCGTACCCTGTCACAAAGACCGTTCCGATCTCCATGACCAGCTTTAACGGCGTAGAATACGCCATTTTATTATATGCAGGCAGGCGGGAAATATTTGTCGGATTCCCGTATTTAATTTTTAAAAGTTGCTGACATGATTCGCCCTAGTTCGACTCATCGGCCTTGAACAGGATCTCATCCTTATTTACAAGCCCCAGCTTCTCCTTCGCGACCTTCTCAATATACTGCTTCGTCTGGACATACACGCGGTACTCCTCGAGTTCCGCGGCTCTCGCCTCTTCCTTCGCGAGCGACTTCTCAAGCGCCTGTTCCCGCGCCTGATATTCCAGATCACGTTCTCTCAGGGAAGCGCCGCCGATATGGACTACCACAGCAAGACTCGCTACGACCACCGTAATTCCGATCAGCGCCATCCGGTTGCCCAGACTGTTTTTCGATTTTCCTTTATTTCGTCTGTTCCGGTTTTCCCCCATGATTTCTCGCTTCCTTCTGGATTTTCCGTCCCGTTCTAACCAACAAAACTATTCTATCCTTTTAATCTTATACCATTTTTTCAGCTTTTTCAATAGCTGAAACACATTCCGGCTAATGATTTTATCATAAAAAATCATGCCGAAAAACACACACGCAATGATGTACGCCCGAACTATGCCGCTGTTCTCGTAAAACAGCAGAAGAAACGTCATGACAGCCGCATAGATCCAGTAAAAAAAGTCCTCGATCCCTGTCCACAGCCGCCCATGGGGAACAAAAAAACGAAACAGCCGCAAAAAGTCATAACTCGCCATCAAAATAAAGCCGAGCACCGTGCTCATGCCAACCAGGCGGACTTCCAGAGTAAGATAAGGACTCACAAGGCACCTCCGAGTTTAAATTTCCTGCTTATTTTCTCTTTCATGGTCTTATTTTTCGTCACATGATCTATTTTCTGCGGTTACCTGAATTTTTCCTCATGAACTCTTTCATCACTGCTTTTCCACTACTTAAATAATTTTGCCAAAAATGATCCCCCGCTCTTCGCGCCGCCGCCCGCCGAATACACAAGGCTGTCCGTCCTGCCCTCAATATCGATCTCACCTTTTTCCAGACTCAGCCGGTTTACATGGAGGTCTTTCCCCTTTATGGTCAGAAGTCCCATGTCCGTGTCCAGCACGATGGTGTTCTCGTCAAAGGAGATCACATCCAGGATCCCCGTGAGATTTCCCTGATTCCGATTATTCAAAATGATCTTATGCGCCATTCCCGGATTCTCTTCCATAAAAACCTCCCATATATGTAAATATGTTTTAAATATATGAAGTAAAAAAATTTTTATGCTGTTTTTCACTTTTGGTATATTGAAATACATTTTTGCATATGCTACAATATCGGTAACCAGAAATGAAATTGTATCCATGCAATTCACAAGCGAAAACCCCAGAGAGGCCATTCTCTGGGGTTTTCATTTGGGCTAATTGCCACTGTCGTTTCCGTCTAACCACTTGCAAATGTAGTATGCGATCACACTTGCCATAACGGAAACCAGAAATGAAATTATCGACTCCATGCATTCACCCCCTTCTGTTGCCAGATTGGGTGTGACAACGAGTCGATTATATCATATGGATTCACTTGAATCTATGGACTCCGGTATAATAAAGAGTATGTTTTAGTACATTTTCGCGCCTTACATAAAAAACCTCATCAGTTTTTTACTGTGAGGTTTTTCCTAAATATATTCAAACATTTCCTTCGTATCTTCCTTGCGGATCGTCTCCTGCACGCTCGTCACACGGACCTTGACGGCTTTTGTTCCGAATGCCACCTCGATCACATCTCCGACCTTAACTTCCGCGCTGGCTCTCGCAATCTTATCGTTCAGCATCACACGGCCGCTGTCGCACGCCTCGTTTGCCACGGTTCTGCGCTTGATGATACGGGATACCTTCAGATATTTATCTAAACGCATAACTTGCTCCTTTTCTGCGGCACTATCACCGCCGGACTTCCTGCTGCCCGCCTGTCCAGGCGAACCCCGGAAACAATTTACCCCTCCGCAATACGCATATCACGGAGGGGATCCAAACACGTGCTGCCTACACAGCCACTTTTATCATCCTAAACAGAATTAAGCGTTAACCATATCCTTTAAAGCCTTACCAGCTTTGAATTTCGGGTTCTTGGAAGCTGCGATCGTGATCTTCTCGCCTGTAAGCGGGTTTCTTCCCTCTCTAGCCTCTCTCTCAGATACTTCGAATGTACCGAAGCCAACTAACTGTACCTTCTCACCTTTAACTAACTCTGCTGCAATAACATCTGTGAAAGCCTTCAGTGCCTTCTCAGCATCTTTCTTGGAGAGTTCTGCCTGCTCAGCAACTGCTGCGATTAATTCTGTCTTGTTCATTTGTTTTATTTCCTCCTAAAATTCATTTCAACCTGCGGACATAGCCTGCCCGAAGGACCTTTGCATTGCACTCTTACATTTATATATGTTTCTGCATTCTTTGTCAAGGATTTTTGCCCGTTTTTGCCGTGTTTTTGCGCACTTTTCGTCAGTGTGCGGCAGCCCGTTTTCTCTTTTCCTCCCGCTCCTGTTTCTTGATCGCTTCCCAGAGGTCCTTCTCGTTCTCCACCTCCGGAATCTCGCCTCCGAAGACCCGTGGATGGCGGCGGATCATCTTCTCGCAGATGCCGTTCACCACATCATCCACGGTAAAATTTCCCTGCTCCGCCTCGATCTCACTGTGGAACATGACCTGGAACAGGACATCCCCCAGCTCCTCGCAGAGATTTTCCGTGTCATGATCATCGATCGCCTCCAGCACCTCCGCGCATTCCTCCACGAGATGCTTTTTCAACGTGTCATGATTCTGCGCCCGGTCCCATGGACAGCCGTCCTCCGCACGCAGTGTCTTCATGATCTGCTTTAAGTCCTCGAATGTATACATCGTATTTCCTCACTTTATCTGTTTTCATTCATTTCCTGCCGTTTCGAGTCTCTGACGATCACCCGGTCCTCTCCCGTCGATTCCGCCTATGTTCGCCGCCAACAGCTTTAAATACTATTTTATAACTATTCAGTACCTTCATAGTTACGTGCAAAAATCCATTCCAGATCAGCTTCGCTGATGGGATTTTTGCCTTCCAGCCTATGTTTTCTTACGGTCAGCGCAGCAAGTGCGCAGACCTACTGAACAGTTACACTATTTTCTGCTATCATTGTAACTGGATTCTATTTCTCTGGCAATATGCATTCTGTTTTTTAACTGCAGTCCATCACCGTCCATTTCTTCCAATTTAATCCGCACCAAGCATACTCCACATGTCTTCCTGAAATCTTTTATTCCTTCTATATATTTACACCAATTGACGATTCTATGAAAAAAAGTTATACTCTTAATTGTCGTGTCTTTTGACATATCATCATTCTAATTGAGCTATTCCTCGATTACAATTTCACAGGAGGACATCATGAATATCACACAAAAACAAAAGGGCATCCTCTTTATGATCCTGTCCGCACTTTCTTTCGCCTCCATGCAGGTCGTTGTCCGCATGAGCCGCGAAATTCCAACGATGGAGCAGATCTGCGTCCGCAATCTCTTCATCCTGATCGTTTCCTTTTTCATCATCCGCAAAAAACACGGTTCCTACTACGGCCCGAAAAAATACCAGCCGTACCTGTTCGGCCGCTCTTTCTTCGGATTCCTGGGCCTGATCACGCTGTTCTACGCCTCCAGCCATGCTGCACAGGGAGATGTCACCGTATTAAATAAGCTCTCCCCGATCTTTGTCACACTGCTGGCTGCTGTGTTTATGAAGGAGAAGCTTTCCCCGATCCAGATCCCGGCGCTGGCACTGTCCGTTATCGGCGCGTTCATCGTATTCCGTCCGAGCTTCCAGTCCGACCCATTCCCGCTGGTAGTCGCGCTGCTCTCCGCCATCACATCCGGCGTTGCGTACACATTTCTCGGCTACTTTAAGGGAAAAGTCGACGGAATCACCGTTATCATGCACTTTTCAACCTTCAGCGTGTTCGGTTCCCTGCCGTTCGTCATCGGCAATTTCGTTATGCCGGACCCGCGCCAGTTTATGCTGCTCATGCTGATCAGCCTCTTCGGTTCCTTGGGCCAGGTATTCATCACCTACGCTTACCGCTTCGCCCCGGCATCCGAGATCAGTATCTACAACTACTCCGGAATCCTGTTCAGCATCGTTCTCGGTGCAGCGATCCTCGGCGAGCCTGTAAAATCCACCTCGATCCTCGGCGGCGCACTGGTTGCGATCGCTTCGATCATGGTGTATATCTATGGAAATTTGAAGAAGCAGGCTGGGAAATAGAGTTCTTTCAGCCCAAACTAGCGTAGACCGAATAATTACGTGTATAAAGGATGTCAGAATCCGAAAAGTCTACCCGCATGAACATAGTCTGGATACACTGTTCACCTGCGGAACCGCCACCGGCAGCTTCTTCCGGATGCATGGCAATTAGAACTGTGCATTTGCATAATACCTTTTATTTAGATCGTTTTTTTGAAAAACTTCGTTGTAAATAAAAGTCAAAGTCCACATGATAATATTTATTGAAGTGATCTCTTCTAAAATATCATCATGTGGACTTTTTTCGTTTTTTATCTCACCAGGCATATTTTCTCAACGTTTTTACTGCTGTTTCAAATCTCGCCCAGCCTCAATTCTCAGCTCTCCATCTGCCGTCCCAGGAATCCCGCCGCCGTCGCCGCCAGCCGCACTTCTGCGTCCGCGAACTTCGCCCTCGGCTCCCTGCTCATCACAATGACCGCTCCGATGGCATCGCCCTCGCAGATGATCGGAGTGATGACCTGAGCAGTGATCCCCTCGCTGTCATCGTCCGTCACAGGCGTGAATGCCCGTTCGTCCTTTCCAGCCTGCACCGTCATCCGCTCCTGGATCACATCCTCCAGCGCCCGGCTGATGGGTTTCTGTAAAAAATCCTTTTTCGCCCCGCCAGCCGCCGCGACCACCTGGTCCCGGTCCGTGATGCAGACCATAAGCCCTGTCGACTGTGCCATCGCGTCTGCATACTGCCCCGCAAACGCATTCAGTTCCATCATCGGCGAGTACTTCTTCAGAATGATCTCCCCCTCACGGTCCGTGAAGATCTCTAACGGCGTTCCTTCGCGTAAACGAAGTGTCCGCCTGATCTCCTTCGGAACCACCACACGTCCGAGGTCATCAATTCTTCTTACAATTCCCGTAGCTTTCATAACGTCTATTCCTCCTGCATACCACTGCTTCCATATCGTGTGACTTATGGGTAGTATGTGAAAAAATACCGGGATTATTCCTTTTTTTCTGGCGCCTTTCCTGCCGATACGCAGGCTTACCGGCTGTTTTTATTTTACTTCCACTAACTCGATCTTGAAGTTCAGCTCTTTCCCCGCCATCTCATGGTTCGCGTCAAGAGTGATCATCTTCTCGTCCTTCGCGGTAACCTTCACCGGGAACGGCTGGCCGCTCTGGTTTGTGAGGTATACCTGCTGTCCAACCTCAAGGTCCTCGGAACCCGGGAGATTTGCGATCTCGAGTGTGAGGATCATATTCGGATTCGGCATTCCGTAAGCTTCCTCCGGCATCAGATGGATCTCCTTGATCTCACCGACTTCCATATCCGCAACAGCCGCGTCAAATCCCTTGATCATCTGTCCAGCGCCGCATACGAACTCTAACGGCTCGCCGCGGTCGTAGGAAGAGTCAAACTGTGTACCATCGTTAAAAGTACCTCTGTAATGTGTGCGGCATGTCTTTCCAACATTGCGTCCTGTCATCTTTAAGTTCCTCCGATATTCTCTATTATTTCCTGCACGCCTGCGTTCTATCACGGTCAGCGCAGCAAATGTGCAGACCTCATCCGCAAAACCTGCCGATAACAGGCTTTTTACGAATATTCTATAACGAAATCATGCATTCCTATCCAGTATACCTGTTAAAAAGAATATTGGCAACTTATTTCAGATACCGCTGCGCTTCATTTTTCTGTTTTTTACAGCCGCTTTCTACTCACGATATCGTCAACAGCTCGCATTTCCGCAATCTATTATGCACTATGTTTTGCCACACAGGAACTTTACTGTCCCTGTCTCTTCTTTTTCTTCTCCAGTTCCTCCTGCTTCTGCCGCTCCTCTTCCAGTCCCGGAGACCATAAAAGCTCGTCGTTCTCATCGAACACGATCTCCATCACGTCCTCCACGCGGCAGTCCAGAATTCTGCATAAAGTCTCCACGGTATGAGTCGAAATATATAAATTCTTCCGCAGCCTGTTCAACTGACCATTGCTGATTCCATATGTCTTGATCAGACGATACTGGCTGATGCCTTTTCTCTGCATTGTCTCCCATAACCTTGTATATTTAACCATACCGTTTCCTCCTTTGTCTCATCGCTCGCCGTTATTTCCTGGACATTCCAGGCTGACCCGTTCAATCCACAGACTCGTAATCCGGCAGAAACCGCCTAAATTCTTCTCTTTCGGTTTCCACGACTGCTCACCAGCGATACATTTTCATTTTCTCTTTTGTATTTCCTGCCGACATCCGCAAGATTCAATCTGTTTTTCCTTATATTTCCACAAATTCCCCTGAATATCTTTTATTCTCTACTATGGCGGAACTTCTGCCGCATTATATAAGGAAAGGAGGCGTTTCTCATGATCGATTACAGCCCGCTCTGGAACACCTTAAAGTCAAAAGGCATCAGCCAGTACCGCCTGGTCCGCAGCTATCATTTCAGCTCCGGCCAGCTCCATCGGATCCGTAAAAATGAACACGTATCCACACATACGCTGGAAGCTCTGTGCCGGATCTTAAATTGCAGCGTTGCTGACATCGTCCGCGTCTCATTTGACCGCAGGGAAAAAGAATTGTAAAACTATCTGGTCTTTATCGGAAGTCTTTTCCGGTAAAGATCAGTGTCAATTCACTTTATTTTCCTTCTTCTCGTCCTCGAAAGAAACCTCCATCACATCCTCGATCCGGCAGTCCAGGATCCGGCAGAGCGTCTCCAACGTATGCGTCGAAACATATGTATTCTTCTTCAGACGGCTCATCTGACCGGAACTTAAGCCAAACTCCTTGATCAGCCGATATTGACTGATCTTTCTCTTCTCCATGGTCTCCCACAAGCGATTGTAACTTACCATTTTATCCTCCGTGCATATCAGCCCAACACACTTTTCAGCCCGCAAAATATCCGCGGATATGACAAACAGTTACTCTGATATCTTCTATATAACACACATTGACACTATTTGTATATTGTCCATGTTCGGGCTATATATGTTCCACGTTCGGTCACGGTCCAGTATACAACGCGCGAATGGTCAATTTTCCAGCTTATGCACGGATTCTGTGCTCTGTTTCAATCATTGTTTTCTAAGAACTGACGGAATCTTCTTCTGACATTTTTTCGGATACATGGTAATCAAAAATGCCGGTCAGCCATTTCTGACTGACCGGCCATCATAATCACTGATCACACAAATTACAGGCATCCGCCTGCTGCTTTTTTCATTTCCCCTTTGCAGGCAGTTCACCTGCCGCTTTTTCATTTCCCCTTTTCGGGCAGTTCACCTGCCGCTTTTTCATTTCCCCTTTGCAGGCAGTTCACCTGCCGCCTTTTCATTTTCCCCTTTGCGGGCAGTTCACCTGCCGCTTTTCATTTTCCCCTTTGCAGGTATTTCACCTGCCGCTTTTTCATATTTAATTTCCTGCGCACCTGCAGTTATTATCGCCGTCAGTCCGCTTCGCTTCCGGACTCTTATCTTCCACCTGAACCAGCAGATGCTCAAGCTGCATCTTCTCCCGATTCCAGCGATAGATCGTCGACTGCTCCGCGGAACAGTTTCTCTCGCCATTTATCGTATCAACGATCGCCGACCTCGAATAATGCTTATAAGGAACCATAATGTCCGGGAGTTCCAGATGAACACGCCCACACACCGTACACTTGTATCGCCTCAAAACAAATGTATCCACCGTACCATCCGCAAAAATCACCTTCCGCCTCTTGCTGTCACGGATCTTCATCACTCCACCGCACTGCGGACATCCCGGAATACTCGACGGAGCAATGTAATACATTCCATTCTGCTCTATGATTTTACAATTCTTTGACACGACCATATTCATTCCTCCTCTATTCGTCATATTCGTAGGACCACATCTGCCTATCGGTTCAAATGAACCTGTATTCCGGTTCTTTAGCGTTTTAACCAGAATGGCGCCCGCGTGCTCATGTCACAGAACCATGTCACCTTCCCCAAATTTCACCAAAGCTCCGCCGCCTGCCGTTTTCCGCTCATTTCTCTGGCAAACGACCACGTTTTCCCGGTAAAATCCCGGTCTGATCAACATGTTCTACTAATATAAACGTAATAAAATTGGATTTGTGACAGGAAAATGGGGAAAATTTGAAAATTTTTAGATTTTTATTGCCATCCTTTCACGATCTCCGTAATATTGCGGAAGATCTCCTCGTCAATTTTCTCTCTTCCCCAACTGATTCTCACTGCGCTTTCGCTCCGCTTCCTATCAAGTCCCATCGCTTCAAGGACATAACTCGCCTTATAGGATCCTGATGTACACGCAGAACCATTCGATATTGCAGTACCAAACATATCCTGAATCTCTATCATCAGTGCCTCCGAATCGAAGTTCTCAAAGCTTACATTCAGGCAGCTCCCAGAAGAATACTCCGGCGCCCCGTTGATCCAGTAACGAACGCCGCTCTCCTTCAAGATCCTCAGAAATGTATTAAAATTATCCAGGCAGCCCTCACGGATCTCTTTCCGCTCTTTCCAGGCTAGCTCCGCCGCCTTTCCCATACCGGCAATCAAAGCCACCGGTAGCGTTCCCGGACGCATTTCCTGCTCCTGTCCGCCTCCATACATGATTGCCTTCAAACCACAATACTTTTCCGAGTTATTTTTATTTCTCGCCACAAGAACTCCGACTCCCTGCGGACCGCCCATCTTGTGGGCCGCAGCCGATAGAAAGTCAAAAGGAATTTTCTGGATCTCCTCCGCCATCTTTCCGCAACTCTGTGACGCGTCCGTATGAAAAAGGACTGGGCTGTCCTTTAGAAACTCACCGATCTCCTTCACAGGCTGAACAGTCCCTGTTTCATTGTTCACATGCATCACACTGACAAGCAGCGTGTCCTCCCGCAGTCTGTTCTGGATATCCTCCACACGAACCCGGCCATCCTCTCCCGGTTTCAGATACTCCACCTCAAAGCCACGTTTTTCAAGGATCTTACACGGTTCCAGCACGGATTTATGCTCCATCGCCGTCGTGATGATATGCATTCTCCCTGTTTCCCGTCCTTTTCCCTCAAGTCCAAGAATTACCATGTTGTTGCTCTCTGTGGAGCCGCTGGTAAAGATCACTTCATTTCTCTGCACGCCAAGAAGAGAAGACACATACTCTCTGGCCTGCTCCACGATCTTATTGGCATCCAATCCAAACTTGTGGGTCCTGCTGCTGGCGTTTCCAAAATGATTCCGGTACACATCGACCATCACGTCCAAAACCCGCGGATCTACAGGCGTGGACGCATTATAATCCAGGTACATTCCCATATCTATTCCCCGTCTTTCTTTGCGAGCATCAGAAGATCTTCCAGCGACAAAATATAATTCGTGCTGGAAAGATACGCAATTCCTCTGCTCAAATGCAGGTTAAAATATTTCGCAAGCGTCTCTTCATCTGTTCCAAGTCCATCCCGGATGCAGCGCGCCTTGATCAAAGCTTCATAAATTTTATAATTTTCGCCGCCGAATGTCAGCCAGCCGATTTCTACATTACTCTCTTCCCCCACCGGCACATCGATCGGCACTGATTTTTCCCGCAGGGAACAGCACAATGCCCAGCGGCACAGAATATTCCAGTTCTGGATCCCGGTTTTTCTTTTTAGGCGCATCAGGCGTTCCTTATCCTGCACAGAGATTCTTATCTGTTTTACGATCATCTCTTTTACCTCCCAAAATATCCAGGCTGGACGGAAGTACTCATGGTCTCCTCGTTATACAGCAGGGTGTATTCTTTACCTACATACTTCTTAAGCTGCGCATAATCATGCACCGTAATCTCCTGGTCAGTCGATAATATAATAACCTGTTCACTCGCATATGGGAAATAATTCTCGATCAGACTAGTTCTGTGTACAGAATCAAGCCGCGCAAGCGGAGTATCGATTATCAGCGGGAACTTCGCCTGTGAACAGATTCCAAGAGCCCAGAGCATCGCGATTACAAGCAGCTGTTTTTCACCAGCAGAAAACCTGTCACTGTAGATCTTCTCCCCGTCTCTTCCATAATAAGAGAACGCCAGAGTATCATGATTGATTTCAATCCTGCTGAGAAGTCCGTCTTTTGCCAGCAACCGCTTAAAACACATTGTCATCTCGTCAGCCAATTCATCAGCCTTCTTTCCCTGGAGACGTTTTTTATACACTTCAAGGATCTCTATCTGCTGCTGCACATATCTAATGATTCTTGCAGTCTCGTCCGTCTCATCCATCTCCTGGACGACCTGCTGCAAAAGGCTTTTCCTGGAGCGTTTTACAGTCTCTTCATGTGACATCAGACCTGCAATCTCTTCCGCCAACGTCTCACGCTTCTGCTTCACCCTTCCGAGCTCTGCAGAGCTTTCCTTGATTTTTTCATAAATCTCATTGATCTTTTCATCCTCGACCTTGACTTCCAGATAATTATCAATCTTTTCTTTTCTCTCCTGCAGTTCCCGGCTCACCTCTACCATTTTCTCTGCGTCCTCAACTTCTTGATCCAGGATCTGCGGCAGCTCTGAAAGCCGTTCTCTGGAGGCCTCGTCCAGTTCATACAGTGGAGTCTCATTTGATATGCGGCTCTTTACTGTACTGTAGAGTTTCTCCATCTGGTCGCTCCAGACATCTCCAAGTATATCTTTATATAAAACAGGGAACTGCTTCAAGAACACCTGAAGTTCTTTCTGCTCGCTCTCATTTTCAGCATTCCTGCGGACATCATTCAAAAGCTCTGATAACATCCGAAGCGGCAGACTTGATGCTGCCAATTCCAGCATCTGCGTCTGATTTGATTCCATACCGCTCTGGACTTCTTCGCGTTCCTTTTGGAACTTTTCCCGGTACTCCTCATAGTATCCGCCGACAGCCGCGTGTTCGTTTTCAAGCTCTGTGATCTCTTTTTTCAGCTGTTCCTCACGCAGCCTGATCTCTTCTTCCTCATCGATTTTTCTCTGCAGTTTCCTTTCTGCCTGTTCCAACTCCCGTTCAAGCTTTTCCAGGTCTTCCTGGTGATGTTTCCCAGTCATTTTCTTCTGGTTTGTCGATAAGACGACCCCAAGATCAGTCGTCAGCTGATCGATCACATCGATCCCCATAAGGGAACGAATGGAAGAACTGATCTCTCTGACATTGTCCGACGCAACCAGTTCTGCAATTTTTTCCCCATCAAAGAAGAAAAATGACGCGATTGCCCTCGGAAGGATCTCCTCGACAAAAAGATCCCAGTTTCCAGACAAGACTTCATCTTCCACTCCATTTTTCCATACCTGCGTATTCAGTTTCGGATGTTTCCGGTCAATATTCCAAGAACGACGCACCACATAAATGGTCTCTTCTTGTTCCTGCACCCGGAACTGCATTTCGATCATAGCTTCCGGATACTCTCCGGTAACATTGCCGATCTTCCGAAGATATGCTTCCAGAAGCAGACCATTTTCCACGCCTCTTCTTCCGTATAGCGCAAACATAATAGAATCCAGCAGCGTCGTTTTTCCCCGGCCGTTCATTCCGCCGATCAAGATGATCGGTCGTTCTGTCTGCAGATTAAATTCATTCCTATTTACATAAACTCCAATATTTTGGAGGATCACCTTGTCAATTTTCATCCGTCGTTTCCTTTTTCTGTGAATCGACCGCATCGTCCATCAAATCATCCGTTAGATTCACATCTGTATCATAATCCAGACCCAGCTCTTTCTTTCTGCGCTCCCGTCCCATCGCAAACGCTGTTGCGTCTTCTTCATTGCGGTAATAGCAACGCTTGATCTCAGCCTGAAGGCTCGTGTAGATTCCTTTTCTCTTTTGAAGACTGGAGTAGCTGCTCTCCACATCGATCAGGCGGTACGCCAGCTCAAACGCCAGTTCTTCCTTCTTTTCAATCTGCGTATTCCGCTCATCCACCACATTTTTGAGAAGCTCCCATTCTTCCTCACCAAATGGAGCTTTCCGGCAATACTGCGTCTTCATCTCCCGGCCCATGACTTCCCTGTAGATCTTTGGCAGCGCATCATGAAATTCATGCTTTTCTTCCAGCCAAATCCTGCGGATCTCGTTCAACTCTGCCTCAGAAATCAATGTCAGGTTCCGAAACTCCTCCGGCCCAGTTTCATTTATGTTTTTCTGAATCTTCAACAGCTCACGCAGCCACTCTTCACGTATTTCCCGTTTATATGGTCCATGAACCAGTCCATCTTTAAACGCAAAAACATTTCCGTGCATTTTTCTGAATTCTCGGTGTTCCCTGTCCTTTTCCGCATCTCCGATCTTATTCCTAAAATCCAGAAGCTGCTGCATCCATGCCTTCTGGGCATCATTAATGATCATGGCTTCCATTGACTTATCCTTTTCCACCAGTGTACATACCCAGCAGCCAAACCGGCTGTTTCCGCAGGATGGAGTACTCAGATCCATAACGATCGGGCACTCTGTGTCCTCCGATGCTCCACGGTACAGGTTCATAAGATCCTTATTGGAAAATTTCCAAGGATTTTCATACTGCATCAGATAAAACCAGACATCCCTGCTCGTCCAGTTCTCCAATGGCGAAAAAACGAGGCCATTCTGTTGGCTTCCATTTGGGCTCAGATATTCACGGACACGCATTTTTTCATACCGCTCCATGTTCTGGGCACGGTGCGTACTTTCCGCCTTTCTTGTTCCGAGAAGCAAAATCGCCTCACCATATTCTGACACCACGTTCTTTACAAAATCATTGGACGGATTAATCTTCAATCTGTTTGTGCACCAACGCATCGTCGCTCTCGGATACGGATATCCACGCCCCAGAAGATTGACCCAGAATGTCTGACTGATCTTCGGAGTAAGGCGATGAACTTCAAACGGCATTCCCTGTTTTGCAGATTCCTCACGAATGCAATCCAGGGATCGCTCTACCCAGCGTGCGATCACCGGAGACTCTACAAGTGTATCTGTGCTGATCACATGAACCGTCTTTCTCGTCCTCTGCCAATCTGGCAGTTCCGCCAGAGCATACCACACAAGCTGCAGCGTCGCCGTACTGTCCTTTCCACCGGAATATCCGATCACCCACGGAATATCATCCGCCAGGAAGAGACTCTGGACGATCTCATATATATGTTTGATGTCTTCTCTTTTCAGCATAAAAATCCTTCCGACAATATTACAACAAAGTCCACTTTTAACTTTCGGACTTTGGCGCGTTACTTGTGTAAAAATGAAAATAATGCCCGCATATCAAATACGCAGACATTATTTAGTATATCTTACATAAAACAAGAATGCAAGCATCGCCAACGATCCAATATCGGCCATTTCCCCGCAGTTACAATTCATATCCTGTATGGATTGACTACATCCCCAAAACTACTTCTATTTATCACCAATTGACTTATGTAACAGATCCCAGGCCGTTTTCAGCTCCTCTGCATGATCCACATACCACCTCTGGATCGTACTTCGCATGCCAGACGGCATCTCCTCTTTTCCCATCTGCAGGACCTCACCGTTCTCAATTGCGAAGGAGGCTGAATATTCGTTATATGTCACATGAAAATGCGGACAGTGGCGGTCTACCTCATGGGCCCGGACTTCCACACGGTACAGTCCAGCGATCCGTGGCCATTTACGTATTGAGGTTTCCTCATCCCACCACATCGCATCCCGCATATTTTCCAGTTCACACCGTACTTCCCTGCCGTCCTGCTCGATCCAGAATACCAGCGTTCCATTTGGATATTCCTCATGCTCAAACGAGATCATGCGCCCATTTAAATGATACGCTTTTATAAAACAGTTCATAGTCGGAAACTCATTCCTCATCTCTGGATCAAAATCATAGCGCACGGCCAACACCTGCGGATCCTCCTCCTCACTCCAGTACGGGGTCTGCGCATAAAGTTTCATCAATTTCTGTTTCAGATACGGCAGCTCTGCACGCCGCGTGTTCGGCATAATTTCTGCCATTCTTCTGCTGAAATCCTGCAGTGTGATTCCATTGCAGACTTCCAGCTGCCAAAATGTATCTTTCTTCCATATCGTTCCATCTTCCTCTGCCTCGATTTTTCTCAATATCGGTTTGATATTGTTTCTGATCGAGTCTAAAAAGGACTCCATATCCTTAAACTGCCCTCGCAGAGAAAAATCATTCATCACATAGTTCATCCTTCATCCTCTTATGTGAAAAGCACCTAGATTCCCAGCATCAGATCCAAATCGATCTCAAACTGATCAAACAGATCTTTCAGGTTCATATCTGGATTTTCTCCCCATATCTTTCCAAACTCTCCGAACCTGATCGGATTACAGCATGTCTCATAATCCTTTGACATTGCCAGAAAATTGACCCTGATCTTATCCTGCTGCCATCCTCTGCTACTGATCCCCACTCTCAGGCCATCAAAAATATGATCGCTGTGAGTCTCCACGAACAGCTGACGTCCTGAACAAGCCGTCCGATACAAGAGTTCTGTTAGCCTTGCCTGCGCCTTCGGATGCAGATGGATCTCTGGATTTTCCATGATGATCAAAGAATTCTCACAGCTTCCCAGACAGGCAATAATAATGCTGATCAGGTAGCTGACACCTGATCCAATATTCACCGGACGGCGGTACATTGCATCCGAGTTGCTGTTAGCCGGGTTATTATTGTAAGTAACCTGGAGACAATTCGTCTTCTGGATCTCCCGCAGCGACAGCTCGGTCCCTATAATATGTTTCAGCCAGTAATTTACCTGATCCAACAGTGTCCTTGAAATATTTTCACTGTCTTCGCAGAGTTCTTCTCCCACAAGATCAGTTCCATGGGCCAGAAGATAATCCAGGGCAAATTCGCCGTTGCTGCCAAACTTACTGTAATGGTTAACGTTTCTCTGGTAAATATCTAAAGCACCGATCCGATGACAGGAAAGGTAATGGAATTCGGTGTAGAATTGACTTTCACTTTCTGGTCCACACGGCTTGTTCACTTTTTTCGGGTCAAATTCACGCACCGTTTCATAACCATCCTCTGTCTCTGTCAGCCTGAGCCCATCTGTAAATTCTTCTCCGTCCACATTATTTCCATCTAACTGGATCCGGATATCTTCTCTGGGCATATAATTATTCCGGATCTCACGGAATTCCCCCAGAGAGATATAGTTGCCGTTCAGCCCCGCTCTCATCTTCAAATTCTGCTCATATAAAAGCAGCGCCTGCAGGCAGGACGACTTTCCCGAGGAATTCGTCCCAACAAACAGATTCAACGCCGAACAGTCAAATTCCAGGTCTTTTATGGACTTAAATGCATGAATTTTAAGATTTTTAATCATATTATCTGCACACCTCTTCAATCAAATCATCCATCACCGCAAATCTCGCGTTTATTTTTTCCAGGGAATCCTTTCTGGCTCCAATATTCTGAGCATATTCTTCCTCTTTTAATTTATCCAGGATCTTCTTTTTTAATTCCTCTCCGGTAAATAAAAACTCCCTTTTTCGAACCTTCATCATAAAATACATTAATGTTTCAAACATATTCATATTAATCGGTTTTGATTCGTCAAATTCCTTCCGGAATGCGTTTGGTCCCAAAACCTCATAAATTCTCTGCAAGTCTTTTACCGTTTCTTCTTTATAAGCAGAAAGACTGCTTTCCGAAAAAGCGTTCAAATATCTCAGCGCCCTTCCCTGTAATTTATCCATGTCGCCCTTAAACTGATATCCATCTTTTCCCGTCAGCCTGCCAGTATAATGCAGATTGAACGCCGCTGATCGCGTCAACAAATACAAGCCTTTCATTCTGATATCTCTCTCAGACAAAATCCTTGTTGCCTTTTCAAACTCCCTTGTCTTTGCAATCGAGATCAGCATATCCAGGCCTCTTCCATTATAGATCGCATTCCGGATTTCCATCTTATTCAGCTGGGTTCCTCCACGGTTTACACGGTCAAAAATATCAAACAATATTTCATCCGGCGTTGGAGGCAGGATCACATGGGCTGAAAACTGATAGTCCTCAAGCTGTGATTGATAGATAGACAGATTGTCCACAAGCTGATCAAATTTCTTTCCATTCAGATCAGTAAGGATCTTTAGCCCTGTCAGGGCAAAATCTCCCCGCATATATGAGAAAAGAGCTGAAAGTCTTTGTTTTCCATCCACTACAACATACGACGCGTCTTCCTGCTGTTTTAAGTATATTACCGGCAAAGGAAGCCCCATCAGTACACTTTCCACAAGCTCACACTTCTGCTTCAGTTTCCAGACATCACGCCGCTGAAATCCAACTTCCAGAATAAGTTTCTGTTTATCATAGCGTCGTGACAACTCATAAATAGAAAAATCCTTTTTCGTGACTGATACACTCTCGAAAATAGGACTTTCTCCGTCATAACGAAGCTCATTCAGATCCATTTCATCCTCAAGAATGATCTCTTCGTCTTCCTGTACGACATATATCCTGTATTCATTCTCATCCAGACGCCAAAATTGGATTTTTGAACCCAATCCATAGATCGGATTGGCTTCCAACTGTTTTTTTAAAGCGGTCTCATACCTCATCCGCATCTGTCCGCCCGGCCGAATTTTCTGAATACTGCCCTCATATGTAAATGAGCCATATTCCAGAGTCAGCTTAATCTGATCGCCCATTTCCAATTCCTCATGCACGAAAAATGGAATAATATCCTGAGGTACAATTGACATTCCGTAATTCATCAACGCGGTATCTATCTTCTTTTCAGCAAAATTATCATCCGCACCCATCTTTGTCCACGATGTTGTCCTATACTTTTTTCCATCCATATCCTGAATATTTTTCTGATCCTGATCCATATGCTCATCTCCGTTTCCAAGTAACCTTATCTTAACATATCGGGGGATGCTTGTCTATTGGACTGTCTGATCTGCATCAGCAGTTTTTATGTGTATAGCAGCAAACGCGGCATACACTCTTTTGTGTATGCCGCGCAGCTGCTTTATCCTATCGTTACAGATTAAAAATTCTCTTATAATCGGTCTGCATCTGATTCTGTCGTTCTTTAAACTCTGTCCATGTCCATTTTTTCAAAGCCCCGACATGTCTTGTAACCCAATACGGAGATTCTTTATATATTTCTGCCTTATCCTCAAAAGGTTTATTTCTCTGCCGGCTGTTTAATTTTCGCCCCAGTAATGTCAGATTTCCGATCCGATGTATGGAATTATAAAATTGTTTGCTGACTTCTCTTTCATCCACTTCTTCCGGAAGTATGTGTTCAATAGAAAGCTTGCCTATATCGATCTGTACCGAATCTTCTTCTGCCCCGTCCTTTCCGCTTCCTGCACACTGCCAGTGGTCGATTTCCAGCATCAGTAGCAGAAACTTCGCCTTTTTGCTGCCCACACTGCCTTTCGAATAGACCTCCTCATTGATTCGTGTAAAGAAAGTATTCCTGCAGTTCTCCCTATCCAGCAATCGTTTCAGATCCGCCTCAATTTCCGTGATATCCGCATGGCTTCTGCCGATCTTCTTCCATATCTCCATATAGCATTTGCTGATTGCCTCATCATGAAGGCCGCCTACGGTCTTTGCCATAAAGAACGCCTTCGCAAGCAATGGAGTGATCTTCTCGAGCGTACTATCAACAGCCCGTGCATCCATCTCCAGGATCTTTAAATAAAGCGGAATTACACTGGTATTCTTCAGTGTGGAAATAAGCGCCTCATACATGATCTTTGTCGACTTTCCAATACTTCTTTCCGGAGTCATCAGGCCTTTTTCCAGTACCCGCATTCTCGTGACATTGATATGAAGCTGTTCCAGTTCATCAAACAGATGCTTCTGCTCGATCTCCGATAAAATTCGCTTATTCCAGCATTTGAAGATCTGATGCTCATACTGTTCATGCGCAGGAACTGCCGTCCTGGCCTCCATCTGTCTTCCAAGGACTGCCGCATAGTTCCATACCAGATACTGGTCTGTTGCCTTTCCTGGATCCGAGAGAATATCATTCCACATTTCTTCTGCCCGTTTCGCCAGGTCCGGCTTATCATTTAAAAGTTCCATCGTTCTCGCCTTCAAAAGCTCGCCCGATGTCAGCGGAATTCCTCTGTCATTGACGATCTGGTAGAGGGCATATGTATAACCAGGCTTATCTGTTTTCAACATAACTACCTGAAAGCAGGACGCCATCGCCTCCACATAGGAACTCAAGATCTCGTATGTCTCCTGCTCACCTTTTCCCTCTGTCAGGCCCTCAAAGTATCCCCGGATCTGCTTCTCCGCATTTAAAAGACGGGTCTGTGATTCGCCCTCTGCTTTTATCTTCTGCGGGTCCTGCTCCAGATCAAGGATTCCCTCCCAGACCGCTTCATCCTGTTTCGACAATGTCAGGACCTGATATTGTCCGTTTTCTTTAAATAAGTACTGCCCAATCAGTTCCTCACATCTTTTTTCCGGCACTCCGCGTGCCCGCATGACTCTTATCGCCGCAGTCACTACCTGGGTGAAAGTAGTCAATCTTTGTTGTCCGTCTACTATCTCCATCATGGCATGGCAGGATTTATCCTTACCCGTCTCGCGCAGGATCAGCTGGCCTGTGAAATGCTGAAACTTCTCTCCTGCCTCCCGCATTCTGTTCCAACAGAATTCTCCGTCTTTTAAGAAAGCAGCAACTTCCTTCTCCGTCCATACATAATGTCTCTGATAGTTCGGAACATAAAAGAGGAAGCTCCTTTCAGCTACCACACATTTCACCGTCATATCAAAAGAGCTTATCGTTGGTTTTTCACTCATTTTTCGTCTGTAAACCTCCCTGTCTGGAACGCATCCAAATAATCCACAAGAAATTCCTCCAACCGTACTGGATGCATCATAGCATCCAGAATGATCTCCATTCCCCAGGCCGCATACTGGTTCAACCTTCGCTCTCCGGCTGCACTCAGATGTGTCTTTGACGTAGCGTCCACATATTCCGTCATCAGCTGTTCCAGTGCGCTTCCATCTCCTTCAGGAATCCCCCGTCTCTGACGCTCCGTCGCCAACAATAGCCCCGCAATATAGTCACGGCTTTCTGCATATTCTTCCGGATAAGAGTCTGTAATCTCCGATTTTTCCAGCTCCGCGTCTGCATCATATTTTCCTGCTGCCAATCCCACCATCAAGCAGTAATAATATTCGTCAAAATACAGCTTCAGCTTTGTGCCATCTCTATTTTTCGAGTCAAAAATATCCGCAAAAAACTTTTTGCACTTCCTTGGTAAGAAAAACGGCATTACTTCTCCTCCTTTCCGGCTTCCTGATATGCCTCAAATACTTCCCGGCCACAATAGAGCTCTAACGGTTCATTTTTTCTTCCTTTAATCGTCAGATACTGGACATCATCCCGTTTGAAAAATATTTCCGCAAATCCTTTTTTCTCTCCTGATGTCACAAAAATAACCGTCTGTCCAAACAGTTTCGGAAGTACTTCTGCCACTTCACGCCTTACACTTAAGTCCATAGGTGCCGCAGGGGAATCCACGATGAACGGAAATTCAAACCTGGAATGCTCGAACAACGTTCCGATATACGCATATGCAACCGCCAGCGTCTGACCTTCACTTGCGCCGTCTTTTCCATCTAAAACAAGGTATCCGTCGATCTTCCGAATTACGACCTGGTCACTGTCGATCAGATCCACAAGCTTTCTGTTCGTTTCCCTTACCATATATTCTTTCAGGCTGTCCAGTGTATTTCTTCTCACACGTCTCACATACTCTGTCATCTTTTCTGCTTTTTTCGTAAACTGGTAAGTTCCGTTTGCTTTCAAATAACTGTCTCTTGCATCCTGCCACTCACGATATGCAAGATGGATGTTATTATCTGCATTCAACGCCGTGTTATTTATCGTAGGCTTTTCTGTAAGTTGTGTAAGATTTTTTTTGCTCTCACTGATCTTTTTTTCAAGATCTTTCATCTCATTTTGGATCTTCAGAGCATCTTCATAGCCTTTTTCCGCAAGACGGATTGCCAAACGATTTAATCCTGCTTCCAGTTCATCCGAATCAGAGATCTGTTTTTTCAGCTGCTCTTTGAGTGTGATACAGGTATCATCCCTTTCATATTCTCTCAGTGCATTCTTAATTGCGTTTACAACGACAAGAGAATCTTCTCCAAGGTATTCCTCCGCCTTCTCCAGGATCCTTTTCCGTTCTTTCTCCCCGATACAGCGCCCACAGATACACTCCTTTGATGCCGCCAGCTCATTAAAGAACTCCCGCGCTGTGGTCTTTGGCAGCTTTAATGTCTGAAGATTTTCGACAAGCCCCTTCAATCTTGTATGGAGATTCAGCTGCAGATTATACGGTTTTTTCATGGCCGCCATCAGTTCCGCCATTGTTCCGCGGATTTCATCCCGCTTTTCCTTTTTTTCTCTGTGCAGGCGCTCCTGCTCTTCCTGGAGTTTGCGGTCCATGGAAACGATATCCTGATATTTTTTCTCATACTGGGCCCGTATGTCCAACATCTTTTTTAGTTCTTGCTGTAAATCGTCTTTCTTCAGCACCAAATTTTTGTAGACCTGCTCCCGGCGTTCCATTTTTCCTTTGTATACCTTTACACTTCTCTTGGTTGCTCCGCCAGAATTCTGTTCCTGTTTTTCCTGTACCAGCCGGTCGATCTCCCCGCACAACTCATCCAGTTTATTTAATTGATACAGATAAACGATCGCATTCTCTGCCTCTGTACTTCCACTGTTTAATGTCTTTTTCGCCTGCTCGCCATCAAAAACAAAGCGGTTTACAAATCCATCGTAATCTATGATACCGCGCAGCTGATACGGCATCTGGCGGCCTTCTTCGTACCCATTAAACGCTGCGCTGCTCGTCTCATACCAGGCGCGTCCATCTTCGTAGTCTAAGTGAAGAATATGGCAGTAGATTTCTCCGTCAAATTCCATACGAAGCAGAAAATATCCATCCGTGACATCAGATCCCACCGGGCGAAAACTTCTCACTTCCCGTTCCTTCCAGTATACAGCGTTTCCGCTCAGCACTGCGCGGATCAGATGCAGCGTTGTCGTCTTTCCCGCTCCATTTGACATCATTAACAGCGTGTTTGGATAAACACTTCCGTCTTTCTGTCTTAAGTCCACCCGCAGTTTATTCATACGGCGGATATTCTCATACTCCCAGCCAAGAATCCTAATTCTCATCCGATTCCTCCGTCCACTCGATCCGTTCGATCACATTCACGATCTCCGCTCCTGATCCCATACCATTCATATAGTTCTCAACCAACTTTGAAAAAAGCTTGCGGAATTCAGCACTTTCTTCCATTTCGCCCGCTGCATCCGCTATCGCATCTTTCAATTCCTGATATAGCTTCACTCTGAATCCCTCCTTCTCACCTTTGCAAGATCCGAAAGCCATTCTTTCCGTTCTTCATCCGCTGTCGTATCATTTCCACTCTCACAGATAAAATCCACCACACAGGCTATCTTATCCGGATCATCAGGATTTCTTCTAAGGCTTCGCCCGATCCGCTGTGTTGTAACAAGATGACCTCTGTCTGACGAAAACAAAACAATATTTTTTACCGATCGTATATCAATTCCCTCCGAGATCTTTCGGCATGTGATAAGACACCTGATCTCTCCTCTTGCGAAGCGAAGCAGATTTTTTTTGTCATCCTCCGCATAATATGTATGAAACTGATACGTATGTTCCATAAGGATCCGCTGAAGTTTCGCTCCATACTCCCTTGTTTCAACAAACATGATACAGTGATCCAGTATCTCCGGATGTCTCTCCAGATAATTCCGAAACAGAACCAGCTTATTCTCCGCAAGTTTATTGACTCTCGCAAGCTCCCGATACAGTTCCTCTTCTGCGACCGGATCACCATTCTTCTTTCTGGCCTCAAACGCTGCGATCAACTTCTTCTTTTTCTGCTTTTCTTCGCCAGTCAGTTCGTATGGAATTGGTATATAGGAAAAACTGCAGAGAATTCCTGCCTGAATTGCCTCCTGAAGCCCGTAAGAATAGATTACCGGACCGATTTCTGTTGTGATAAATTCCGTTCCCTCCGGATCAAACACCCTTACAGGAGTTGCGCTGAGGCCTAAGCAAAAGCAATATGCCGCAAGACGGCCTTTCAGCATCTCTCGGAACTGTTTTGATCCGGCTCCATGGACTTCGTCAAAAACAAGAAGTGTACGCTGTTTCATCTCATCCGATGAATCTCCGTGCTCCATCCTATCAAGTACTGTTGTCAATTTGTTACTTTCTCTTGATACCAAAAGAAGCTTATTTGTTTTAGAAAGAAGAAACTTTAATGCTTCATTGTAACTATCAAACCAACGGTAGATCCGCAAGTTTTCCATGTAAAGCATTAACTCTCTGTACCATTGCTCTAACAGATCATTTCCATACGCAACCACCAGGATCTGGCTGATTGCTCCATTCTCCAACAACATTTCCATAATCCGCATCGCTGTTCTAGTCTTCCCGGTTCCGGTAGCCATCTCTAGAATACCACGATTGTGCTGTAAGAATAAGCTAATTGCCTCGTCCTGATGCTGCCACATATTGTACTTCTGCTTCTCCATAATATTGTCAAAAATTATGACTGAAGTTTTTCTGCCATTTTTGCAATATCACCACAGTAGTCCAGTACTGCTGCACCTCTGCGTCGATACATTTCTACGTTCTCATCCGATTCTCTGTACCATTTCACACCCTGCAGCTTCTCGATGATTTCTTTAAGCTTTTCCTTTGACTCTGCTAAGTACTCAATTACCTGATCCTGACTCTCCATTCTCTGGCTCTCCGTCATATCATTCTCTCCTTTTTCATTCTTTTTTTCGTCTACAATCGCATATTTTCCGCGTTCAACCCGCTTTATCTTAGGATCTTTCTCCATCATCCTATACAAAGTCGCACGAACTAATGAACTATTCTCCTCAACACCAATATTAGCTTCATGTACTCTATTTTCGATCTGTTTCATTGTGCATACCGAATTGTTTCTAAGCTCCTGATTGATAATGTTTGTAACTTCTGACATTAGCGACATTGTTTCATCTCCTTTCACTGCTATTGTCTGCTTTGTTACAGTCACTATAGCATTTGTTTCATTACAGTGCAAGCATTTGTTTCGTTTTGTCTCAAATATTTTTTGATACCAGATTGCCACCTCAAATCAGTATCATTTTTCGACCTACAGAAGCTGCCGACGACAGCTTCTTATTGATACATGACCATTAAAAATGGAGGTTCCAAAACCTGGACCTCCACTGTAAGTAATCAATCAACTACATAAATTTTTCTCGCTTTAGTTCAATCAACCGATCTCTATAGCGCTTTTTTGCCCAATCAATCGTAACCGTTGTACCGTTTACTAAACATTTCCTTAATTTACGAATATTCTCCGATTAAAGTTCATAATTAAAACACAAGGGTGAAAAATTTCCTGTTCTCCTAAAAGAAAATCCATCAAATCTCTTTTATGTTCATTTCTTTTCTTTATTCTTTCAGGATA
>CABVBU010000032.1 GCA_902496665.1 uncultured Clostridium sp. | reverse complement strand
GAGCCGTTAGGAGAGGTTTTTGTTTACCCGGGAGACGATGATCTTGCGGGGATCCCTGTGCCGCCTATCGCTTCACCGGGTGGAAGACCTGTTTATCCGGGGGATGACGATCTCGCGGGAATCCCGACTACACCGGTTGCGCCGTCTGGCGGACGTCCTGTCTATCCCGACAATACCATCGGACGCCCGGGCTTTCCGACGATTTCTTTTCCGGTCACATACCCGACAGTCTCGGGAGGGAATTACTATAGCAGAGTCCGGTTTTTAAATGCCAGCACATCAGGCCGCACTCTGGATGTCTATATCGATGGCCGGAATATCTTTTCCGGCTCCGAATTTGCCACGATCTCTTCTTATATCCGCGTGACGGACGGATTCCATACCGTCACTGTGCGCAGGACCAACGGTCAGATCTATTATCAGCAGACGATTGCCTTTGTGTCCGGTGAGAGACTCACGATGGTGATCCTGGATACGGTGTCCGGAGTGTCCCTGACCCGTGTCTCTGACATGGGCTGCACGAATGTTCCGGCAGGTTACGGCTGTCTCCGTGTTGCGAACATGTCCTACGCGGGATCCAGCTACGATGTGCGGACCTTCAACAACCAGACGGCATTTGCTGGGATCGGATACAAGGAAGTGACGAGCTATAAACAGACATCCAGCGGAACCTATACCTTCTTTGTGACAGGTTCCCAGTATTCAGTTTCAGCCTTAGGAGAGCTTCCGGTCCTTGTCCTTTCCTCCATCGTCGGCGTTTCCTGCCCGACCTGCACCGTGTCGAATCCGCTTCTCACCTTCAACGTCAACGTCCGTGCGGGAAGAGCCTACACCTGCTATATTATCGGAAATCCGTGGTCCGGTCTCTTCCGGGTGTATGTCCTTGAGGACTGAAGCGTGTTGTGGCAGGATTGCATTATTTGTAAAAATCGTCTATAATCTGCGTAATAGATAAAAGGAATGTGCCTTACACATTCTTGCACCGGGAGCAGTCGTGGATAGAATGAGCAGACGGACGGGGCGGAAGATGTCAGTCTGCTTTTCTTTCCAGATGCCGCCCGGAAGGAAATACAGATACGGGAAAAAGGAGTATTATGAAGAAAAATTACGAGATGGACATGTGCAGCGGCCCGATCCTCGGAAAACTGCTCACCTTTACGATTCCGCTGATCTTTTCCGGAATCCTGCAGCTTCTGTTCAACGCCGCGGACGTGATCGTTGTGGGACGCTTCGCGGGAAGCCAGTCTCTGGCGGCGGTGGGTTCCACAACGGCGCTGATCAACTTGATGATCAATATCTTTATCGGACTGTCCGTGGGTGTTAATGTCATCGTGGCAAGATATTACGGAGCGAAGCGGGAAAAAGACGTGCAGGATACGATCCATACGGCCATGGCACTCAGTATCGTCAGCGGCCTTTTCCTGATCATTGTGGGGCAGCTTCTCTCGAGGCCAATGCTGGAACTCATGGGAACTCCGGACGATGTGATCGATAAATCTACGATCTATATGCGGATCATCTTTATCGGCATGCCTGCGAATATGATCTACAACTTCGGAAGCGCGATTCTCCGCGCGGTGGGAGACACGAAACGCCCGCTGTATTTCCTTACAGCGGCGGGCGTGATCAATGTTGTCTTAAACCTCTTTTTCGTGATCATGTTCCGGATGGATGTGGCGGGAGTTGCCCTGGCGACTGCGATCTCTCAGGCAATTTCGGCGTTTCTGGTGATCCTCTGCCTGATGGAGAGTGAGGGTGGTCTGAAGCTTCATTTAAAAGATCTGAAGATCCACCGCTCGAAATTCCGTCAGATCATTCAGGTTGGCCTTCCGGCGGGGATGCAGGGCGCAGTATTCTCGATTTCCAACGTTCTGATCCAGTCCTCTGTCAATTCCTTCGGCTCTGTCGCGATGGCGGGAAATACGACTTCCCAGAATATTGAGGGATTCATCTATAACGCCATGAATGCGGTCTACCAGGCAAACTTAAGCTTCACGAGCCAGAACTTCGGCGGCAAAAAGTATTCGAGGATCAATCGGATCATGGTTACCTGCCTCGGCGTTGTGACGGCAGTGGGACTCGGAATGGGAATCCCGGCATATCTTTGCGGACATGCCCTGATCCGGATCTATTCCTCAGACCCGGAGGTCATGGTATATGGAATGAGAAGACTTGTGGTCTTTGGAACAACATATTTCCTCTGTGGGATCATGGATACGATGGTGGGCAGCATCCGCGGCCTCGGATACTCCGTCATGCCGATGTGCGTCTCTCTTCTGGGAGCATGCGGGCTTCGGATCGTCTGGATCTTTACGGTGTTCCAGGTATACCATAACCTGACAGTGTTATACTTATCCTATCCGTTTACCTGGATCGTCACGGCGACGGCCCATATGATCTGCTTCTATATTGTAAGGAGAAAACTCCCGAAGGAAGACGCGTGATAAACAGCACCGGAAGAACCCGACGAATGCAGATCTGACCAGAAAGGAAGCAACAGAATTGAAACGATACAAAAAATATATCACCCCCTATCTCAGCGCCTTCGTGATCGGTCCGCTGATGATGCTCACTGATGTGGCGGGAGAGATCATGCTCCCGAAATTTATGTCCATGATCATCAACAACGGCGTTGCGGACCGGAATCTCGCCTATATCGGAAAGATGGGGGCCCTGATGGTACTGACCGTCCTCTTTATGGCGGTAGGCGGGATCCTTGGCGCTTATTTTTCCGCAAAGGCCTCCATTTCCTTCACCAGTGACATGAGAAATGATCTGTTCCAAAAGGTCCAGCAGTTCTCCTTCGAGAACATTGACGGCTACAGCACCGGCTCCCTCGTTACGAGACTCACGAACGATGTCCAGCAGGTCCAGAACGTCCTGATGATGGGACTCCGTATGGCGCTCAGGGCTCCCGGAATGTTTCTCGGCGCCCTGATCATGGCCTTTTTGATGAACCGTCGTCTTGCGGTCGTTATCCTCATCGTGATCCCGGTTCTCCTCACGGCGATCATTCTGATCTTAAAGACAGCATTCCCGCGCTTTGGGGAGATGCAGAGGAAACTGGACCGTTTGAATTCCGGGATCCAGGAATCCCTGACGAATGTCCGTGTGGTCAAATCCTTTGTCCGGGAAGATCATGAGATCGAAAAATTCAGCAGACTGAACCGAGACTTAAAAGAGAGCAGCCTCCGGGCCCTGCGGATCGTGATCACCACGATGCCGGTGATGATGTTTGCCATGAACGTGACGACACTGGCTGTCGTCTGGTATGGCGGAAATATCATCATTGCTGGAAATATGCCGGTGGGTGACCTCACTGCGTTTACAACGTATATCGTGCAGATCCTGATGTCCCTCATGATGCTTTCCATGGTATTCTTACAGAGCTCCCGTGCCAGCGCGTCCATGAAGCGGATCAATGAGATCTTCGACACGGAGATCGTCTTAAATGATGACAACGCGGAAAACAAGGATAAAAAAGTCACGGAAGGCCGTGTGGAATTTAAGGATGTAAGCTTCGGCTACAGCGGAGAGAACGGAAGAAAGGATCTCGTCCTGGAAGGGATCTCCTTCACGGCAGAGCCGGGACAGACCATTGGGATCATCGGCTCCACGGGAAGCGGAAAGACCTCCCTCGTGCAGCTGATCCCGAGACTCTATGACGTGACCGGAGGCGAAGTCCTTGTCGACGGCGTGAATGTCAAGGATTACTCTTTAAAACACCTGCGTGAGGGTGTCGGCATGGTCCTCCAGAAAAATGTCCTCTTCTCGGGAACGATTGAGGAAAATCTCCGATGGGGAAATGAGGACGCGCCGATGGAGGATGTGATCCGGTTCTCGGAGAGCGCTCAGGCAGATCCCTTCGTTAAGACCTTCAAAAACGGGTACGACACCGAGATGGGTCAGGGCGGCGTCAACGTCTCCGGCGGTCAGAAACAGCGTCTCTGTATCGCGAGAGCACTCTTAAAGCGCCCGAAGATCCTGATCCTTGATGATTCCACCAGCGCTGTTGACACGGCGACGGAGGCAAAGATCCGGGAGAGTCTCTATCATGATCTCAAGGATACCACAAAGATCATCATCGCCCAGAGGATCTCCTCCGTTCAGGAGGCGGACCAGATTTTGGTACTGGAGGACGGAAAGATCATCGGTCACGGAACCCATGAAGAGCTTTTAAAGACCTGTGAGGCATACAGGGAGATCTATACGACCCAGATCGGAAATAAGTCCATCGGGGCGGGAGAGGAGGCGGCAGTATGAGCGTCACGAGAGCAGACCGTGAGGCGAGCCTGAAAAAGCGATATGCCGGACGCGTGGCAGCCGCACCAAAAAGAAGAGGAATGGGAAGAGGACCGGGACCGGGGGCTCCCAGAGGCGGAGGACGCCCAAAGAGCACAGGAGCGGCCTTAAAGCGTCTGATGTCCTATCTGGAGGCGGACAGGTTCCGGATGGGAATCGCGTTTTTCTGCGTCATTGTAAATACGGTGGCGACACTGACCGGTTCCTATATGCTGCGCCCGATCATCAACCGATTTATTGCACCGCCGGACGGAAGTCCCGGCAATGTGGCAGGACTTTTTAAAGGGCTGACTGCGATGGCGTGCGTCTATCTTCTGGGGGTTATCGCAAATTACCTCCAGTCACGACTGATGTTAGAGGTGGCCCAGGGCGCCCTTGTGCGGATCCGGACAGACCTTTTTACAAAGATGCAGAAGCTTCCGGTGAGATTTTATGATACAAACTCCAACGGCGATCTGATGAGCCGCTTCACAAACGACGTGGACACCATCGGAAATATGCTGAGCAGTACTCTTGTGCAGCTCTTTTCCGGAACCTTAAGCATCATCGGAACCCTGTTCCTCATGCTCTACACGAATATCTGGCTGACAGCCGTGACCCTGATCATGATCCCGTTAATGCTGCGGGCCGGCGGAGAGGTCGCGAAGCGGAGCCAGAAATACTTCAGCGCCCAGCAGTCGGCTCTCGGTGCCTTAAACGGATACATTGAGGAGACCATCACCGGACAGAAGGTAGTAAAAGTCTTCTGCCATGAGGAGATCGCGGAGGAGGAATTTGATATATTAAACAGGGATCTCCGCGAAAAGCAGATCCGTGCCCAATTCCTTGGAGGCATGATGGGACCGGTGATGAACAACTTAAGTCAGGTCAACTATTCCCTGACGGCGTGCATCGGCGGGATCCTCTGTGTGGTGAAAAATTTCGATGTCGGCGGGCTCACGGTATTCCTGAACTTTTCGAGACAGTTCTCAAGGCCGATCAACGAGATCTCCATGCAGGTCTCCAACGTGTTCTCAGCCCTCGCCGGGGCGGAGCGCGTGTTCTCCGTGATGGATGAGGAGCCGGAGGAGGCGGATGATAAGGACGCAGTGTCCATGGACGGCATGCACGGGGAAGTGGTATTAGATCATGTGACCTTCGGCTACAACCCGGACAAGGTCATCTTAAAGGATATCAGCCTCTACGCGAAGCCGGGACAGAAGATCGCCTTCGTGGGTTCCACGGGAGCCGGGAAGACGACGATCACGAACCTCATCAACCGGTTCTATGATATCCAGAGCGGGACCATCACCATCGACGGCATTGATATCCGCCATATTAAGCGGGATGAGCTGCGCCGCCACATCGCCATGGTGCTTCAGGATACCCACCTGTTTACGGGAACGGTCATGGAAAATATCCGCTACGGAAGGCTTGACGCCACCGACGAGGAGGTCGTTCAGGCGGCGAAGATGGCATCTGCCCATTCCTTTATCATGCGGCTTCCGAAGGGTTATGACACTGTTCTTGAGAGCGATGGCGCGAACTTAAGCCAGGGACAGAGACAGCTCTTAAATATCGCGCGGGCGGCGGTATCGAAGGCACCGATCCTGATCCTCGATGAGGCGACGAGCTCTGTCGATACGAGAACGGAAAAGCACATCGAGCAGGGCATGGACCGTCTGATGGCTGAACGGACTACCTTTGTGATCGCCCACCGCCTCTCCACCGTGCGCAATGCCAATGCCATCATGGTTCTGGAGAACGGAGAGATCATCGAGCGCGGTGATCATGAGGATCTCCTGAAAGAAAAAGGACGTTATTACCGATTGTATACAGGTAGGGCTGAATTAAATTAGTAAAAACTAACAGAAAATGGAAAAAAGTGGACGGAATCGCGGTTTCTGTCCGCTTTTTTTGTTGAAAACTTCATTTTCTTAAGCGGTTTCCCGCCTTATTTTTGTTTTTTTTTTGATACAAACGCCGAAAACGGCCATTTCCGTTAAAAAGTTAACCGATTTCCAATTGTAGAAAAATTCCAAATATGCTATACTACGAGGTGATGGGTACTATGAAATTTTATAGAAAGAAGGTTTGTTAAATGGGTCTGAGCACATTTATAGGCGGCGTTCATCCTTATGAGGGAAAAGAACTGTCCGCAGATAAGCCGATTCAGGTGATCCAGCCGAAGGGTGAGCTGGTTTATCCTCTCTCCCAGCATATCGGTGCTCCGGCGAAACCGCTTGTTGCCAAGGGTGACAAGGTCCTGGTTGGCCAGAAGATCGCTGAAGCAGGCGGCTTCATTTCCGCAAATGTTATCTGTTCCGTATCCGGTACAGTAAAGGGAATCGAACCGCGTCTGGTTGCGAACGGAGCAATCGTACAGTCCATTATCGTTGAGAACGATAACGAGTACACAGCAATCGAAGGTTTTGGCGAAAAACGCGATTACACAAAACTTTCCAAGGAAGAGATCCGGAATATCGTAAAAGAAGCCGGTATCGTAGGTCTCGGCGGCGCAGGTTTCCCGACCAACGTAAAACTTGCACCGAAGGATGACAATGCGATTGATCACATTATCGTAAACGCGGCCGAGTGTGAGCCGTATCTTACAAGTGACTATCGCCTGATGATGGAGCAGCCGGAAAGACTGATCGGCGGCATCAAAGTCATGTTAAGCATGTTCCCGAACGCGAAAGGCGTGATCGGAATCGAGGAGAACAAGCCGGAGGCGATCAAGCTTCTGGAGGGTCTCGTAAAGGACGAGCCGAAGATCTCGGTATGTCCGTTGAAGACAAAGTACCCGCAGGGCGGCGAGCGTTTCCTGATCTACGCTGTAACAGGCGGACGTGAGATCAGCTCCGCGATGCTTCCGGCAGACGCTGGCTGTATCGTAGATAACGTAGACACCGTTATTTCCATTTATAACGCAGTCTGTGAGAGCACACCGCTGATCCGCAAGATCATCACGGTTACCGGTGACGCTGTCGCAAACCCGCAGAACTTCCAGGTTCCGCTTGGTATGTGCTACCGCGAGATCCTTGAAGCTGCAGGCGGCTTTAAGGAAGAGCCGGAGAAGATGATCTCCGGTGGTCCTATGATGGGACAGGCATTGTTCTCTCTGGATATTCCGGTAATGAAGAACTCCTCTGCGCTTACCTGCTTCACAAAAGACCAGGTTGCCGCAAATCCGGAGTCCCCGTGTATCCGCTGCGGACGCTGCATCGACGTATGTCCGGAACATATCGTTCCGCAGATCATGATGGGTGCTGCTGAGAGAAATGATCTTGCCTTATTTGAAAAGTTAAATGGTATGGAGTGCTGCGAATGCGGCTCCTGTACTTTCATCTGCCCTGCACACAGACCGCTGACACAGGCATTCAAAGAGATGCGTAAAGCTGTCATGGCAGCCAGAAGAAAGAAAGCGTAGGAGGTGTGACAAATGAGTAAATTATTAAACGTATCATCATCCCCTCACGTACGCTGCGGTGTTTCCACAAAGAACTTAATGTACGATGTGGCGATCGCAATGCTTCCGGCTACGATCTGGGGCGTGATGCAGTTCGGTATCTATTCCCTTATCGTTGTTGTTGCAACGGTTCTTTCCTGTGTACTCAGTGAGTATCTTTTTGAGACACTGATGCACAAGCCGATTACCATCAGTGACGGCAGTGCCCTTGTCACAGGTATGATCTTAGGCTTAAATATGCCGCCGGCAATTCCGTTATGGATGCCGATCCTTGGCGGTGTATTCGCGATCATCGTCGTAAAACAGCTTTACGGCGGACTTGGTCAGAACTGGATGAACCCGGCTCTGGCAGCAAGATGCTTTATGCTGATCTCCTTTGCACAGGCTATGACAAAGTTCACAGACCCGGTAACAGACGCAGTTGCGAGTGCAACTCCTCTTGCAGCAATCAAAGCCGGTGATACATATGATCTTGCAGCTATGTTTATCGGTAAGATCCCGGGAACCATCGGTGAGGTTTCTGTGATTGCTCTTCTGATCGGTGCAGCTTACCTGCTCGTTAAGAAAGTAATTACGATCCGCATCCCGGCAGCATACATCCTTTCCTTCGCAGTATTCGCATTTATCTTCGGCCAGCACAATATTAACTACGTGCTCGCAGAGGTTTGCGGCGGCGGACTGATCTTCGGTGCATTCTTCATGGCTACCGACTATGTAACAAGCCCAATCACTGCAAAAGGACAGATCGTATTCGGTATCTGCCTTGGTATTTTAACAGGACTGTTCCGTATCTTCGGAAGCGGTGCAGAGGGCGTTTCTTACGCGATCATCTTCTGCAACATGCTTGTTCCGTTGATTGAGAAGGTAACTCTCCCGACAGCATTCGGAAAAGGGGGTAAGAAAAATGGCAGCAAGTAAGTCTGGATTTATGAAAGATGCCCTGATCCTTTTTGCGATCACCCTGGTTTCCGGTTTATGTCTCGGTGTTGTCTATGATGTGACGAAAGCTCCGATCGAGGCGGCTACCATCGCAGCCAACAATGCAACCTACAAACAGGTCCTTCCGGAGGCAGAGAGCTTCGATGACGTGGAAGGTTCTACAGAAAAGATCGCTGAGACAGCAGACGAGATCGCAAACCTCGGCTTCGGCGGTGTTGCAATCGAGTCCGTTCTCGAGGCAAAGAACGCAGGCGGAGAAGTAGTGGGACACGTGATCAACTCCCTGTCCAACGACTCCTACGGCGGAGCTGTCAAGCTCTCCATCGGCTTTGATGCAGACGGCACCATCACAGGTGTTGGTATCCGTGAGACAAGCGATACTCCTGGTCTTGGCTTAAAGGCGAAAGATGATGACTACAGAAATCAGTACGTTGGCAAGAACTGCGAGAGCTTAAGCGTAACAAAATCCGGTTCTGCGTCCGACACTGAGATCAATGCCATCAGCGGTGCCACCATTACATCAAACGCTACAACAAACGCAGTCAATGCAGCTTTATACTATCTGCATAACTGCTTAAACTAGGAGGTGGGCATTCATGAATAAATGCGTAGAACGTTTATATAACGGTATTATCAAGGAAAACCCAACCTTCATCCTGATGTTAGGTATGTGTCCGACTCTTGCGACGACAACATCCGCCATCAACGGTCTCGGCATGGGACTTTCCACAACAGCCGTACTGATGTTTTCCAACCTGCTGATTTCCGCACTGCGTAAGATCATTCCGGACAGAGTCCGTATTCCGGCCTTCATCGTAGTCGTAGCCAGCCTGGTTACAGTCGTACAGCTCTTAATGCAGGGTTATGTTCCGTCCCTGTATGCATCTTTGGGTATTTATATCCCGCTTATCGTTGTTAACTGTATCATCCTTGGCCGTGCAGAGGCATATGCCTGCAAAAACGGTCCGGTTGAATCTTTCTTCGATGGTCTTGGTATGGGACTTGGTTTCTCTCTTTCCCTTACCGTCATCGGTATGTGCCGTGAGTTCTTCGGTGCAGGTGCGATCTTCGGACACACTATTATTCCGGAAGCTTACCACATTTCCATCATCATCCTTGCACCGGGTGCTCTGTTCACTCTGGCTATGCTTTCCGCGATCCAGAACAAGCTCCGCCTTCCATGCGCGACCAACGGTGACGCACCGAAGTCTGACCTTGTATGCGGCGGTAACTGCGCAAGCTGTGCAGGCTGTGTCAGCATGACAAACCATGCTGCTCTTGCTGAGAAGAAGGCAGAGGAGGCAGCAGCCGCAGCGGCAGCAAAGAAGGCAGCAGCAGAGAAGGCTCTCGCAGCTAAGAAGGCAGCTGAGGCTGCAAAAGCGGCAGAGGCAGCTAAGACTGAAGCAGCAAACGCCGGCAAAGAAAATTAAGGAGGAAATGGAGAAATGAAAGAACTTTTATTGATCGCCATCGGTTCTGCCCTGGTGAATAACGTTGTTTTAAGCCAGTTCCTCGGTCTTTGCCCGTTCCTTGGTGTATCCAAGAAAACAGAGACAGCAGCTGGTATGGGCGCTGCAGTCGTATTCGTTATTACGATCGCATCCGCCTGCACAAGCCTTGTTTATGATTTCGTTCTCGTAAAGCTCCATATCGAGTATTTACAGACGATCGTATTTATCCTTGTAATCGCGGCTCTGGTACAGTTCGTTGAGATGTTCTTAAAGAAGAACATGGTAAGCCTTTATGAGGCACTCGGCGTATACCTCCCGTTAATTACAACAAACTGTGCGGTTCTCGGTGTTGCGCTGACAAACGTACAGAAGGGCTACAACTTCATTCAGAGTGTCGTAAACGGTATCGGTATTTCCGTTGGATTCCTGATCGCCATCGTCCTGCTTGCAGGTATCCGTGAGAAGATCGAGCACAATGATGTGCCGCACGCTTTCCAGGGATCCCCGATCGTTCTGATCACAGCAAGCTTAATGTCGATCGCTCTCTTCGGATTTTCCGGAATGATTTAAGGAGGAACGAGAGATGAACATGACAGGCATTATCATCGCTGCAGCGGTTGTCGGTATCGTCGGTATCGTCATCGGCGTACTCCTTGGAATCGCCAGCGAGAAGTTTAAAGTAGAAGTAGACGAGAAGGAAATTCTGGTTCGTGCAGAACTTCCGGGCAACAACTGCGGCGGCTGCGGTTACGCAGGCTGTGACGCTCTTGCAAAAGCAATTGCAGAGGGCAAGGCAAAGGTTGATCAGTGTCCGGTCGGCGGCGCTCCGGTAGGAGAAAAGATCGCTGCGATCATGGGCGTTGAGGCTGGTTCCGCTGAGAAGAAGGTTGCATTTGTAAAATGTAAAGGTACCTGCGATAAGGCAACTGTGAAATATAACTACTATGGTATTGACGACTGCCACAAGATCGCAGATGCAGTTCCGGGCGGCGGCTCCAAGGGATGTAACTACGGATGTCTCGGTTCCGGAAGCTGTGTAAAGGCATGTCAGTTTGACGCGATCCATGTTGTAAACGGTGTTGCCGTTGTCGACAAGGAGAAGTGCGTTGCCTGTGGTAAGTGCGCGGAGGCTTGTCCGCGTCACCTGATCGAGCTCGTTCCGTATAAGGCAAACCACCTTGTACAGTGCAGCTCCCACGACAAAGGACCGGCTGTCAAGAAGGTCTGCGAGGCAGGCTGTATCGGATGTACACTCTGCACAAAGCAGTGTGAATTCGATGCGATCCATATGGATAACAATGTTGCTGTGATCGATTACACAAAGTGTACCGGCTGCGGCAAGTGCGCGGCGAAGTGCCCGGCACATGTTATTATCTGATTGGGTAACAACATATAGAAAAAAGGAAGACCCGCGGAAGGCAGAAATGCTTTCCGGCGGGTCTTTTTTTGTGTAATAGGAGATTACGCGGAATTTCCTATTACACAAAAGGCGCTAACGAGCCAATGATACACACTCGCGCGAAGATGTAGATTGTCGCAGGCGACTGCGCGAGGCGCGAGAATGCTCCATGGCGCATTCTTTATTATTTTCGCTAAAGAGATTTGTATGATCAGGACAGTTGGGAGAGGAGTATTTGAAAAAAGATCCCAGAGAAGTTCTCATATAGAATTCCCTGGGATTATGCTTTTGTTTGTTCTGGGTTTAAATCAGATTGACCGGGGCCAAATCAGAATATATTGCTTACTGGATTGTCGTGCCGCCTTTACCTGCTAAGGCACTCTTTGCACCGTCGAGGGAAGTGATGATCGCGCGGCGGCCTTTTCCTGCGTTGATGAAGTCGATGGAGCTTTCAACCTTCGGCAGCATGGAACCTGTCTTAAAATGACCTTCCCCGGCATAGCGGGCTGCGTCAGCCGTTGTCATCTTATCGATGTTGATCGGATGGTCACTGCCGTAGTTTAATACGACATTCGGAACACCTGTGATGAACATCAGGACATCAGCGTCAAGCTCCTTCGCGAGAAGTCCGGCTGCGCGGTCTTTCTCGATGACAGCGCTGGCACCCTTTAAGTGGGAGCCCTGTTCCATAACCGGGATTCCGCCGCCGCCTGCAGCAATCACCGGCTGGTCAGCATCAGCGAGAGCGCGGATCGCGTCGATCTCGACGATCGCAACCGGCTTCGGAGCGGCAACGATACGGCGGTAGCCTTCGCCTTCCTTTACAACGAAGTTGCCCTTTGCCTCTTCCTCCTTCGCCTCCTCAGCGTTCATCACACGTCCAACTACCTTCATAGGAGTGTAGGAGGACTCATCGTACGGGTCAACCGTGACCTGCGTTAAGATCGTAGATACGGCCTTGTAGATGCCGCGTTTGATAAGCTCAGAACGGAGAGCATTCTGGAGATCGTAGCCGATGTATCCCTGACTCATTGCGGAGCAGACAGACATCGGAGCCGGAGTGTAACCTTCATGATTTTTCGCAAATTCATTTAACGCGGTGTGGATCATACCGAGCTGCGGAGTATTTCCATGGGTGATCACAACCTGCCAGCCGTCCTGAATAAAATCAGCGATGGCTTTCGCCGTCTTTGTAACGGCTGTCTTCTGCTCCGGAAGGTTCGTTCCGAGAGCGTCATGTCCAAGTGCTAAAACAAGTCTTTTCTTTGCCATATCGAATCCCTCATTTCTATTACATACCGATATCGTTGGGCAGATCTGCTTAAGCGGAAGCCGCGGATAAGTTTTTCCCGCGGATCGGTAGAAAGCGGCCTGCTTTTATGTATTTTCAGATATTTTATCATATTTTAAGTGATTATGGAAGAAAAAACTCAAAGTTTTATGATGGGATACAGGCAGAAAAATTTTGAACTGAAAATTTCGCATGGTTCTGCGGAAGCAGAAACTTAGCGAATGAATCTTGTACTGGAACGAAAGAGAATCGAAAGAAATAATTTTTTGCTTTTTCAGATAATTTATGCTAAAATAAGAACAACTGAGTCGAAAATCGCTGCCGCCCGTGTTCCACACAGCCGGTAACGAAAAATTCCCCATCCGGGGAACGTAAGGAGGAAACAATTTTGAAGCTGTTATCGATAGCAATTCCGTGCTACAATTCAGCGGCGTATATGGAAAATTGTATCAAGTCTCTGCTTCCGGGCGGAAATGAAGTGGAGATCCTGATCGTGGACGACGGTTCCACAAAAGACAATACGGCCGAGATCGCTGACCGCTACGAGAAAGAATATCCGGGGATCTGCAAAGCGATCCATCAGGAGAACGGCGGACACGGCGCTGCAGTGAATGCGGGATTAAAGGCCGCTACCGGAATCTATTTTAAGGTCGTGGACAGTGATGACTGGGTCAATGAGCAGGCATACAGACAGGTGCTTGACACCCTGCGCCGCTTCGTCTACGGAAAAGATACCCTCGATATGCTGATCACAAACTTTGTCTATGAGAAACAGGGCGCAAGACACAAGAAGGTCATGAGTTACAAGCTGGCGCTTCCGAAAGATGAGCTTTTTACCTGGAGCGATGTGAAGGTGTTCGTGGCAGGACAGTATATCCTGATGCACTCCGTGATCTATCGTACCGAGCTCTTAAGGGACTGCAAGCTGGAGCTTCCGGAGCACACGTTCTATGTGGACAATATCTTTGTCTACGAGCCGCTCCCGCATGTACATACGATGTACTATCTTAATGTGAACTTCTACCGCTACTTTATCGGCCGCTCCGACCAGTCTGTTAACGAACAGGTCATGATCGGGAGAATTGACCAGCAGATCCGCGTGACGAAGCTGATGCTTGGCTACTACGATGTGACAAAGATCCAGAACCGGAAGCTCCGCCACTATATGGTCCGCTATCTGGAGATTATGATGGTTATCTGCTCGATCCTGGCTATTAAGTCTGGCAGTGAGGAGAATATGGCAAAGAAAAAAGCGCTGTGGGAAGAGCTGAAGAAATCTAATCCGGCGCTCTATCTGCGACTCCGTTGGGGCTTCCTAGGACAGGGCATGAACCTTCCGGGAAAAGGAGGAAGATCCCTCTCCATCGCGGGATATAAGATCGCGCAGAAGTTCTTCGGATTTAACTAAATGTCTGGGATCAGAAATATGCGGAATTCCACGTTATCGGGGATCATGTATATGAGACGAGAATGACACTTGCCTGAGATAAAATAAGGGTGGGCAGATCTGATTATGCGGATCTGCCCACTTCTGTTTTTTGCCCCGGAAATATCCCTTTTTGCCTGCCTAAAAATGCAAAAACAGTTATGTCCGAAATAATGTTGCATATAATAAAGGTATCACCGAGAAAATGTTGAATATAATAAAATTATCACCGAAAAAATGTCGTAAACAATAGAATTATCACCGAAAAAATGTTAGAATACAGAAAAAGGTGGTTTGCACCGCACCGATTGTGTATAGGAGGTTCCTTTATGGAAAGAGAGCTGTTTGCAAAGCTTGAACGATGGATGAATAAAAAAAACAGGAAACCATTGATCATACAGGGGGCACGTCAGGTCGGGAAAACGTGGATCATGAAGGAATTCGGGGCCAGATTTTATGAAAATACGGTTTACATCAATTTCGATAACAATAAAGCAATGAAAGACGTGTTTGAACTGGACTTTGATTTAAAACGGATCCTGTCAGCGATAAAAATTGAGTATGGAAAAAGCTTTCAGGCTGAAAACACATTGATCGTGTTTGATGAGATTCAGGAGGCTCCAAAGGCACTTGCTTCTTTAAAATACTTTTATGAGAATGCACCTGAGTACTCCATTGTTGCAGCTGGTTCACTGCTCGGCGTCGCGCTGCATCAGGGGACTTCTTTTCCGGTGGGAAAGGTGGATTTTCTGAGACTTTGCCCTATGAATTTTAGTGAATTTCTTCTTGCTGTTGGAGAAAATGGACTGCATGAGGCATTAAAATCTCAGGATTATGAACTGATCAATGCGTATGCAGGAAAATATATGGATCTGCTGAAGAAGTACTATTATGTAGGCGGAATGCCGGAGGTGGTGCAGACATATATAGATTCGGATGATCTGTATGAGGTACGCGAAATACAGAATCATCTTCTTCAGTATTATGAAGAGGATTTTAGTAAGCATGCACCAAAGGAAGTTGTTCCGCGGATTATGATGGTCTGGAATTCGATCCCTTCCCAATTAGCAAAGGAAAACAGAAAATTTATGTACGGTGCGTTGCGGGAGGGGGCAAGAGCAAAGGATTTTGAGCTTGCAATACAATGGCTTGAAGATGCTGGGCTGATTTTAAAAAGCTATAGGGTGTCAAAGCCGGATATTCCTCTGATCGCATATATGGAAATGAACAGTTTCAAAATGTTTATGTTTGATGTGGGATTGTTGACAGCAAAGGCGGGATTGTCAGCGAAACTGCTGCTGGATGGCAGCCGGATATTTGAGGAGTTCAAAGGGGCACTAACGGAACAGTTTGTAGCCCAGCAGCTGCATGCCGTCGGATATCCACTTTACTACTTTGCGACGGAGCGTTCGACAGGAGAGATCGATTTTATCCTTCAGGGAGATCTTGACTGCATCCCGATCGAGGTAAAGGCAGAACAGAATCTTCGAGCCAGAAGTCTGAAAGCCTTTTGTGATAGATACAAGCCGGAGACAGCGATCCGAAGCAGCATGGCAAATTATAAACAGGAGGACTGGCTTGTCAATGTTCCGTTGTATATGTTGGCCGAGTATTTAAAAAAACGGATACGGGTGAATGGATGACAGTAAACGAGCGTGCCTATGTAAAATAAGCACGCTCGTATAATTTTACTTCCCAAGAACAATTTTCACGATCAGCACCGTCACCACGCAGATCATTACCGGCCGGATGATCTTCGCGCCGTTTTTGATGGCGAAGCCGGCACCGATGTAATTTCCGAGAACGTTGCTTATGGCACACGGGATCGCGATCATGTAGAACACGTTTCCGGAAAGGATATAGGAGAGAAGCGCTGTGTAGTTGGAGACGATCAGCGTGAGCTTCGCGTTTCCGGAGGCCGTGCGGACATCGTATTTTAAAAGAAACGTGAAGAGCAGCATGGCGATCGTGCCGCCGCCCGGACCGTAGAGGCTGTCGTAAAGGCCGATGGTCATTCCGATGAAAAGGGCACGGAGCACATTCGGCAGGATCAGCGGCTTTTTCGTATCGGTATAGTTCCAGGCGTTCTTCATAAAGATCACGAGGACAGCGGTGAGCGGAAGCAGCACCATTAACATCGAGCGGATCTGTTCCTCTTTGAGGTAAAAGATGATCCTGGTTCCGAGCATGGAGCAGAGAAACGAGGTCACGGCGCTGATCAGCGTGATCTTAAGGTCGAGACAGCCGTTTTTAAAGTATTTCCATGCCGCCACGGTGCTTCCGAAGGCACACTGGAACTTGTTGCAGCCGTAAACGTAGTAGATCGGCATTCCGCACATCATATAAGCCGGGAGCGCGATCAGGCCGCCTCCTCCGGCGATAGAGTCGATAAATCCCGCAATGAAGAGGAGCGGGCAGAGCCAGATCAGATTGTGGATGTATTCCATGGATATCCCCCTTGTATTTATGCGGCGGGCAGATGAAAAAATGCCGCAATGCCGCTTTTTCTGATAAAATTCAGGTCGAGACCTGTCCTTCCATACTATATAAGAACTCTTAAAAAGTCAACCGGTTTTCCAGCAGGAGCGCTTCTTTGCGCTGCACCCTGCCTATTGGCGCGAGGAGCGCGTTACTGTTCACGCTTTGCGCAAACAGTAATTGATTTTGCCGATGCTTCGCATTCCTGACAGAATCGAACCGTGCATGACACCTTGACAGAACCGGGATTCTATGGTAAATTTATTGAGTTAAAATGCGTCGAAGAGGAACAGTAAGAGAGAAGACGGGGTACAGAGAACTGCCGGGCGGTGCGAGGCAGAGTCCAGAAGCTTTCCGAACTCGCCTCGGAGCAGCATGCTGAAAGAGCGGGCAGAGCAGCGGGAAAACGATACGCTGTCTGCGGATATCCTCAGATAGGCATTGCCGGTTTCCACCGTTATCGGAAAATGAGTGCATACGGGTGAAAGCCCTGTATGAAATAGAGTGGTACCGCGTGAGAATCTAAGTCCCCCACGTCTCTATAAAATTATGATAGAGATAGAGGGACTTTTTTGTTGTCCGGCAGCCGGAAAAGCTGTCAGGCAATCGAACAGGACCGGGCAGCTCCCGGATTCTGGTAAATGCAGCGGCGGCGGGCGAAATCCGCGGAGCGTATTTTTGCACCGCCTTCAACGATATGAAATGGAGGAGAAAAGCGTCATGGCACAGTACAACCACACCGCCATTGAGAGCAAGTGGCGTGAGAACTGGGAAAAGAATCCGATCAATGTCAATGATGGAAAGAAAGAGAAGTATTACTGCCTGGATATGTTCCCGTATCCGTCCGGCAGCGGACTTCATGTAGGTCACTGGAGAGGTTATGTAATCTCCGATGTATGGAGCCGTTATCAGTTATTAAAGGGAAAATATGTGATCCACCCGATGGGATGGGACGCATTCGGTCTTCCGGCTGAGAACTACGCGATCAAGATGGGCGTTCATCCGGCGATTTCCACAGAGTCAAATATCAAAAATATCAAGCGACAGATCAACCAGATCGCAGCACTCTATGACTGGGATATGGAAGTAAACACCACAGATCCGTCCTTCTACAAATGGACCCAGTGGATCTTCGTCCAGATGTTCAAGAAAGGACTCGCATATGAGAAGGAATTCCCGATCAACTGGTGCCCGTCCTGTAAGACAGGCCTCGCGAACGAGGAAGTCGTAAACGGCTGCTGCGAGCGCTGCGGCACACCGGTTACAAAGAAGAACCTCCGCCAGTGGATGTTAAAGATCACAGCGTATGCAGATCGTCTCTTAGATGACCTCGATAAGCTCGACTGGCCGGAGAAGGTTAAAAAGATGCAGACAGACTGGATCGGTAAATCCTACGGCGCAGAGGTAGATTTCCCGGTTAAAGGACGTGACGAGAAGATCACTGTCTACACGACAAGACCTGATACGCTCCACGGTGCGACATTCATGGTTCTCTCCCCGGAGCACAAGCTTGCGAAAGAGCTGGCGACAGATGAGACAAGAGAAGCGGTAGAGAAGTACATCTTTGACGCTTCCATGAAGTCCAACGTTGACCGTCTCCAGGGCAAGGAAAAGACAGGCGTATTTACTGGCTCCTACGCCATCAACCCGTTAAACGGCAAGGAGGTTCCGATCTGGCTGTCCGACTATGTACTTGCTGACTACGGTACCGGCGCCATCATGTGTGTACCGGCCCATGACGACCGTGACTTCGAGTTCGCAAAGAAATTCGGTCTCCCGATCATTCAGGTTATCGCTCAGGACGGCAAAGAGATCGAGAACATGACAGAAGCTTACACGGACGCGAAGGGAACCATGATCAACTCCGGCGAGTGGAACGGCATGGAATCCTCCGTATTAAAGAAGGAAGCTCCGCACATCATCGAGAAGATGGGAATCGGTAAGAAGACCGTGAACTACAAGCTTCGTGACTGGGTATTCTCCCGTCAGCGTTACTGGGGCGAGCCGATCCCGATCGTTCACTGCCCGAAGTGCGGCAATGTTCCGGTTCCGGAAGACCAGCTTCCGTTAAAACTTCCGGAGGTTGAGAGCTATCAGCCGACCGGTACCGGCGAGTCTCCGCTTGCGGCTATCGACTCCTGGGTAAACACCACCTGCCCGTGCTGCGGCGCTCCGGCAAAACGTGAGACAAACACAATGCCTCAGTGGGCTGGTTCCTCCTGGTACTTCTTACGTTATGTGGACAATAAGAACGACAAGGAACTCGTATCCAAAGAGAAAGCAGACAAGTACCTTCCGGTAGATATGTATATCGGCGGTGTTGAGCATGCTGTTCTTCATCTCCTGTATTCCAGATTCTACACGAAGTTCTTATATGATATCGGAGTGGTTGACTTTGATGAGCCGTTCAAGAAGCTGTTCAACCAGGGCATGATCACCGGTAAGAACGGTATCAAGATGAGTAAGTCCAAAGGAAATGTCGTTTCCCCGGACGACCTCGTAAGAGATTACGGCTGCGACGCGTTAAGAATGTATGAGCTCTTCGTTGGACCGCCGGAACTCGACGCCGAGTGGGATGACAGAGGAATCGAGGGCGTTGCCAGATTCTTAAATCGTTTCTACAACCTTGTGATGGACAGCAAGGACAAGGATATCCAGGAGACAAAGGAGATGGTGAAGCTCCGCCACAAGCTTGTCTACGATATCGAGACACGTTTCAACCAGTTCAGCCTGAATACCGTGGTATCCGGATTCATGGAGTACTGCAACAAGCTCACTGACGTTGCAAAGAAGGAAGGCGGAATCGACAAGGAGACCTTAAAGACCTTCGTGATCTTACTGGCTCCGTTCACTCCGCATCTCGGCGAGGAGCTCTGGAGAGAGCTTGGCGGTACAGACAGCGTATTCCATGCGACCTGGCCGGAGTGCGATGAGGAAGCCATGAAGGACGATGAGATCGAGGTTGCCGTACAGGTAAACGGTAAGGTCAAAGCGGTCATCATGGTTCCGGCTGACATCGCAAAAGAGGATGCGATCGCTGCGGGTAAAGCTGCGGTAGAAGGAAAGATCACCGGAAACATCGTGAAGGAGATTTATGTTCCGAAGAAGATCGTAAACCTTGTTGTAAAATAAAAAGTAATGATTCAGCAGGTCTGCGCATCTGCTGCGTTGATTGCAGTAAAGCATAAGCCTGAATGCAGTGAACGGTTACAATAAATAAGAGCAGCAGTTCAGACATGTGATAGAGACTGGGACCTGCTGCAGCAGATTGAGGCATTGAAAGTCGCTTCCTAAGCGGAAACGGCTTTCAGTGCCTTTTTGCTTCCAAGAGTCAATAAAGACATATATTCCTCGCACATGTACATAATGTCAAAAAACAGAAAATAAATTATACAAAATAAACAAAATAATTGCAAAACTGTGAATTTAATTGACAATAAGTGACAAATGGTGATATTCTTATTTCATAAGTTTTGAGAAGGACAGTGCAGATGAGATACCTGTCTGAAAATAAGAGGGAGGATATGCGAATGAAAAAAAGAACAGCAGCGAGGTCAATGGCAGCACTTATGGGAGCAGCAATGGTGCTCACAGCCTGTGGAGGCGGAAACACTACAACGCCTACGACAGGTGCCTCTTCCGGAGGAGAGACTCAGACGGCTTCTGAGAGTGCAGAAAGCGGAAAGATCACAAAAACAGATATCGTTGTCGGCATGGGGGCAGATATTGTTACGCTTGATCCTGCGGGGCAACAGGATACGACTTCGGGTGTGCTGATGAAACATGCGTACAGTACGCTTTTGGACGTTGATAATGAAGGAAAGGTGGTTCCGGATCTGGCAGAAAGCTATGAGATGAAGAGCGACACGGAGTATGTGTTTAAACTCCGTGAGGATGCCTGCTTCTGGGACGGCACTCCGGTGACAGCTCAGGACGTTAAATTCTCTCTGGACCGCGCGAAGGGAATGCCGAAGACAAAGTCGAATACCTCAAAGATCGAGGAGGTTATCGCAAATGGAGATCATGAGGTAACGATCAAACTGACAGAGCCGTATGCGGCATTTAAAACAATTGTAACACAGCACAATCTTAGTATCCTTTCTGAGAAAGCCGTTACGGAAGCGGGAGATTCATATGGTGATGTGGATAATCTTCTTGGATCAGGACCGTTTAAAGTAGCAGAGTGGGTGCCGAACGATCACTATACCCTGGTAAGAAACGATAATTATTGGGGGGAGATGCCGATCGCAACCTCTATTACCTGCCGTGTGATCCCGGAGGGAAGTGCCCGCACGATCGCCCTTGAAGCAGGAGAGATTGATATTGTCTGGAACGTAGATCCGACAGACTGCGCAAATGTAGATTCAAATCCGGACGTAAAACTTCTTTCGCAGCCGTCAACAGGTATTGACTACGTGGGAATGAATACCCAGAAAGAAAAGTTTTCTGATAAGAGAGTCCGACAGGCTATCAATTATGCCCTTGATAAGCAGACCTTCGTTGACACGATCATTGAAGGACGCGGTCTTGTTGCGAACAGCTATATCAATGCGGCAATCCCGGGATGGACCGACGAAGTGGAAGCTTATCCGTATGATCCGGAAAAAGCGAAAGAACTGTTAGCAGAAGCCGGATATCCGGATGGATTTGAATGTTCAATTTATGTAAATGGCGATGTCCGTACCCGTTCCGCGCAGATTCTTCAGGCTCAGCTTGCGGATGTAGGAATCAAGGTTGATATTTCCACATATGAGTGGGGGGCGCTGCTCGACACTTTAAATGCAGGCGAACACGAAATGTTTCTTCTTGGCTGGTCCAACACGAGCTTTGATCCGGATGGAAGTACCTATCAGTTATTCTATTCCGGAAACCATGGGGCAACCGGAAACCGCGCATTCTTCTCAAATGACAAGGTGGATGAACTGATTCTTTCTGCACAGCGGGAGAGCGAAGAATCAAAACGTATGGAGCTTTACAAAGAACTTCAGTTCGTGCTTCATGAAGAATCTCCGTGGTGCCCGTTATACTACAAAGAGAATAACGTTGGTGTGCGCGCAGATTTAAAGGGATTTACTCTTCATGCAGGTGCACAGCATTATCTTGGTAACTGTCATTACGAAGAATAGATACAGCGAAATCAGGAGCATTCAAATCGTTTAATAAATTTCTAATAATATAAATATTCAGAGAAATTTGGGGCGGGATCTTTTTGATCCCGCCCTTTTGAGAAAATAGAGGGGAAAATGATCCATCTGGAGATCTGAAAGCCGGAAAGCGTTAGTGTTTACTATACATAGCAGAAATCCCTCTTTGTCAATTTTGAACAAATTGTAAACAGATTATGGCTATAGAATTGCTGAAACCAAATAAAATAAACAAATTAAACAAAAAATGCGCAGAAAAGAAAACTTTATTGACAAAAATATTAGAAAATGATATTCTTTAATCATGAAAATCAGAAAAGAGTGTATATATAGGTATAGTAAATATTTACATTCACTGATTACCAATAACACTCTGACGAAACAGAAATAATTTGAAGGAGGGCATGTGAATGAGAAAAAGAACAGCAGCGAGATCGGTGGCAGCCGTTGTCGGAGCAGCAATGGTGCTGACAGCGTGCGGAGGCGGAAACAATGCGGCGGCGACGACCGCGGCGGCAGGCGGCAGTGAGACTCAGGCGACAGCGGAAAGCTCCGGCGGCGGAAATATCACAAAGACAGATATCGTCTTTGCCCAGGCCTCTGACGTCGTGACACTGGATCCGGCAGGACAGCAGGATACCACTTCCGGTGTACTTATGAAACATGTGTACAGTACCTTGATGGATGTCGATGACGATGGCAACCTTGTTCCGGATCTGGCAGAGAGCTACGAGATGAAGAGCGATACGGAATATACCTTCACCCTGAGACAGGACGCATGCTTCTCCGATGGCACGCCGGTCACAGCAAAGGATGTAAAGTTTACGTATGACCGCGCGAAGGATATGCCAAAGACGAAATCCAATACCTCCAAGATCGAAGAGGTTATCGCGGATGACGATCACCATGTTACCTTCAAGCTGACACAGCCGTATGCGGCATTTAAGACCATTGTTACTTCGTCGAACCTGAGCATTGTTTCCGAGGCAGCGGTAACAGCAGCGGGAGAGTCCTACGGTGATGTTGACAATATTCTCGGATCCGGTGAGTTCACAGTTACCGAATGGGTTCCGAACGATCACTACACCCTTGCAAGAAACGAAAAATACTGGGGTGAGATGCCGATCGCGACAACGATCACCTGCCGCGTGATCCCGGAGGGAAGCGCCCGCGCCATTGCCCTTGAGGCAGGAGAGGTCGATCTTGTATGGAACGTTGACGCGACAGACTGTGCGAACATCGAGGCAAATCCGGATGTGACGCTGTTGAGCCAGACGTCTTCTTCCATCGAATATCTCGGTATGAATACGACAAAAGAGAAATTCAAGGATGTGAGAGTCAGACAGGCCATCAACTACGCGCTTGATAAACAGACATTTGTTGATACGATCATTGAGGGCCGGGGAACTGTAGCAAACAGCTACATCAACTCGATGATCCCGGGCTGGACCGATGAGGTGGAAGCTTATCCGTATGATCCGGCGAAGGCGAAAGAGCTTCTTGCGGAAGCCGGTTATCCGAACGGATTCGAATGCAAGATCTATGTAAACGGTGACGTTCGTACCCGTTCTGCCCAGATCATTCAGGCCCAGCTTGCAGAGGTTGGAATCACCGTTGATATCTCTACCTATGAGTGGGGCGCTCTCCTCGATTCCCTGAACGCAGGTGAGCATGAGATGTTCCTCCTCGGATGGTCGAATTCAAGCTTTGACGCGGATGGAAGTACTTACCAGTTATTCTATTCCGGAAACCATGGAGCGACCGGTAACCGTGCATTCTTAACCGATGACAAAGTCGATGAGCTGATCATCAACGCACAGAAAGAGAGTGACGATACCAAGCGTATGGAGTTCTACAAAGAGCTTCAGGTATATCTCCACGAGATCTCCCCGTGGTGTCCGTTATACTACAAAAACGACAATGTCGGTGTCCGCGCAGACTTAAAGGGATTCAAGCTTCACAAGGGCGCACAGCACTACCTTGGCAACTGCCACTATGAAGATTGATAATATTTAAAATGTGAAAGACGGGGGCAGGCATGAAGGTGTCTGCCCCCCTTTTCAATGACATGCCCCCGTGCGAAGATGCAGATCGCCGCAAGCGGCCACACGGATGCCCGGAGGTGTAAGGACACATTCTTTGAAAATTACACAAAAAATACTGGAAATGCATGGATTATTCAGTTATAATGTCACTATCATGTATAGTAAGATGTATAGTGAATTATAACTATTCAGAGAATTCGCTGATAAAATGGGGATAGGGCTGAATAGTAAAACAGGAGGAGATGAGCATGGGAATTCTCGAAGAAGTAAACGCAAGCTATGAAAAACTCAGCCCGGTTCAGAAAAGGATCGCGGATTTTATCTTCAAATATCCGGATCAGGTCTGCTTTTACTCTTTGAAAGAGCTTTCGGAGACACTGGGTGTGACGGAGGTGACCATATTAAGGTTCACAAAGAAGATCGGTGCCCAAAGCTTCGTGGAGATGAAGAACCGTCTGCGGGAGCATTTGCAGACGAGACTGGTCCATGGGGACGGTCTGAACAGGATCGCGGACCATGTGGGCGGAATCCGCTTCGGTGATCACGACAAGGAGGAGATGTTTCAGGAGTTCGTCGCAAACGAGAAAAATGTGATCGCGAAGACCTTTGAACAGGTCTCCTTAAAGGATGTCCTCTCCGCGGTGGCCATCCTCAGGCAGTCCCGGACAATCTATGTGGTGGGAAGCGAGCTGGTGACAGGGCTCTGTGCCTACACGACGAGAAGACTCCTGACATTGGGACTGGAGGCGATCGATCTCGCGAACCTGAGCCGGGCTCTCTACAATAACTACCTGGCCCACGCCACACCGGAGGACTGCGCGATCATCTTTTCCGCACCCGGATATGCGAAACATATCGTGAATACCGCAAGATATCTCGATAAGAAGAAGATCCCGCAGATCGCCATCACGGATCAGAGAACTTCACCGATCGCGGCCTACGGAACGACCGTCTTTACCTGCAATAACCACGACCTGTTCTTTTATAATTCTGTGATGGGATATATGTCTGTGGCGAACGCCCTGATATATTTCTCTGCCATGGATAACCCGGAGGAGACGAATAAACGCCGTGGGCGCCTCTCGGAAGTGAGAAGCGCGATCGGCAGCATCGACTTTATTAAAGACGGTTTATAGTCGGCGGATCTTCGGAGAGGTCAACCTATCAGTATAATAGGAGTATAGTAAATACAATACAAAAAAGATAACAATAATTTGTTAAAATTGCTAAAATAACCCTGTATAAATTGAAAATTATTGACAAATTTGTTAAAAACTGTTATTCTTGGTTCATAAGAACGAACTAAGTACTGCATGACGGGTATAGTGAACACTGACATGTATTACCGTTATGAAGTGCGACCGCTGTGGGGAGCGGAAGAAAATAACAGGAGGAATTTGTGAATGAAAAGAAGGGGTATTGCAAGAACAACTGCAATGGCAATGGCAGCAGCTATGATCCTTACAGCCTGCGGAGGAGGAAACGCTAATCAGTCTACAAGCGCACCGGCAGGCGGCAGCGCGCAGACAGCTACCGATAACGGTGGAAGCGGCGAGATCACAAAGACAGATATCGTTGTGGCTATGGGCGCAGACGTTGTCACACTGGATCCGGCAGGACAGCAGGATACCACATCCGGAGTACTGATCCATCACGTATACAGCACACTGATGGATATCGACGAGGACGGTAACCTTGTTCCTGATCTGGCTGAAAGCTATGAGATGAAGAGTGATACAGAGTATACCTTTAAGCTCCGTGAGGATGCATGCTTCTCAGACGGAACACCGGTAACAGCGAAGGATGTCAAATTTACATTTGACCGTGCGAAGGATATGCCGAAGACAAAGTCCAATACCTCAAAGATCGCAGAGGTTATCGCGGACGATGATTACCATGTAACCTTCAAGCTCACACAGCCATACGCAGCGTTCAAGACGATCGCGACCCAGACAAACTTAAGTATCGTTTCTGAGGCAGCTGTCACAGCAGCGGGTGATGCTTACGGCGATGTGGAGAATGTACTTGGATCCGGTGAGTTCACGGTTAAGGAGTGGGTTCCGAATGATCACTACACCCTGGTAAAGAACGAAAAATACTGGGGTACAGAGCCGATCGCAACTTCCATTACCGTCCGCGTAATCCCGGAGGGAAGTGCAAGAACGATCGCTCTTGAGGCAGGGGAGGTCGATCTCGTATGGAACGTTGATCCGACAGACTGTGCGAATGTGGAAGCAAACTCCGACGTAACGCTTCTTTCCCAGCCGTCTTCTTCCATCGAGTATCTCGGAATGAATACAACGAAAGAGAAGTTCTCCGATGAGAGAGTCCGTCAGGCAGTCAACTACGCACTGGATAAACAGACCTTCGTTGATACGATCGTTGAGGGCCGCGGAACTGTAGCAAACAGCTACATCAACTCCACAATCCCGGGCTGGTCTGAAGAGGAAGAAGCTTATCCGTATGATCCGGAAAAGGCAAAAGAGCTCCTTGCGGAAGCTGGTTACCCGGATGGATTTGAGTGCAACCTTTATGTAAACGGTGATGTCCGTACACGTTCCGCACAGATCGTGCAGGCTCAGCTTGCAGACGTTGGAATCACCGTTGATATTTCCACATATGAGTGGGGCGCATTGCTTGATTCCTTAAACGCAGGTGATCACGAGATGTTCATCCTCGGCTGGTCCAACACAAGCTTCGACGCAGACGGAAGTACTTACCAGTTATTCTACTCCGAGAACCATGGCGCAACCGGTAACCGTGCATTCTTAACAGATGAGAAGGTCGACGAGCTCATCATCGCCGCTCAGAAGGAAAGTGACGATACCAAGCGTATGGGACTCTACAAGGAGCTTCAGGATCGTCTCCACGAGATCTCCCCGTGGTGCCCGTTATACTACAAATACGATAACGTCGGTGTCCGTGCAGACTTAAAGGGCTTCAAGCTTCACAAAGGCGCACAGCATTACCTTGGCAACTGCCATTACGAAAAATAATATCTGATCCCCAAAAGGACAGAGTCCATGCAAAAACAGGGTACGGGTCACGAAAAGGGACCCGTACCTATTTCCAGAATCCGGTGAAAGCCCGGAAAACATTCCAGAAACCCTGAGACAAGGATCCGGAACTTCGGCCTCGAAAGACGGGTTTCGGAAACACAAAAAAACAGCCGCGGGATGCGGTAGATTGGATGGTGTGCATGAGCAAATATGTGTTAAAGAGACTTGCGATGCTGATCCCGGTACTGATCGGCGTAACCTTCATGGTTTATTTCATCATAAGCCTTTCACCAGGTGATACAGCAGCGATGATCGCAGGTGAGTCGGCAGACGCAGAGACGATCGAAGCGACAAGAAAAGACCTCGGTCTTGACCAGCCGGTTATCGTTCAGTACGGAAAATATATGCTGAACCTTCTTCACGGCGATATGGGTAAATCCTACAAGACAAAACGTGACGTTTTCCCGACGATCATGGCTGCATTCCCGAATACAGCAAAGCTTGCGTTCTGGTCCATCTTAGTAGCGGTAGCCATCGCACTCCCGATCGGTGTCATCAGTGCCACGAGGCAGTACAGTATGGTCGATAATGTGGGTATGGTCGCCGCCCTATTGGGTGTCGCGACGCCAAACTTCTGGCTGGGCCTGATGCTCATCATCGTATTCTCCTTAAACCTTGGATGGCTTCCATCCGGCGGTATGGGATCCTGGAAGAACTACATCATGCCGGCGATCACTCTTGGTACCGGCGACGCAGCGCTGATCTGCCGTATGACGCGTTCCTCCATGCTTGAGGTCATCCGTCAGGATTATATCCGTACCGCAAGAGCGAAGGGTGTGCCGGAGAAGATGGTGATCCGGAAACACGCGTTAAAGAATGCGCTGATCCCGGTCGTTACCGTTATCGGACTTCAGTTCGGTTCTCTTCTTGGCGGTGCGACTCTTACCGAGACCGTATTTGCATGGCCGGGCGTTGGCCGTCTCCTGGTAGACTCCATCAAGAGTAAGGATGCCCCGTTAGTCCTCGGCGGCGTTATCATGATGACCATTACCTTCAGTATCGTAAACCTTTGCGTGGACATTCTCTACGCTTTCATTGATCCGCGTATCAAAGCGCAGTATAAGAAAAAATAAGGAGGAAAGCGTATGGGAACATCAAAGAATCAGGAAGCGGCATCCGGCGCGACTGTAAAGAAGCGCGGCCAGTTTAAAGAGATCTGGCGCCGCTTGAAAAAGAATAAAATGGCAATGATTGGTCTTGGAATCGTCATTTTCCTCGTACTGATCTCCATATTTGCAGATTTCCTGTTCGATTACAATACCGTCGTTATCAAACAGAACACGGCCATCCGTCTCCAGACTCCGAGCGCTGCTCACTGGCTCGGAACAGATGAGTTCGGACGTGATATTCTGGCACGTCTCGTTCACGGATCAAGAGTATCCTTAAGCGTTGGCGTTGTAGCCGTATCCATCGCACTCCTGATCGGCGGATCCTTAGGAGCGATCGCAGGCTTCTACGGCGGAAAGATCGATAACGTGATCATGCGTATCATGGATATCTTCCTCGCGGTGCCGAGCCTTCTTCTTTCCATCACGATCGTATCCGCCCTTGGACCGAGCATCTTCAACTTAATGCTCGCCATCGCGATCTCTTCTGTGCCTGGCTACGCACGAATCGTCCGGGCTTCCGTCCTTACCGTAAAGGATCAGGAATTCGTAGAGGCGGCGAAATGTATCGGAGCAAACAACTTCGAGATCATTTCTTCCCATATTCTCCCGAACTGTATGGCACCGATCATCGTTCAGGTATCTTTGAAGGTTGCATCTGCGATCCTTTCCACATCCGGCTTAAGCTTCCTGGGCCTCGGCGTAAAGGCTCCGACACCGGAGTGGGGCGCAATGCTTTCCGGCGGACGTGCTTACTTAAGAAACGCTCCGCACCTGACCGTATTCCCGGGTATTGCGATCATCATTACGATCCTTTCCCTGAACCTGTTAGGCGATGGTCTTCGTGATGCGTTAGACCCGAAACTGAAGAAGTAGGGAGGACAAAATATTGGAAGATAACAAAAACTTAATTCTTGATATTAAGGATCTTGTGATCCATTATGAGACCGATGACGGCGTTGTAGAGGCGGTAAACGGCATCGATATCCAGTTAGAGCACGGAAAAACCTTAGGCCTGGTAGGAGAGACCGGATCCGGAAAGACAACAACCGCTCTTTCGATCCTGCGTCTTGTTCCGGACCCGCCGGGAGTGATTAAAAACGGTTCCATCCTTCTTGACGGAAAAGATATCTTAAATATGCCGCAGAAGGAGCTGGAGGCGATCCGTGGAAATACTGTTTCCATGATCTTCCAGGATCCGATGACATCCTTAAACCCGGTTCTCACCGTCGGTGACCAGATTGCCGAGGTTATCAAGCTTCATGATAAGATCAGCGAGAAAGAGGCTGAGCAGAAGGCCGGCGATATGCTGGAAGTCGTAGGTATCCCGAGAGAGCGTTTCGGCGAGTATCCGCACCAGTTCTCCGGTGGCATGAAGCAGCGTGTTGTTATCGCTATGGCTCTTGCCTGCAACCCGAAGCTCCTTCTTGCCGATGAGCCGACAACCGCTCTCGATGTGACAATCCAGGCGCAGGTTCTCGAGACGATGAAGGATTTAAGAAAGAAATTTGATTCCGCGATGATCATGATCACCCATGATCTGGGAATTATCGCAGAGGTCTGTGATGAAGTCTCCGTTGTATATGCGGGACAGATCGTTGAGCATGGAACTCTGGAAGATATCTTCAACCACACCATGCACCCATACACAGAAGGTCTTTTCGGTTCCCTTCCGAACATTGAGGACCGCAAGGCGAGACTTCAGCCGATTCCGGGCCTGATGCCGGATCCGACAAACCTTCCGAAAGGCTGCCCGTTCTCCCCGAGATGTAAGTATTGCACAGAGGCGTGCAAAAAAGACAGACCGGAAAAGAAGTGGGCGAGCGATACGCACTATGTGCGCTGCGTCCGCTACGACGAGCCGGGATTTTCCATTGAAAGGAGTGAGCAGTAATGGCAGATACGATCCTTGAAGTAAAACACCTGAAAAAATATTTCAACACTCCAAAGGGACTGCTCCATGCGGTCGATGACGTGAACTTCACTCTGGAACGCGGAAAGACCCTCGGTATCGTAGGTGAGTCCGGATGCGGTAAGTCCACCACAGGACGTTCGATCTTACGTCTCATCGAGCCGACCTCCGGTGAGGTCATCTTCGACGGTGAGGATGTATGTAAAAAGAATAAAAATGAACTCCGTCTCTTAAGACGTGACATGCAGTTGATCTTCCAGGACCCGTACGCGTCTCTTGATCCGAGAAAGACAGTCAGTGAGATCATTGCTGAGCCGTTAAAGCTCCAGAAGCTCATTACAGACCCGAAAGCCCGTATGGACCGTGTGCGTGAGCTGATGCAGGTCGTAGGTCTTGCAGACCGCCTGATCAATACATATCCGCATGAGCTTGACGGCGGCCGCCGCCAGCGTATCGGTATCGCGAGAGCGCTTGCGATGAAACCGAAGCTTATCGTCTGCGACGAGCCGGTTTCTGCCCTTGACGTATCCATTCAGGCACAGATCTTAAACCTGATGCAGGATCTTCAGGAACAGATGGGATTAACCTATATCTTCATCACACACGACCTTTCCGTTGTCAACCACTTTGCTGATGATATCGCAGTTATGTATCTTGGACAGCTCATTGAAAAAGCTCCATCTGAGCAGCTTTTCGATAAGCCGACCCATCCATATACGCAGGCTCTTCTCTCCGCAATTCCGGTACCAAGCCTGAAAAAGAAGAGAGAGCGTATCATCTTAAAGGGTGAGATCACTTCCCCGATCAACCCGAAGCCAGGCTGCCGTTTTGCTGCCCGCTGTCCGTATGCGACAGACCGCTGCAGAAGCGAGGAACCGGTACTCCGCGAGATCGAACCGAATCATTTCGTGGCATGCCATCTGACGGAAGGCAAATAAGGAGACATTTATATGCCCCCGCCGGTATCTGGCGGGGGTATACTGTTTTAAATGATCGTTTGATCTGCACTGCAATCGGAACTGCCGACAGAATTGACGCGGTTTATGCTGTGCAGGGCTGTGAGGGCGGCTTCTTTTGTAAGTATAATAAATTTGACAGGGAAATGATCCTGCGATAAAACTACATATATAAATGGGAAAGAGAGGACCTGGAATCATGAAACAGATCGATATCAGAGACTTTACAAATTATCATTATCCTACGATCTTTACTCCGGCACCGGATGGAAAGCACGCGGTGATGGCGGTGGTGGATGCCAGCGAAAAGGACAACTGCTATGAGTCCTGCTTATGGCTCTATGATATGGAGACAAAGAAAACCTCCAGACTGACGAGCGGAAAGAAAGAGCGCACGTTTATCTGGATGGATTCCGAGACTGTCCTCTTTATTGCGGACCGCGAGAAGACTTATCAGGAAAAAGCGAAGAATGAGGAAGACTGGACCTGCTTCTACACTCTGAATATCCACGGAGGCGAGGCACAGTTTGCGTTCGCTGTTCCGTATAAGGCTGTGAAGATGAAAAAGGCCGGAAACAAGCTTGTCCTCACGGTGAAATATGATTACAACAAGCCGGATCTCTCCCATATGGAAGAGGGCGAGGAGAAGAAGGCCGCTCTCAAGGCCTGGAAGGAAGAGAAGGACTACGAGGTATTTGATGAGCTCCCGTTCTGGGCGAACGGTCAGGGAATCGTAAACAAGAAGAGAACGAGACTGGCGGTTTACGATCCGGAGAATGGTTCCTGCGAGATTGTGACACCGGATTATGAAAATGTGGAGAATTCCTGGGTGGAGGGAGACGATACGATCCTCTATGTCTCCAGCCTTTATACCGATAAAAAGGACGTATATCAGGGCTTAAAGCAGTATACGATCTCCACCGGAGAGCTCGAGACCCTTGTAGAGCAGAAGGACATGAGCATCGACTATGCGTGCATCCTCAAAGGAAAAGTGACCTTCTTCGGTTCCTACATGAAGGAATACGGGTTCAACGAGAATGACAAACTGTATACAGTAGAGGACGGAAAAGTGGAACTTCTGTCCGATTATGATGACAGTATCCACAACTCCATCTGCTGTGACTGCAAGTTCGCGGACGGCGCTTCCGCGATCCATGATGAGGATAAGATTTACTTTATTGCAACTTTAAGAAAACAGAGCGTGATCCGCACCTTTGATGCCAAGGGACATATGGAGACGATTCTGGACCGTCAGGGCAGTGTCCACACACTGGCGAAGTCCGGCAATACCGTGTACTTTACCGGTATGCGCGATATGGGGCTTACCGAGTGCTACGCCTTTGACGGAAACGGAGAGACGAAGCTCACTTCCTTCAACGACGCAGTGATGGCAGAAAGAAGTGTATGCCCGGTAGAGGAGTTTACCTTTACATACAAGGATCTTGAACTGGACGGATATGTGATCAAACCGGTAAACTTTGATCCTGATAAGACGTACCCAGGTATCTTAACGATCCACGGCGGTCCGCGGGCAACCTTCGGTCCGACCTTCTTCCACGAGAGCGAGGTATTCGCGAATGCCGGATACTTTGTATTCTTTACAAACCCGTTAGGAAGCGACGGACGCGGAAATGAGTTCGCTGACATTACCGGAAAGCACGGCGGAATCGACTTTGAATGCTGCATGGCACTCACAGATGAGGTATTGAAGCGCTATCCGCAGGTTGACGAGAAGCACCTGGGCGTTATGGGCGGAAGCTACGGCGGATTTATGACAAACTGGGTGATCGGAAACACCACACGATTCGCAGCGGCCTGCTCCCAGAGAAGTATCTCCAACTGGGTATCCAAGTGCATGACCACCGACATCGGATACTACTTTAACATGGACCAGATCAAAGCAGACCCGTGGAACAGCCCGGAGAAGATGTGGCAGCACTCCCCGCTCAAATACGCGAACATGGCTAAGACCCCGACCCTCTTTATCCAGTCAGATGAAGACTACCGCTGCTGGATGGGCGACGCGATCCAGATGTTCTCCGCATTAAAATACTTCGGCGTAGAAGCGCGTCTTTGCCTCTTCCATGGCGAGAACCACGAACTCTCAAGAAGCGGTAAACCGAAACACAGAATCCGCAGAATGACGGAGATGATGGAGTGGTTTGATAAGTATCTGAAGTAAGATGGCGTAACGTAACTCTTCATAAATGCTCATAAAAAATTGAAATTTGGAGTAAATTATGGAGTAAGGGGATATATTTATAAGATGTTATGTAAACCCAAAATGAAGCTTACTCCAAAACCATAAACGGCATTTTCCATAGGAAATATGCGGGTTTGCGGACTTTTTAAGCTCAAAAAAGGGTTCAAAATTAACGGTAATAAATAAGCAGCTTACGCCAAAAATCTTACGCCAAACGTAAATTTACGCCAAAATCGGCAAAACTTACTCCAAAATGTACACCAGAGAGTACCTTTGGACATCTAAATAAGTCCTTTATTCATTGAGTTTTTATTGGTTTTCCAGTAAAAAATCTCGGTGGATAGAGGGCTTATTTTAATGCCTAAAATTACAACAACGAAGCCTGCATGAGAGATGTGAAAACTTTCTCACGGGGGCACACAGAAGCTCTGAGAGGTATTCTACACGCAACACATCTCATGCCAGACAAGAAAGGAGTTCTATGTTTGGAACAGTGACAAGATATTATGATGATAAGGGGTATGGATTCATTCGCGGAGAGGACGGTAATACATATTTTATCCATGCATCGAACTTATACGGGGAGAAGATCGCCAGAGGGTATTATGTGCATTTCAAGGTGTTTATGACGGATCGGAGCGATTATAACGCAAAGAATGTGAATGTTATTGAGGTGCCGGAGAGCAGAAGAGATAATAGGCGGAAGAAAAAGGTATAACTGCTAATTATAAGTTATATATCGGGCAAACACCTATAAAATAGGACTTATGTTCAAAATGCTACAAAAATATTATAAATTGAACGAATATTTTTTAATGATAAAAGTGCGGAAAGTGCCGGGAAAACAGGGGATTTCTCGATAATGTGTCCGATAAGGTATTTTTGAGGTGAGAAGTGGTGAAAACACTGGAAAACGTGGGGTTAGAAGGAGATATTGAGGTTCACTACGGAGAGCATTATAGTTTACTAATAAACCCATCAAAATAGTAGGCTATATATAGATTAGTTTAAATTTTTGAACAATAAAAATATCGAAAGCGTGGCGGAGTTTTTAGATGAGAGTAGTATATTCCGCACCATTCCATCGCCATAGAGGAGAACATTTTTCTCTAAAACATACTCTGCACAAACACCTTGTAAAACTTGTCATCAAGACAAATCAGAGACTTCTCACCGTTCTTCCATTCTACTGCGATCAGATACTTAGAAGTCTTTTTGCCACCAATTCCGGCAACAGCACCAACGCCGCCAAGCAAAGCCACACCTAATGCGCCCTTCCAGAACGAATACTGACTTTTGTTGTTTTCGTTGATGAGGGTGTAAGAAGCAATGCGCTGTTTGTCTAACGGGCAGCCACCAATATAATCTTCGCTGTCTACGGACAATTCTTTTCCGCCAAGAATTTTTAAATTTTTATATTTTCCCTCTAAAACTACATTTGTATTTCTCATAAAATCCCTCCTAATTTATTTTACTATTATATCAAA
>CABVBU010000031.1 GCA_902496665.1 uncultured Clostridium sp. | reverse complement strand
CCGAGGTGACTGCCCAGAAGCCGGTTTTCACTGAAACAGGGAACCAGGAAGATGCGCCGGAACCTGTTGTGGTGGCTAAGCCGGAACCAGAACAGACTGCTGAAACGAATGTACCAACGGTTCGGACGGATTCCAAAGATGATGAGGAGCTTACTGTACATGCGACGGAGCTTTCCTCGGAATTTGATGAGCCGCAGAAAAATGAAACGGAAGACTTTACGAGTGATGAAAACACTGATAAGATCCGTTTCAGTGTAAAAATAAAAGAAAAGCTGTCTGGGATTATTAAAAAACTTTGCGCATTCTTTGACAAACTTCGGGGGCTGCCTGGAAAGTTCCAGAAGCTGGCTGATGGAATATCAAAAAAGAAAATCTCCCTGGAAAAGACCTGGAACAGCATCTCGATGTTCTGGCATGACGAGCAGAACCAGAAAGCGTTCCGTCTTGTCTGGAAGCGCACGAAAAAGCTTGTCCGCTATATCCTGCCTAGAAAACTTCAGGGACGGATCCATTTCGGCTTTGATGATCCATACGATACAGGACAGGTGCTCACGGCGGTCAGCCCATTCTACGGTCTGTACGCCAGAACGCTGACCCTAGAACCGGATTTCACCGGAACGGCTCTCGACGGTGAGCTTCATCTTAAAGGCCGGATTGCTCTGTGGTATCCGCTTTGGACGGCTGCAAGATTATTTATCAGTAAAGATTTCAGGCGCCTTCTCAAATTCTTCAGGAAAAGAGAACGCAATACAAAGAACATTTAGGAGGAATCGGTATGACAGAAAATCAGTTCCCATCTACTGTGGACGCACTGTTTAAGGGGATGGATCATTTCATTACATCGAAAACCGTTGTGGGCGAGCCTGTGAAGGTGGATGAGAACACGACGATCATCCCGCTCGTGGACGTGACCTGCGGCATGGCAGCCGGTTCCTTTGCACAATCAGCAAAGACAAATGGCGGCGGCGGTATGAGCGCGAAGATGAGCCCCAGTGCCATCCTCGTGATCCAGAACGGCATGACAAAGCTCGTGAATATCAAACATCAGGATGCCGTCACCAAAGTCCTCGACATGGTCCCGGACATTGTAAACCGCTTTACTGGCGGCAATGATGTAACTCCGGAGGCAGCGGCAAAAGCGGAAGAGATGGCTTCCGAGATGGAGAAAGAAAAATAAATACGGAAAGCAAAATTCCCTGGAGCGATCCGGGGAATTGTTGTATCTGGGAATCATTAGATTTGAAACCGCATAATCTGTCATAGACATTCCTTTTTGGGAGAATGGATATGAAGCGATTATGCGGTCTCATGCTGTTCTGCGTGGGTTTCGGAATGACCTGGGCCTTGATATTGCCGACAACCTTTTTTCTTGTGATTACGGCGGCAGCGCTTATGATCGTGGGATATAATCTGTTTTGCGGGTAAAACAGGACAGATGAGTGATACCGGCGTTTGCTATATATAGAAACGTTTGATATAATGTAAAGACAGAAGTATAAAGAAGGAGAGGAGGGCTTTTATGGGACCAATTTTTGAGGGTGATGGATGGTTCTGCGTGATAGCGATCATTGTTTCGGAACTTTTAGCGGATATTCCCTGGCTGTCAGATTCACTGAGACTTCCGGGAATCGTGATGATCTCACTGATTTTTGCCTTGTTTTACGGGCCGGAACCAAAGCGGATCTCGAAAAAAGTTTTCGTGGGAGGAGTAGTGGGCCTTACGGCTGCTTCGCTGCTTGGAGAACTGGTCGGAAATTTTATTGGAAAAGGTATCTGAATCGTTCTGTTGGGAAATCAGATCTGAATGAAAAAAATATGCGGGCACATGAAAAAGGCACCCTCATACGAGGATGCCTTCATTTCATTTCCCTATCTTGTAAAAGGAGGATTAAGCTCTCTCAACGAGACCGGATCTTAAGCAGGAAGTGCATACATACATCTTGCGGGAGCCGCCGTTAACCTTAACCTTTACAGATTTTACATTCGCGTTCCAGATTTTATTGGATCTTCTATGGGAATGGCTTACTCCATTACCAAAGTGAGCCGCCTTTTCGCAAATAGCACATTTAGCCATGATTCCACCTCCTTAATCATTCATACGGTTGGATGCAAAAATCCATAACATGGATATCATAGCAGAAGATTAAATATTTTGCAAGCAAAATTTTTAGAAATTTCACATTTTTTTGAAAAATAAGTGGAATCCCATGGACAGAGAAAACTTGATATGGTATATTAGGATTATTAAAGTTCAATTATAAAGGAACTTTTATGCGAATGATCCGGGTGGTCTCTGTTATGAAACGGCTGGATCGTTGGCGTTTGCGCCTTTTTATCAGGATACGGCGCTTATAATCAGTAGGAATGGAGGCTTAGCGTATGAAGGGATGTATTAACAATAAAATGGGACAGATCCAGATCGACACCGATGTTATCGCTCTTTATGCCGGCACGACAGCGGTAGAATGCTTTGGAATCGTGGGAATGGCTGCAGTAAGTATGAAAGACGGTCTGGTAAAGCTTTTAAAGAGAGAAAGCCTGACTCACGGAATCAATGTAACGATCAATGATAATGCAATTGAGATCGACTTCCACGTAATCGTATCCTATGGCGTCAGCATCTCGACCGTAGCGGATAACCTGATCGAGAGTGTGAAATACAAAGTAGAAGAGTTCACGGGAATGCCGGTTGAAAAGATTAATATCTTCGTTGAAGGCGTTCGAGTGATAGATTAAGGAGGAAGTAAAATCCATGGAATTAAAGTCCGTAGATGCCGCTCTCTTACAGAAAGCGGTTCTGGCCGCAGCAAAAGGCCTTGAGGCAAAAAAAGAATGGATTAACGAATTAAACGTATTCCCGGTTCCGGACGGTGATACGGGTACCAATATGACCATGACGATCATGGCCGCAGCAAGAGAAGTAGCTGCGATCGAGAATCCGACAATGGAAACGATCGCAAAAGCACTCTCATCCGGTTCCTTAAGAGGCGCCCGCGGTAACTCTGGTGTTATCTTATCCCAGTTATTCCGAGGTTTCACAAAAGAGATCAAGGAATCCAGCGAAATTACAGTGACAAGCCTGGCAAATGCCTTCACCCGGGCAACTGAGACTGCATACAAGGCTGTTATGAAGCCGAAGGAAGGTACGATCCTCACAGTCGCTAAGGGAATGGCTGAGAAAGCCGTTGATCTTGCGACACAGACAGATGACGTGATCGATTTCCTGACCCAGGTTATTGAGGAAGGTGACTATGTATTAAGCCAGACTCCGGAAATGCTCCCGGTATTAAAACAGGCTGGTGTTGTCGACTCCGGCGGACAGGGACTTATGCAAGTCATGAAGGGCGGTCTTGACGGTCTTTTAGGAAGAGGAATCCCGTTTGATGCCGTTGCCCCGGCAGCTGGAAATACAGAGTCTGCAAAGCCGAAGGTGGCTGCTGGAAGTGACGATCTTTCCACTTCCGATATTAAGTATGGCTACTGCACTGAGTTTATCGTAAACGTAGAGAAAGCTTACGATATGGACGAGGAGCAGAAATTTAAAGGATATTTAGAGTCCATCGGCGACTGCGTTGTTGTAGTCTCCGACGACGATATTATCAAAGTCCATGTTCACACGAACCATCCGGGTCTTGCATTCGAGAAAGGTCTGACTTACGGTTCCCTTTCCAGAATGAAGATCGACAATATGCGCGAAGAGCACCATGAGCGTCTGATCCAGAACGCTTCCAATGTTGCCCAGACTCCGGAAACTCCGGCTGAGCCAAAAAAAGAGGAAGCTCCGGCATCCAACGAGCCGAGAAAACCGTACGGCTTCATCGCTGTCTCTATCGGTAAAGGTCTCGGTGAGATCTTCAAGGGAATTGGCGCTGACTACCTGATCGAGGGCGGTCAGACGATGAACCCGAGTACCGAGGATATGTTAAACGCCATCGAGAAGGTCAATGCGGACGTGATCTACATCCTTCCAAACAACAAGAATATCATTCTTGCCGCAGAACAGGCTAAGAGCCTTGTGGAAGATAAGAAGATCTTCGTTGTTCCGTCCAAGACCGTACCGCAGGGTATCGCGGCTCTCATCAACTTCCTCCCGGATCTTTCACCGGAGGAAAACCTTGAGAACATGACATCCGAGATGGGACGGATCCGCACAGGTCAAATCACCTACGCGGTCCGCAACACAAATATCGACGGAATGGAGATCCATGAGGGTGATATCATGGGAATCGGTGATTCCGGCATGCTCGCCGTAGGCCAGAATGTAAATGAGACCGTTCTTGACACCTTAAAGCACATGGTGGATGACGAGTCCGAGCTGATCAGCGTTTACTCCGGCGAGGACGTGACGGAGGAAGATGCGGCAGCGCTTGTAGAAAAAGTGCAGGCGGCGTTCCCGAACTGTGAAGTTGAATTAAACGACGGCGGTCAGCCGATCTATTATTACCTGCTTTCCGTAGAGTAAGCGGGGAGATGCCAGAGGCGCCTGGCGCCGCGGCGAATGCATAACGACAGAAAAAGCTGCTCCCTTTGGTCAGAAGACCCGATGAGGCAGCTTTTTCCATGAGACAAAAGCGGGAAATTTCCGGCATTTTCTCAGAGTGCTGCAGACTGCGCCGCAGGATAAGACAAAAGGAGCGTGAAAACGATGGCAAACGACCAATCCATGGAGACCTTAAAAGGAATCGGAGAAAAAACGGCAAAGCTTTTTGAAAAAATCGGGATCCGCACCATCGACGATCTGCTCCACTACTATCCGAGGGGCTATGACACCTACGGGGAGCCGAAAGCCATCGGGGAGCTTTCTGAGGATGAGACCGGGGCAGTGGAGGGCTTCTTAAAGAGCGGGGCCACAGGAGTTCACGTAAACGGTCTCTCCATTGTCCAGGCGACCATCAGCGATATGACCGGAAAACTGCGCCTCGTCTGGTATCACATGCCGTATTTAAAGAACACCCTGCGGCCGGACAGCCATTTTATCTTCCGGGGCCGTGTGATCCGCAAAAAGAACGGACTCACAATGGAACAGCCCCAGATGTTTAAGCCGGAGGCCTACGAGGAACTTTTATCCAGCATGCGCCCGGTCTATGCCCAGACGAAGGGCCTGGGAAATAAGACGATCACTTCTGCAGTAGAGCAGGCACTTGCAATCCGGACGCTGGAGAGGGATTATCTCCCGGCAAGTCTCAGGATCACAAACGAGCTTGCGGAGTACAACTTTGCTATCGAACACATCCATTTTCCGGCGAACGAGGAAGACCTGAAGTTTGCGAGGAAGCGCCTCGTGTACGATGAATTTTTCTTCTTTCTTCTGGCAGTGCGTAATTTAAAGGAGAAACGCCAGAATGTGCAGAGCCCGTTCCATATGGAAAAACAGGATGAATGTCGGAAGCTTCTGGCAGACCTGCCGTACAGGCTCACGAGCGCCCAGTTGAGGACGCTGGAAGAAGTGCTGCAGGATCTCAAGAACGGTTCCGTCATGAACCGACTGATCCAGGGTGATGTTGGCTCCGGTAAGACGATCATCGCCGTTCTGGCACTCCTGGCAGCTTGTGAGAACGGATACCAGGGCGCTCTCATGGTGCCGACGGAAGTTCTCGCGAGACAGCACTTTGAGTCTGTGACGGAACTCTTTGAGAAGCACGGTGTGGACAAAAAAGTGGTTCTGATCACTGGCTCTATGACGGCAAAGGAAAAGCGGATCGCCTACGAGAAGGTTGCCTCCCACAACGCGGATATCATCATCGGAACCCATGCCCTGATTCAGGAGAAGATAGTTTACGATAATCTTGCCCTCGTCATCACCGACGAGCAGCACCGGTTCGGTGTCGCCCAGAGGGAGATGTTTGGAAGCAAGGGACAGATGCCCCATGTGCTGGTTATGAGCGCCACCCCAATCCCGAGGACTTTGGCGATCATCCTGTACGGGGACCTCGATATTTCCGTCATCGATGAACTCCCGGCAAACCGCCTTCCCATCAAGAACTGCGTGGTGGACAAGAGCTACCGCCTGCGGGCTTACCGTTTTATCGAGAATGAGGTAAAAAACGGCCGCCAGGCCTACGTGATCTGCCCGATGGTGGAGGAGAGCGAGATGATCGAGGCGGAGAACGTCCTGGACTACACGAAGGTCTTAAGGCAGAATCTGCCGGGGATCCGGGTGGAGTACCTTCACGGGAAAATGAAGGGAAAAGAGAAAAATAAGATCATGGAAGAATTTGCCGCCGGGGAAATCCAGGTGCTTGTCTCCACCACAGTCATCGAGGTCGGAGTCAATGTACCGAACGCCACGGTGATGATGATCGAGAACGCCGAGCGGTTCGGCCTTGCGCAGCTCCATCAGCTTCGGGGCCGCGTTGGACGGGGGGATAAGCAGTCCTACTGTATCATGGTGAATGCCTCCGGAAATAAGGAGAAAAACAGGCGTCTGGACGTCTTAAATAAGTCCAATGACGGCTTTTATATCGCCTCCGAAGATCTGAAGCTCCGGGGCCCCGGTGATATCTTTGGAATCCGTCAGAGCGGAGACCTGGAGTTCCAGCTGGCAGATATCTATATAGATGCGGTAACTCTTAAGAAGGTCTCCGAGGACGTGAACCGGCTTTTGGAGCGGGATGAAAACCTGGAACAGGAAGAAAACCAGGAATTAAAGAAGCGTCTCGACAGGTTTCTGGAAGAAAAGTATGAGAAGCTGAACCTGTAATAAAAAAGAATTATTGAGCCTGCCGGTACATGACCAATCATCAAAGATGAAACATTGAGGACACCGGTCAGGCAGTAAGTGCTCAGACCTGCTGAACAATTACGGAAAAGCCACAAATTGATTATAGAAGAGGAGAATGACACACATGACGAGACATGATGAACTCTTATATGAAATGACACGCTATGACGACAAGGATGTAAAACGGATCCAGCACTTTTTGAAGGTCCATGAATTCGCGAGACTGATCGGCCTTGCGGAGAATCTCGATCCGTACACCCAGGAAGTTCTGGAGGCAGCGGCCATCGTTCATGACATCGGAATTCACAAAGCAGAAGAAAAGTATGGAAGAAACACTGGAAAATACCAGGAGATGGAGGGACCGGGCGAGGCGCGGACCATGCTGACAGCCCTTTCCTGGCCCCAGGAGGTCATCGACCGTGTCTGCTATCTGGTAGGGCATCACCACACATATGATAATATCGACGGAATGGACTACCAGATCCTTGTGGAGGCGGATTTCCTCGTCAATCTCTTTGAGGATGGATCCACACCGGACACCCAGAAAAGCGTATTTGCGAGAATATTCCGGACGGAAGGCGGAAAACGCCTGTTCCGTCTGATGTTTGAGAGCGGAGAGGAGTAAACAGGTGAAACCACTTCTGGAAGGGATAAATATATCGTTACCTGGGCACTGGGACATCTTGTGATTCTGGCGGACCCGGCGAACAACGTGTCCGCGATGGCACTTGCGGGGATAAAGCTGGATAATAAGTGATCACAGATACGATGCAGGGACGATATCGCAGGTATCTGATAAGTGAAAGGGAATAAAGTATGTCAGTTGAATTAAAACAGGTATTTTCAGGAAAACGCCTTGATGAGATCCATGCCCTCTATGAGACCGCATTTCCCGCCAGCGAGAAGAAACCCTTCTCCATGATCGTTTCCGGGCAGGGGACAGGGCTGGTGGAGATCCTTTCCCTGGAAGAGAATAATAGGTTTCTTGGTCTTGCTATCATGGCGAAGGCGAGAGACCGGGTGCTTCTTGACTATTTTGCCATCGCGGATGAAGTGCGGGGGCATGGAGCCGGCTCTGCGGCACTTCAGGCGCTCCGTGAGAGATATCAAGGCATGCGGATCATCATTGAGATCGAGAGCACGAAATGTGTGGATGAAGAGGAATTGGTTCTCCGCACACGCCGGAAAAAGTTCTATCTGCGGAATGGGTTTACGATGCTGCCGTACTACATCGATCTCTGGGGAACGGAGATGGAGATGCTTTCAAATGGTCAGCCATGCCCGTATGAGGAATATCTCGATATCTATACAACGGCATTTGGAACAAAAGTATCCGATAAGATCCATTTTTTAGGGGACGCACCTGCGGCAGATGAGATCTGATGGCAGCCTGGGAGCAATTTCCGAAGAAATAAGAATCAAATTCACAAAAAGTACACAGGGGTATGATATAGTGAGCGATAAGTGAGTCAGCTTTCGCCAACAAACCAATTAACAATGAGAGGATTACCAGATATGAAAAAACATGTATTATTAGGAGCGCTGCTCCTGACAGCAGCACTTTCGGCAGGACTTACCGGCTGTTCTTCTTCCGGCACAAAGGAATCAGGAGCCCCGAAGGTGGAGATCTCCGAGATCCGCGATGATGTTGTAGAACCGGATTTCTCCGGTGCGGACATTGAAGTTTATGCATTAAATGCACCGATCGATTTTGACTACTCCAGCTCCGACACCGATATGATCTTTAAGAAAAAAGACGGTGTATGGCTGGATGCCATGGATTCCGCGATCCCGTTAAACCAGGAAAAATTTGAGGCAATGGCACAGAATTTCCTGAATCTTCATGCGATCTCTGAAATTGACAGTGCTGATACCGCATCTGACTATGGTATGGGAAATCCGGTATACACGGTGACGATCACTGACAGTGAAAAGGGTGAGATCACTCTGAGCATCGGAAACAAGGATGCAGACGGAAATTACTATCTCTCCGATGAGAAAAAAATCTATCTCGTAAAAGCGTCCACAGTAGACTCCCTGGTATTCGACTATGATACCCTGGTTGTCCGCGAGGGACTGGATATTCAGGTCACAGCAGCTGATCTTCAGAACGTGTCTATCACCATGGACGGTAAGACAACGTCCTACAAGAACTCTGATACAGAGGCCATGACGACCATCGCGGACGGAATCAGCAATCTCAAACCGTTCGACTATGCGAGCTACCATGTTTTAAACCAGGAACTTGCTAATGCTGACCTGACAACAGATACCCGCATTACATTCCAGGCGGAGCTCACTGTAAATGGTGAGAAGAAGTCTCTCACGGTTTATGTCGGAACATACGCAAACCCGGATCAGACATACCGCTATGTACAGCTTGATGGATCCAATATGATCATGGTTGTTGACAATAACATCGTATTAAAACTCTTAAACGGTCTGACACCGGATGAGGAATAAGTGCAAAGAAAATGCATAAACATGCATGATAAGGCAAGAAAAAGGCAATTCTTACACCCTTTTTCTTGCCTTTTTTTTGTCCTTGAGATATGATAGAACAAGACTTTGGAATAAAGGAGAGAAAACACATGAATCAGTTACTTGATCTCTTCCTTACGTTTGCCAGAATCGGCGGTCTTACCTTTGGCGGCGGATACGCGATGCTTCCGATCCTCCAGAGAGAGGTCGTTGAGAAGAGACACTGGGCAACAGAAGAGGAACTTATGGACTATTACGCGATCGGCCAGTGTACCCCGGGCATTATCGCGGTAAATACGGCGACCTTCGTCGGACAGGGACTTGCCGGCACCATCGGCGGCATCGTCGCGACTCTGGGTGTTGTATTCCCGTCCCTGATCATTATCACGATCATCGCAGCATTTATCCAGAACTTCGCGCATCTCGCGATCGTACAGAACGCCTTTGCGGGCATCCGTGTCTGCGTCTGCGTCCTGATCTTCAATGCGGTGGTCAAGCTCTGGAAAAAAGCAGTTGTGGATAAGCCGACATTAGTGATCTGCCTGCTTGTGATCCTCGGCTCCACACTTACGGAGCTTTCCCCGATCGTGTTCGTTATCCTTGCGGCTGCTGCAGGAATTATCTTAAAGAATAAGGAGGCTGCTTCCAAATGATGATCTTTGTCAGACTTTTCTTTGAGTTTTTTAAAGCCGGTCTCTTTGCAATCGGCGGCGGGATGGCGACACTCCCGTTCCTCTACAATATCTCCGATAAGACAGGCTGGTTCACCTACGGACAGCTTGCGGACATGGTGGCGATCTCCGAGTCCACACCAGGTCCGATGGGCGTCAACATGGCAACTTACGTTGGATTTACAACAGCTGGTCCTGTGGGCGCAGTGATCGCCACCCTGGGTCTGATCACACCGTCCATTATCGTGATCCTGATCGTTGCCGGATTCTTAAAGGCATTCAAGACAAACAAGTATGTCCAGAACGCTTTCTACGGACTCCGTCCGGCATCCACAGGACTGATCGCGGCAGCAGGACTTTCTGTTCTGTCCTTAGTTCTTCTTCACAAGGACGCTTTTGCGGCAAGCGGAAAGATCACAGACCTGATCAGCATCCGCAGTATCGTTCTTCTTGCAGTGCTTTACTATTTCACGGCAGTCTGCAAAAAGACGAAAGGACTCCATCCCGTTGCGTTTATCGCGGCATCCGCGGTGATCGGAGTTGTGCTTCGGTTCGGAGGAGTTTAAAATTCAAGAAAATATGTGCCTGTGGGAGAGCGTTCCCGCAGGCTTTTTTCTTCCGGAAAACCGTTTGAAAAAACATGGTGGAACCGCCTGTTCCAGGATGTTTTTCGACGCAAAACCATGCTTCGAATATATGTTCGATAGAAAATGCTTGCAAATCTGGAAGATTTAAGTGTATAATAGGAAAAGCTTGACTGAGAAACGTGGCTGCGGCATGTACGCAGCAGTATGAAAAATAAAACAAAGCTGCGGCGGGGAAGCTTTCCTGCCGCAGTTTATGACTTGTATTGGAGGTCTTTACATGGCGAAAGCACAGTATAATGCTGACAGTATTACCGTACTGGAAGGACTGGAGGCAGTCCGCAAGCGTCCCGGAATGTACATCGGAGGCGTTGGAACAAAGGGCTTAAACCATTTGATATATGAAATCGTCGACAACGCGGTGGACGAGCACCTGGCTGGATTCTGTACGGAGATCACGGTAACGCTGGAGGCGGATGGCTCCTGTACCGTAAAGGATAACGGGCGGGGAATCCCGGTGGAGATGCACAAAAAAGGCATGTCCGCGGAACGTGTGGTTCTCTCCACGCTTCATGCAGGCGGAAAATTCGATAATAATTCCTATAAGACCAGCGGTGGACTTCATGGCGTCGGTTCTTCCGTCGTAAACGCCCTGTCTGACCGGATGAAGGTAAAAATTTCCAGGGATGGGAAAGTATATTATGATGAGTATGAGAAGGGACATCCGGTGATCGAACTGAAGGATGGACTTCTTCCTGTGATCGGAAAATCGAAGGAGACAGGAACGGAGATCAACTTCCTGCCGGATCCGACGATCTTCGAGAAGACGAAATTTAAGGCGGAGTGGTTAAAGAGCCGTCTTCATGAGTCTGCCTATTTAAACCCGAACCTGGCGCTCCACTATGTGAACAAACGCGCCGGAGAGGAGGAGATGATCACCTACCACGAGCCGGAGGGGATCATTGCCTATGTCCGCGAGTTAAACCACGGAAAAGAGCCGGTTCATGAGCCGGTGTACTTTAAAGGCAGTGTGGACCAGATCGAGGTGGAGGTGGCGTTCCAGTTCGTTGACGCCTTTGAGGAGAATATTCTCGGATTCTGTAACAATATCTTTACCCAGGAGGGCGGAACCCACCTGGTGGGGTTCAAGACGAAATTTACCCAGTTGATCAACTCCTACGCGAGGGAACTCGGCATTTTAAAAGAGAAGGACAGCAACTTTACCGGTGCTGACACAAGAAACGGTATGACGGCCGTTGTGGCGGTGAAACACCCGGATCCGATCTTCGAGGGACAGACAAAGACAAAGCTTGCCAGCGCCGATGCGACAAAGGCTGTGTTCACCATGACTGGAGACGAGTTGGAAAGGTTTTTCGACCGAAATCTCGACACCTTAAAGGCAATCATCGCCTGTGCGGAGAAATCCGCAAAGATCCGCAAGGCGGAGGAGAAGGCGAAGACAAACATGCTCTCCAAGTCGAAGTTCTCCTTCGACAGCAACGGAAAGCTTGCAAACTGTGAGAGCCGTGACCCGTCAAGGTGTGAGATCTTCATCGTCGAGGGAGATTCCGCCGGCGGCTCCGCGAAAATGGGAAGAAACCGACAGTTCCAGGCGATCCTGCCGATCCGCGGAAAGATCTTAAACGTGGAAAAAGCATCTATGGATAAGGTCCTGGCAAATGCCGAGATCAAGACAATGATCAATGCCTTCGGCTGTGGATTCTCTGAGGGCTACGGAAATGATTTTGATATCACGAAATTGAAATACGATAAGATCGTCCTGATGACCGATGCCGATGTGGACGGAAGCCATATCGACACATTGCTTTTAACCTTCCTCTACCGCTTCATGCCGGAGCTGATCTACGACGGACATGTTTACATCGCGATGCCGCCACTCTATAAGGTGGTTCCGAAACGCGGAGAAGAGCGGTATCTCTACGATGACAAGGCTTTGGAAGAATATAAGAAGAGCCACGCCGGGGACTTTACGCTGCAGCGCTACAAAGGTCTCGGTGAGATGGACGCGGATCAGCTCTGGGAGACGACGTTAAACCCGGAGAATCGTGTCTTAAAACGGGTGGAGATCGAGGATGCCCGGATGGCAAGTGAAGTGACGGAGCTTCTGATGGGAAGTGACGTTCCGCCGAGAAAGAAATTTATCTATGATCATGCCGATGAGGCGGAGATCGACGCATAGAAGGAGAGTTTACCATGTCTGAAAAAATATTGCGAACTGAATATTCGGAGGAAATGCAGAAGAGCTATCTGGACTACTCCATGAGCGTCATCACCTCCCGTGCGATCCCGGATGCCAGAGACGGTTTAAAGCCGGTACAGCGCCGTGTTCTCTACGATATGAGTGAGCTTCACTTAGATCACGATAAGCCCCACAGGAAGTCGGCACGTATCGTGGGCGATACCATGGGTAAATACCACCCGCACGGCGACAGTTCTATCTATGAGACCTTAGTTGTCCTGTCCCAGGACTTTAAAAAGGGAATGGCCCTGGTGGACGGACATGGAAATTTCGGCTCCATTGAGGGCGACGGCGCCGCCGCCATGCGATACACCGAGGCGCGCTTAAAGAAATTTGCGGAGGAGGTCTACTTAAAAGACCTCGATAAGACCGTGGATTTTGTCTCCAACTACGATGAAACGGAAAAAGAGCCGGAGGTTCTCCCGGTCCGCGTGCCGAACCTCCTCGTAAACGGTGCAGAGGGAATCGCTGTCGGCATGAGCACCAGCATTCCGACCCACAATTTGGGGGAAGTCATCGACGCGGTAAAGGCCTATATCGATAACCGTCTTCTCACCGTGGAAGAGCTGATGCAGTATATGCCGGGACCGGATTTCCCCACCGGTGGGATCATCGCAAATAAGAGTGATCTTTTACAGATCTATGAGACTGGTGTTGGAAAGATCAAGCTCCGCGGAAAGATCGAGGTGGAACTCGGAAGAAGAAAGGCAGACCGCGACAAACTGGTGATCACGGAGATCCCGTACACGATGGTCGGCGCGGGAATCAACAAGTTCCTCATGGATGTGGCAGATCTCGTTGAGACGAGGAAGCTCACCGATGTGGTGGATATTTCAAACCAGTCAAATAAAGAGGGGATCCGCATTGTCCTGGAGTTAAAGAAGGACGCGGATGTCAATAAGATCAAGGCGATCCTCTATAAGAAGACAAAGCTTGAGGACACTTACGGTGTCAACATGCTTGCCATCGACGAGGGGCGCCCGGAGACCATGAACCTTAAGCAGATCTTAAATACATTCCTGGAATTCCAGTACCGGAATATGACGAAGAAGTACAATGTTCTTCTCCAGAAGGAAATGGAAAAGAAGGAAGTTCAGGAAGGACTCATCGAGGCGTGTGACGTGATCGACCTTATTATCGCCGTTCTCCGGGGATCAAAGAACATGAAGGACGCAAAGGAATGCCTGATGACCGGAAATACGGAGAAGATCAAGTTCCGTGTGCCGGGCTTTGAGGCGGACGCGAAGAACCTCCACTTTACCGAGCGCCAGGCAACGGCGATCCTGGAGATGCGTCTCTATAAGCTCATCGGTCTTGAGATCCTTGCACTCCAGAAGGCATACAAGGAGACATTGCGGAAGATCCGTGAATATAAGCATATTCTTTCCAACCAGAAGAATATGGATGTGGTGATTAAGGAAGACCTTGACTCCATCAAGGCAGAGTTCGCAGAACCGAGAAGGACACTCATCGAGGACGGCGAAGAGATGGTTTATGTGGAAGCGAAGGAAGAGGCGAAGGAAGTGATTTTCGTCATGGACCGCTTCGGCTACTGCAAGACCATGGACCGCTCCATCTACGAGAGAAACCAGGAGACCGTGGACAGCGAGAATGTCCGGGTACTTCCGGTGATGACAGACGATAAGCTCTGCATGTTCTCCGACACCGGAAACATGTACCAGGTGAAGGTAGCGGAGTTCCCGACACTGAAGATGAAGGACAAGGGAATCCCTATCGAGAACGTCAGCAAATTTGACGGGAAGACGGAGACGATCCTCTTTATGCTTCCGGCATCCGGATTTAACGGTAAGAAATTCCTGTTCGCGACGGCCCAGGCGGCGGTAAAGATCGTTCCGGGTGAGGAATTTATAACGGCAAATAAGACCGTTGTGGCGACGAAATTAGCGGGAGAGGATAAGCTCACGGAGATCCGGGAGCTTGGCACTGAGATCGATGGAACCCGCGATGTGGTTCTCCAGACCGTAGAAGGCATGTTCTTAAAATTCCAGCTGGAAGAAATTCCGGAGCTCAAGAAGAACAGCCGCGGTGTCCGGGGCATCAGGCTTGAAAAGGAAGATACTCTGGAACATGTATATCTGCCGGATATGGACGGAACCGCTGTCTATAAAGGAAAAGAAGTTGCCCTTGGCCGGTTGAAAGCGGCAAAGAGGGATGGAAAAGGAACGAAAGTCCGGTTATAATAGAATTGGATCGTACGATCCTTTTAATCTGAACCTGAATGAAAATCATGATCCGGACAGATCCTGTCCGGGAAAAGGAGGAACCTATATGAATACACCAACACCTCATATTGCAGCAAAACAGGGTGAGATCGCGCCGTCTATTTTACTTCCGGGTGATCCTCTCCGCGCGAAATTTATCGCCGAGAATTTCCTTGCGGGCGCAAAGCAGTTCAACGCTACAAGAAATATGTTTGGTTACACCGGTTTTTACCGTGATAAACCTGTCTCCGTCATGGGAACAGGAATGGGATGCCCGTCCATTGGAATCTACACCCACGAGCTCATCGAGGGATACGGTGTAAAGACACTGATCCGTGTGGGAACCACAGGGGCGATCTCCGAGGATGTCCATATCCGTGACCTTGTTTTCGCCATGGGTGCCTGCGCACAGACAAATTATGTGAGAGAATTCGGACTCCCGGGAGATTTCGCGCCGATCGCGGACTTCGGACTCCTGATTAAAGCCGTCTTCCACGCAGAGCAGGAAAACCTTCCATACCACGTTGGAAACGTCCTGACTTCCGATTTGTTCTATGAGCCGGAAAAGAAGAAACACGACGGACTCCAGTTCGCGGATATGGGTGTACTGGCAGTGGAGATGGAGACAGCGGCCCTCTACGCAAACGCGGCTCTCGCAAAGGCGCGCGCCCTTTCGATTCTGACTGTATCTGATTCTATGGTGACAGGTGAGAAGACGACAGCCGAGGAGCGCGAGACATCCTTCGCTGACATGATCCATGTAGCGCTGGAAATCGTTTAATCGTTACTGAAATCAGTTATTGTTTGCGCAAAGCGTGAGCAGTAACGTTTAATACGTTAGTATGGTAAACTCATGCCATTTACTACTTGCATTTTTTGTCGTTTTGAGTTAGGATAGACAACAACACGGGTGTTGCGTACATGGAGACATATGTCCGCGACGGGTGGAAAATGGCAGGCTGGCAGCTGATACCGGCTGACGGGCTGAGATGAGGAGATATGTGTGATGGAAAAGAAACTTAGAGTTGGTATCCTTGGAGCAACAGGTATGGTAGGACAGAGATTTATCTCTCTCCTTGAGAATCATCCATGGTTCGAAGTGACGACTGTGGCAGCCAGCCCGCGTTCTGCAGGAAAAACATATGAGGAGGCAGTTGGAGGACGCTGGAAAATGACGACTCCGATGCCGGAAAAAGTTAAAAATTTAGTTGTTATGAATGTAAACGACGTGGATGCGGTATCCAAGACCGTTGATTTCGTATTCAGCGCCGTTGATATGACAAAGGAAGAGATCCGCGCTATCGAGGAAGCTTACGCGAAGACAGAGACTCCGGTGGTTTCCAACAACAGTGCTCACCGCTGGACACCGGATGTTCCGATGGTAATTCCGGAGATCAACCCGGATCACTTTGAGGTGATCAAGTTCCAGAAGCAGAGACTCGGCACGACCCGCGGATTTATCGCAGTAAAGCCGAACTGCTCGATCCAGAGCTACACTCCGGCACTCAGTGCATGGAGAGAGTTCGAGCCGTACGAGGTAGTTGCTACTACATATCAGGCTATTTCCGGAGCAGGAAAGACCTTCAAGGACTGGCCGGAAATGGTAGAGAATGTGATCCCGTACATCGGCGGCGAGGAAGAGAAGAGCGAGCAGGAGCCGCTTAGGATCTGGGGCCACTTAGAGGGCGGCGTGATCGTAAAGGCAAAAGAGCCGGTGATCACATGCCAGTGCGTCCGGGTACCGGTATTAAACGGTCACACAGCTGCTGTATTCGTAAAATTCAGAAAGAAAGCTTCCAAGGAACAGCTCATTGAAAAGCTTGTAAACTTCAAGGGACTTCCGCAGGAGTTAGAGCTTCCGAGCGCACCGAAGCAGTTCATCCAGTATATGGAAGAGGACAACCGTCCGCAGGTTAAGCTGGACGTTGATTTCGAGAAGGGAATGGGCGTATCCATCGGCCGCTTAAGAGAAGACACCGTCTATGACTGGAAGTTTATCGGTCTGTCCCACAATACCGTCCGCGGTGCCGCAGGCGGAGCAGTCCTCTGCGCAGAGCTTCTCACAAAGCAGGGATATATTTCTGCAAAATAATATCGACGGATATCGGTTATCATTTGTCGATCAGAACGTAATTCATGGGCCCGCTATTTGTGCGGGTCCTTTTTACGCGGACAGCGAATCAGTACATATACCTGTATATGGCCTGATGCTGTTTCGTATCAGTGGTACTTATTCATAAGGATCGAAACTGAGGAGGTATTTTTATGTCAGTGAAAAAAGAATACTTTGGGGAAATGCCGGATGGAAGAGAGGTAAGTCTCTACACCATCACAAATAAAAATGGTCTCGAGGCATCCGTCACAGATCTCGGTGCCGTCTGGGTCCGCATGGTCGTTCCGGATAAAAACGGGGTTATGGACGATGTGATGCTGGGATTTGACGACGCAGCTGGTTATTTAAACAATGGCCCGCATTTCGGATCCGTTGTGGGCCGGATCGCAAACCGCACCGCGAAAGGAAAGTTCTCCCTGAACGGAAAAGAGTATACCTTGGCGGTGAACAATGGCCCGAACAACCTGCACAGTGGTCTGGATTACTATGACGCGCGTCTCTGGAACACGAAAGAAGAGGCGGAAAACGCTGTTACCTTCACACTTCTGAGCCCGGACGGAGATCAGGGATATCCGGGAAACGCCATCGTATCCGTCACATATACGCTGACAGACGAGGATATGCTGACGCTGACATACCGTGTCCTTTCCGATGCGGACACACCGGTGAACCTGACAAACCATGGATATTTCAACCTCCTCGGCAATAACGGAGGTTCCGTCCTTGACCACAAAGCTCGAATTCTTGCAGATTTTTACACCCCGTCCGATGAGACATCGATCCCAACTGGAGAGATTCGCCCGGTAAAGGGAACTCCGATGGATTTCACGGATTTCCATGTGATCGGGGATCGGATTGATGAGAATTTCGACCAGCTTGTCATGGGACATGGATACGACCATAACTGGTGTCTCTCCCATGTCCGCGGCGACTTCGGACTTGCCGCGCAGATCTTCTCCGAGGAGAGCGGCAGAGCGATGGATGTCTATACAGACCAGCCGGGCGTGCAGTTCTATACTGCTAACTGGCTTGAGCAGGAGAAAGGAAAGAAAGGTGCGTTCTACCATGCAAGGACCGCATTCTGCTTTGAAACACAGAATTTCCCGGATGCTGTCAACAAACCGCACTTCCCATCACCGATCGTGAAGGCAGGGAAAGAATGGATGTCTGTGACAGGATACCGTTTTTATATTTATGAAAAATAACGGCAACTATTCAGTACCTTCATGGTTACAAGCAAAAGTCCATTCCAGATCGGCTGCGCCGATGAGATTTTTGCCTTGCATAAAACTACTAAGGAATTATTGATATGAATAATTTAAGTGAACGCGGCATCAAGATCCTGGCATCCATGGGACTGATCCTTACGACGATGATCTGGGGATTTGCCTTCGTGGTTATGAAAAATTCTGTGGATGTGATCCCGCCGACATACCTTCTGGCGGTCCGCTTTTCCATGTCCGCGGTGCTGCTCGCTCTGTTGTTCCATAAAAATATGATGAAAACAGACCGGGAGACGGTCCTCTGCGGCGTGATCTTAGGCGCTTTTCTCTGCCTGTCCTATCAGTTCCAGACCTACGGTCTGAAGCACACGACAGCAAGCAAGAATGCTTTTATCACAACGCTGTATGTCATCATCGTGCCGTTCCTCTACTGGATCGTCAGTAAAAAGAGACCCACAGGCCGGAATATCGCTGCCGCGTTTCTCGCAGTCATCGGTCTTGCGCTTTTGTCATTGCAGGGAGATCTCTCGATCAATTACGGAGATTTTCTGACGCTGGTCTGCGGTCTGATGTTTGCGGTCCACATGGTATTTATCGATAAGTTTACAGAATGCCACGATCCAATCGCCCTGACGGTGATCCAGATCCTTGCGGCAGCTATTTTCAACTGGATCTGCGCACCGTTTCTTGACGGATCCTTTGATTTCACGGTCCTGATGGATAAGTCTCTGATCGGGGGACTGCTATACCTGGCAGTCTTCTCCACCACAGTGGCTTATCTCTTACAGAACAGTGGACAGAAATATCTGAGCGCATCTACATCGGCAATCCTTCTTTCTATGGAGTCGGTGTTCGGAACTCTGTTTTCCGTGATCTTTTTAAAGGATGTACTGACAGGAAAGATGTTGGCCGGATGTGCGCTGATGTTCGCGGCAGTTCTTTTATCGGAGCTCCCGCAGAAGAAAAAATAACAGCTGTGAAGTCAATATAAACAGGAAAGAGGTTTCATGGGAAAAGCACTATTTATCGCTGAGAAGCCCAGCGTCGCGCAGGAATTTGCGAAGGCGTTAAGGGTTTCTGGGAGAAAGGGAGACGGATATATTGAGTCCGACCAGGCTATCGTGACCTGGTGTGTGGGTCATCTGGTGACCATGAGTTATCCGGATGCCTACGATCCGGCCCTGAAACGCTGGAGCATGGAAACTCTGCCGTTTCTCCCGAAGACATTCAAATACCAGGTGATCGACGATGTAAAAAAACAATTTAAGATCGTGAGCGGGCTCTTAAACCGATCGGACGTGGACACGATCTATGTCTGCACTGACTCCGGGCGTGAGGGAGAGTACATCTACCGCCTGGTGGAGCAGATGGCCGGGGTAAAGGGAAAGAACCGCCGCCGTGTCTGGATCGACTCCCAGACTGAGGATGAGATACTCCGGGGCGTCCGGGAGGCGAGGGACCTTGCGGAGTACGACAACCTTGCAGCCTCCGCATATCTTAGAGCAAAAGAAGATTACCTGATGGGTATCAATTTTTCCAGGGTGCTTACCTTAAAATACGGCCCGGCGGTGGCGTCCTACCTGAGGGAAAAGCGGGCGGTGCTGTCCGTCGGCCGCGTGATGACCTGTGTCCTCGGCATGGTGGTCCGCAGGGAGCGGGAGATCCGGGAATTCGTGAAGACCCCGTTCTACCGCGTCATCGGTTCCTTCGATGTCCCTGATCATGAGACCGCGGTCATCGAGGCGGAATGGAGAGCGGTGGAAGGATCCAGATACTTCGGCACACCGGCGCTTTATAAGGAAAACGGATTTAAAGAGCAAAGGACAGCGAAGGAGCTGATCCGCTTTTTAAGCGCCGACCCGATGGAAGGAACGCTCATCGCCCTGGACAAGAAAAAAGAGACGAAAAATCCGCCGCTTTTATATAATCTCGCGGAGATCCAGAACGACTGTTCGAAGATGTTCAAGATCAGCCCGGATGAGACCTTAAAGATCATCCAGGAGCTCTATGAGAAAAAGCTGGTGACTTACCCTCGAACAGACGCCAGAGTTCTCTCCACTGCGGTGGCAAAGGAGATCTATAGGAATATCGGCGGACTCCGGAATTTCGGACCTCTCGCGGACTTTGCCGCGAAGGCGCTGGACAGCGGAACCTGGAAGCTGATCGCTCGGACAAAGTACGTGAACGATAAGCAGATCACCGACCACTACGCCATCATCCCGACGGGACAGGGATTTGGAGCACTGAGAAGTCTCAATCCGCTGGCTGTGAAGGTATATGAGCTGATCGGACGGCGTTTTTTAAGCATTTTTTATCCACCTGCGGTTTACCAGAAGTTTTCCCTGCGGATTGAAAAGCAGGGAGAACAGTTCTTCGCGGCATATAAGGTCCTTGCGGAGGCGGGATACCTGGAGGTCGCAAACGCCCCGTCCAAGAAAAAAATGGAAAATTCTGGAAACAGTCGGGGTGAAAATTCCGGCGCAGGACAGGAAAACCAGGCGGAAGAACTGGATCCAGGTCATGATGAGAAGGCAAAGAATCTTCTTGCCATGTTGTCCGGCCTGAAAAAAGGACAGAAATTAAAGCTTTTAAAATTTGATATCAAGGAAGGCGAGACATCTCCGCCGAAGCGCTACACCTCCGGTTCCATGATCCTTGCCATGGAAAATGCGGGCCAGCTCATCGAGGATGAGGACCTGCGGGCCCAGATCAAGGGAAGCGGCATCGGAACGAGCGCTACCCGGGCGGAGATCTTAAAAAAGCTGTTCAACATCAAGTATCTGGCACTGGCGAAGAAGACCCAGGTCATCACGCCGACACTTCTCGGGGAGATCGTCTTCGATGTCTGCCAGGCGTCCATGCGGCAGCTCCTGAACCCGGAACTCACGGCAAGTTGGGAAAAAGGCCTCACTTATGTGGCGGAGGGAACCATCACGCCGGATGAGTACATGGAAAAGCTGGAGCGTTTTGTGACGCTCAGGACAAACGGTGTCAAGCAGACGAACAACGCCTATATGCTGCGGCCGTATTTCGACGCTGCGGCTCAGTTCTATAAAAAATAGCAACAGACCTGTTTCGATGCTGCAGCCATCTGCAGATAAGCTTATCGAAAATGCTTTCGGCGGTCCAGCCGTAAATAAATGCTGTCTGGCAAGATGGCAGATTGGAGAATCATTATGAAAAAAGAAGAGACTAAGATCGTTGATCTTTATGACCTTTCCCACACCCAGGCTGCGGATTTCCTCCGCCAGTTTACCTACCCGTGGGAGGCACTTGCCCATATCAAGGAGTTTATCCTCGAACTTGGAAAGACACTCCCGGAGGATGAGTACGAGAGGTGCGGGGAGACCGTATGGGTCCATAAGACCGCAAAGGTGATGCCGAGTGCGTACCTCGGTGAGAATATCATTATCGGAAAGGACACGGAGGTCCGCCACTGCGCGTTCCTCCGGGGAAATGCCTTAGTCGGAGAGGAAGCCGTCGTTGGAAACTCCACGGAGTTAAAGAATGTGATCCTGTTCGATAAGGTCCAGGTTCCGCACTATAACTATGTGGGAGATTCCATCTTAGGCTACCGCGCCCACATGGGAGCCGGTTCCATCACCTCAAACGTGAAGTCCGATAAGCTTCTCGTGAAGGTCCATGCGGAGGACGGCGATATCGAGACCGGGATCAAGAAATTTGGTGCGATGCTCGGTGACTGCGTGGAAATCGGCTGCGGTTCTGTTCTGAATCCAGGAACTGTTATTGGAAGGAACTGCAATATCTACCCGTTATCCAGCGTCCGCGGATGCGTGGATGAGAATTCCATCTATAAGAAGCAGGGCGAGATTGCCAAGAAGGTGCAGGAGTAATTGATAACTGCAAAAGGAACGAGGCAGTGAAAGAACGATCCATGCGATGATTTTTCTGCAATATGAGATGCAATAATTAAAAAAAGAACCACGATATTTATCTATAAACTCATATGTTGAGTTTTAACAAATATCGTGGTTTTATATTTAGTATGGGAACCTATAATCCTAAATTACTTCGTTCCAAAAATACGGTCACCGGCATCTCCAAGACCCGGGCAGATATATGCGTTCTCATTTAATTCACGGTCAAGGTGTCCGACATAGATCTGTACATCCGGATGTGCCTCGTGGAGTCTTTTTACACCTTCCGGGGCAGCGATGATGCACATAAATTTGATATGCTTTCCGCCGTGCTGCTTGATGAAATCAATAGCTGCAACTGCGGAACCGCCGGTAGCAAGCATCGGGTCTGTGACAACAATGGTTCTCTGCTCGATCGGGTTCGGAAGCTTGCAGAAATACTCATGAGGCTCGTGAGTCTCCTCGTCACGGTAGAGGCCGATGTGACCGATCTTTGCGGACGGAACGAGGGAGAGAACACCGTTTACCATTCCGAGACCTGCGCGCAGGATTGGAACGATAGCTAATTTCTTGCCTGCAAGCATCGGGGTCATACATGTCTCGATCGGTGTCTCGACCTCAACATCCTCCAGCGGCAGATCGCGGAGCGCCTCATAGCCCATCAGAGTTGCAATCTCTTCAACAAGAGTACGGAACTCATTTGTTCCTGTGGTCTTCTTTCTTAACATGGAGATCTTGTGCTGAACCAGCGGGTGATCGATATACGTTACATTTTCCATTAATAGATACCAGCCTTTCTGTGGTCCGCCAAAGCCTATAGACCGATCGGCGGATCATGTTTTTTCCTTCCCTTTATCATACCAAAATGCAGGATAGAAATCAACCGGATCGTTTCTCGGATCATCTATTGTTATTTTGTTTCCGGAGAATATTTTACAAGGGCATAATCACCAGCCGCATGGCTCACCGGAACGATCAGGTAGATATCTCCGTCCTTTTCGTAGGAAAACGCCTGCGGGAAAGTCCCGTCCTTTACGGAAGTAAAGTCACATTCTGCAAACACAGTCTGCCAGAGTTCTTTTCCGCTGGACTTGATGGAATCCTTTACTTCAGCCGCTGCATCCGCCGGTTCTACCACCACAACATCATCGGAAGAAAGGTATTCCGCGATGGAATCCGCATCTGCATACGCAGTCAGACCGATCGGTGATCCTGTATTTAAGTTCACAGAGACGGCATAGCGCACATTTGAAGGATGGGCTGTTTCTGCAACGTTTACCATTCCGTGGAATGTAAATACCGCCTTGTTTTTATCGAGGGATACCAGATCACAGTTGATGGAAACCTCATCCTTTTCGGTGTCCAGCTCCCAGGCGGTGATGATCGAGGTCGCCTCTTTCTTTAAAAGCTCATTGACGGCCTGGGTCATGGATGCATCACGGAGATTGGAGAGGATCGGGTATTCGATGGAGACCTTTCCGGTCTTTTCTGTCGCGATCTTCGATTTCACGCTTAACGCGGCGGAGGCGTTGGAATCCTTTTGCGTCTCGACCTCAGAAGATCCGGCTTTTGAAGCATCAGTTTTTGAGGAGTCACTTTTTGAATTGTCTGCTGCCGGATCAGCCTTTGTTTCATTGGAAGTAGTTTCCGCCATGGTCTCCGCAGCGGACGTATGAATTCCAGAGATGTCCACAGCCTCATGTTTTTTGCACGCGGTGATAGATAATGCGGCAAGCATTGTCAAAACGGCAAATTTATAAAGTTTTTTTCTCATAAGAAGATCAGCTCCTTTTATCGTATTTTAATGCGGCATCGGAATAGGCGAGTGGAAGAAAGCCCGTCCGGTACCAGGTTTATCTTTCTAAGACAGTTATATTATACCATGAAAACCTGCCTCTTGTACATGAACGCCACATTACGATTTTGTTAAATAAATGAAAGCATTTCATAAGGAAACGCCGGGATCGTTGATAAGTAATTTTAAATACTCAATCCACGGGAAGTATGTTATCATAAAATTAAAACCCGTCGCCGGTACAAATTCCGGTGATCTTATACGAAAACAGGAGGAGTACTTCCATGAAGTTATTATCACTTTCAGAGGAGTTAAAAAACAATTCTTATCCGGGAAGAGGAATCGTGATCGGAAAATCAGCCGATGGAAAGACAGCCGTGACCGCATATTTTATTATGGGAAGAAGCAGCAACAGCCGCAATCGTGTCTTTGTAGAGGACGGTGAAGGAATCCGTACTCAGGCGTTTGATCCGTCAAAATTAGAGGACCCGAGCCTTATCATCTACGCCCCGGTGCGCGTTCTCGGAAATAAGACCATCGTGACAAACGGCGACCAGACAGATACGATCTACGCCGGAATGGACCGCCAGCAGACCTTCGAGCAGTCCCTGCGCTGCCGCGAGTTTGAGCCGGACGGCCCGAACTACACTCCGCGTATCTCCGGAATCATGCACATTGAGAACGGGAACTACAACTTTGCGATGTCCATCTTAAAGAGCAGTGATGGAAACCCGGAGAGCTGCAGCCGCTTTACATACGCGTATGAGAAGCCGTTAAGCGGTGAGGGACGTTTCATCCACACCTACATGAACGACGGAAATCCGCTTCCGAGCTTTGAGGGTGAGCCGAAGCGCGTTGCCATCGAGGGCGATATCGACAGCTTCACAAAGAATGTATGGGAGAGCCTGAATGAGGACAATAAGGTTTCCCTCTTTGTAAGATTCATCGATATCGAGACTGGAAAGTACGAAACAAGAATCGTAAATAAAAATCACTAGTCGTATCAAAAGGAGAAAAACAAATCATGAATGAAATGGAATTAAAATACGGATGTAACCCGAATCAGAAACCGTCCCGTGTATACATGGAAGACGGAAGCGATCTTCCGATCACAGTCTTAAACGGAAAACCGGGCTACATCAATCTTCTCGACGCGTTGAACGGCTGGCAGCTCGTTAAGGAATTAAAGGAAGCGACAGGCCTTCCGGCAGCTACCTCCTTCAAGCATGTTTCCCCGGCAGGCGCCGCTGTAGGTCTTCCGATGGATGAAGTTTTAAGAAAGATTTACTGGGTGGATGATCTCGGTGATCTTTCCCCGCTTGCAAGCGCTTATGCGAGAGCGAGAGGAGCAGACCGTATGTCCTCCTTCGGCGATTTTATTTCCCTTTCCGATGTCTGCGACGTTGACACCGCAAAGCTTATCAAACGCGAGGTATCCGACGGCGTCATCGCTCCGGGATATGAGCCGGAAGCTCTTGAGATCTTAAAACAGAAAAAGAACGGCAAATACAATGTGATCCAGATCGACCCGTCCTATGTTCCGGCACCGATCGAGCACAAACAGGTATTCGGTGTGACCTTCGAGCAGGGAAGAAATAACTTAAAGATCGATAAGGAACTCTTATCCAACGTTGTGACAGAGAACAAGGAGATCCCGGATTCCGCAAAGATCGATCTTATGATCTCCTTAATCACTTTAAAGTACACCCAGTCCAACTCCGTTTGTTATGTAAAAGGCGGACAGGCCATCGGCATCGGCGCAGGCCAGCAGTCCCGTGTCCACTGTACACGTCTTGCAGGCCAGAAGGCTGACAACTGGTTCCTCCGTCAGGCACCGCAGGTATTAAACCTTCCGTTTATCGACAAGATCAAACGTGCGGACCGCGACAACGCCATCGATGTTTATATCGGAGATGAGTACATGGATGTTCTCGCTGAAGGTGAGTGGCAGAAGGTCTTCACAGAGAAGCCGCCGGTATTCACAAAAGAGGAGAAACGCGCATGGCTCGACAAAATGCAGGATGTGGCTCTCGGCTCTGACGCCTTCTTCCCGTTCGGCGACAATATCGAGCGTGCCCACAAGAGCGGCGTAAAGTATATCGCCCAGCCGGGCGGATCTGTCCGTGACGACAACGTGATCGATGTGTGCAACAAATACGGAATGGCGATGGCATTCACCGGCATTCGTCTGTTCCATCACTAAAATCTCCTTGCAATTTTCATGTTCTTATGATAGAATTGTATGCGGCTGTTGAAATACACAGCCGCGAAGATATGCCGGCGTGGCGGAATGGCAGACGCATCAGACTCAAAATCTGACGGGGGTAACTTCGTGCCGGTTCAAGTCCGGCCGCCGGCAGAAACGAAAAGACATGACTCTCATTAGATGGTCGTGTCTTTTTGCATTTATGCGGGCTTCTTAAGATTAAAGCTGAAAGGAGTGTGTTCCATGACCTGTGTGGAAGCAGAAAAGATGGTAGTTCCGTATATGAAGGATGAGCTGTCCCCGACGGAGCTGGAAGATTTCCTGGACCATATCAAAACGTGTGATAACTGCAGGGAAGAACTGGAGATCCACTATATGGTGGATGTGGGTTTAAAAAAGCTGGATGAGGCGGATGGAACATACGACATCGTGGGAGATTTGAAACGAAAGGTAGCGGAATCCTACCGGACCCTGCGCCATATCTCCATATTCCAGATCACGACCTATGCGGTCACGACTCTGGGCGGAATGGCATTAGTCGTCATGATCCTTTTGCAGCTTCGGATCTGGAAGACGATGGGATTTTTATAATAGGAAGCTTATAAATATTATCGTGAAACAGGAGTGAACATGGAAAAACTCGTACTGATCGACGGCCATAGCATCTTAAACCGCGCGTTCTACGGTGTGCCGAACCTGACGAACTCGGAAGGTCTCCACACGAACGCGGTCTATGGCTTTTTAAATATCTTATTCAAGGTTCTCGATGAGGAGAAAGCGGACTACCTGGCGGTGGCCTTTGACTTAAAGGCGCCGACGTTCCGCCACAGGATGTTCGACGCCTACAAGGGAACAAGAAAACCGATGCCGGAGGAGCTTCACGAGCAGGTACCGCTTATGAAGGAAGTCCTGACGGCCATGGGTGTTCCGATCCTCACAAAAGAGGGATATGAGGCGGACGATATCCTTGGAACCATCGCCAAACGTGAGCAGAAAGAGGGCTACGAGGTGACGATCCTCTCCGGAGACAGGGATCTTTTACAGCTCTCCGACACCCATATCCGGATCTGTCTCCCGAAGACAAGCCGTGGAACCACGGAAGTACACAACTATTACCCGGAGGACGTGATCCGGGAGTACCAGGTAACACCGGAGCAGTTTATCGAGGTGAAGGCCCTGATGGGCGACCAGTCCGACAATATCCCGGGCGTTCCGTCCATCGGTGAGAAGACGGCGACAAACCTGATCGTGCAGTACCAGAACCTGGAGAACATCTACGCCCATCTCGAGGAGGTAAAACCGCCCAGGGCAAAGAAGGCGCTGGAGGAACACAAGGACCTTGCAGATCTCTCCCTGAAGCTTGCAAGAATCTGTATCGATGCCCCCATTGAGTTTTCCATGGCGGACGCGAAGTTAGAGAATCTCTACACGCCGGAAGCTTACGAATATATGAAACGTTTGGAGTTCAAGTCCATCGCAGCGAGATTCGGCGAGGGGATCCGGAATGAGAGCGGTCCGGAGAAGCAATTTGTCCTCGTGGAAGATTTCTCAGAGGCGGACGCGCTCTTTGAAAAGGCAAAAAAAGAAGAACGCATCGGTATGGAGCTTCTCGCGGAGAACGGCTCCGTGACAGCCCTCGCTGTAAGCTTTGAGGAGACCGGAAGCTATATTTTCCCGGTGGGCGGCTTTATGACGGAGAGCTATATTGCCGGGAAGTATGAAGAGCTCTGCCGCACAGGCCATGTCTGGGTGCTGGACCTCAAGCATTCTCTGCCGTTTGCGAAGCTTTCCTATGGGGATACCGTTTACGATGCGGGTGTTGCGGCGTACCTTTTAAATCCGTTAAAGGACACTTATGGGTACGATGACATCGCGAGGGATGTTCTCGGCATGACGGTTCCGTCAAGGGCAGACCTGATCAAAAAGATGTCCTATAAGGACGCCTGCGCAAAAGAACAGGATAATTTTACCCGCATGGCGGGACTTATGGCCTACACCGCTTTTGCCGCCGGGAAACCGCTCTCAGAGCGTCTGGCAGCAGAAGGAATGGAGGATCTCTACCGGAAGATCGAGCTTCCGCTGATCTATACGTTATTCCACATGGAAGATGAGGGAATTGCGGTGCGCCGGGAAGAACTCACCGCCTACGGCGAGAAATTGAAGAAGCAGATCGCTGTTCTCGAGAAGGAGATCTGGGAGATGACAGGACAGGAGTTCAATATCAACTCTCCGAAACAGTTAGGCGAAATCCTGTTTGAGAAGATGCAGATCAAGGGCGGAAAGAAGACAAAGACCGGCTATTCAACAGCGGCAGATGTCCTTGAAAAGCTCGCTCCGGATTACCCTGTGATCCGGAAGATCTTAGATTACAGACAGTATACAAAGTTAAATTCCACCTATGCGGACGGTCTCGGAATATATATCAAAGAGGATGGCCGGATCCACAGCCGCTTCAACCAGACGATCACGGCGACGGGCCGTATCTCCAGCACGGAGCCGAACCTCCAGAACATTCCGATCCGCATGGAGCTTGGGCGGGAGATCCGTAAAGTCTTTGTGCCGCGGGATGGCTTTATCTTCCTGGATGCCGATTATTCCCAGATTGAGCTGCGCGTCCTCGCCCATATGTCCGGCGATGAGCGCCTGATCGAGGCGTATAAGACTGCCCAGGATATCCACGCCATCACGGCGTCCCAGGTGTTCCACATCCCGTTAAACGAGGTGACACCTCTGCAGCGCCGCAACGCAAAGGCGGTCAACTTCGGGATCGTGTACGGGATCAGCGCCTTTGGACTCAGCGAGGACCTGAGCATCTCCAGAAAAGAGGCCATGGAGTATATCGAGCGGTATTTTGAGACTTACCCACAGGTCAAGTCATTTCTTGACAGCCTTGTGGCTCACGCAAAGGAACAGGGGTACGTCACCACCATGTTCGGACGCCGCCGCCCGGTACCGGAATTAAAGTCCTCGAACTTTATGCAGCGTTCCTTCGGCGAGCGCGTGGCGATGAACTCCCCGATCCAGGGAACAGCCGCGGACATCATCAAGATCGCCATGATCCGGGTGGATGAGAGACTGAGAAGAGAGAACCTCCGCTCCAGGCTGATTCTGCAGGTACACGATGAGCTTCTCATCGAGACGGCGGAGGATGAGAAGGAGACAGTTATGAAGATCCTGTCCGAGGAGATGCACCATGCGGCATCCTTAAAGGTGGAACTGGAGATCGACATGCATGGCGGAAAGAACTGGTTTGAGGCGAAATAAATGGAACAGAAGAAGAAAATTATTGGAATTACAGGTGGTGTCGGCGCTGGAAAGAGCAGTGTGCTGGCGGTATTGAAAGAGGATTTTGGCGCGAAGATCATTCTGGCGGATCTTGTGGCCCACGATCTCATGGAGCCGGGAAGTGAGGGACTGAAAAAAGTCACGGAGGCCCTCGGAACCTCATTCCTCGACCCGGACGGGGCCGTGGACCGGAAGGCACTGGCGGATGTGATCTTCCGCAATAAGGATGCGTTAAAGACCATGAACTCCATCATACATCCGCTGGTGTGGAAGACCATGAAAGAGGCAGCAGAAGCGGCTGAGGAGCATCTTGTGATCATTGAGGCGGCAGTCTTTGACACCGCGCCGAAGGATCTTTTTGATGAGCTGTGGTATGTCTACACCACAAAGGAGAACCGGATCATCCGCCTTATGGCAAACCGGGGCTATAGCCGTGAAAAGTGCGAGGATATCATCGGAAGACAGGCATCGGAAGAGGAGTACCGCGCGCTCTGCGACCGGGTCATCGACAACAATGGGGATGAGTCCGATATCAAACGACAGCTGAAGGAGATCCTTGACCATGAGACTTGTTAGCATTGCCAGTGGCAGCAGCGGAAACTGCATCTACACAGGGACGGAGGAGAGCCACATCCTGATCGATGCCGGGATCAGCGCGAAGCGGATCGAGCAGGGGCTCAATGAAGTCGGCTTAAAGACAAGTGAGCTGGACGGGATCTGCATCACCCATGAGCATTCCGACCATGTGAAGGGACTCGGCGTCCTCGCGAGGAAATATGAAGTCCCGATCTACGCGACGGAAGGGACATTAAACGAGATCAAAAAGATCAAGGGCCTTGGAGAGTACCCGGAAGAACTTCTGCACCCGATCCTTCCGGACACGGAGTTTGCCCTGGGGGATCTGACAGTCAAGCCATTCCACATTGACCATGATGCTGCAGACCCGGTGGCATACCGGATCCAGTCGGGAAACAAATCTGTGGCGGTGGCGACGGACCTCGGGCATTTTAATCAGTACACCATCGATCATCTGCTGGATCTGGACGCCGTGCTTCTGGAGTCCAACCATGATCTCAGGATGCTGGAGACGGGACCGTATCCGTATTACTTAAAGCGCCGCATCATGGGAGATTTCGGCCACCTCTCCAACGAAAATGCAGGACGTCTCTTAAACTGCATTTTGAGCGGCCGGTTAAAGCATATTTTCCTGGGGCATCTGAGCAAGGAGAACAACATGCCGGAGCTGGCGTATGAGACGGTCCGCCTGGAGATCGATATGGGGGATTGTCCGTACCATGCAGACGATTTCCATCTGGCCGTGGCGAAGCGGGATGAAATGTCGGAGATCATCAGCCTGTAGTCAGAGAGAATGTCCTGGCATATTCGGGTGGTCCACATGAATGTTTGCAGCAGCCTGCATCTTCGTACAGGTGTATATCAAAAAAAGCTTGCATCTTATGGGATGTAATGATATATTTTAAGAAATTTTTATGCTTTAACACTGCATAATGTTACCTTTCCCAGGATTCCCGCCTTTCGGCAGACCATATCTGCCTGGCCGGATCAAATTAAAAATACGCGGAAGGCACAACACAAGGAGGAAAATTTCCATGGATAAAGTTATTATCACTGTAGTAGGAAAAGACACCGTAGGCATCATCGCAAAGGTATGTACATATCTTGCGGACCATAAAATTAACATCCTTGATATTTCCCAGACCATCGTTCAGGAATATTTCAACATGATGATGATCGTGGACGGAAGCGGCGCAAGCGTTTCATTCGATGAAATGGCTTCCGGTCTCGATGAGATCGGCGCTGGAATCGGCGTCAACATCAAGTGCCAGCGTGAAGAAATCTTTACAAAGATGCACCGTATTTGATTAGGGAGAGGGAAAAGATTATGATTACACGTCTGGAAGTAAACGAGACTAACAATATGATCGAGCACGAGAACCTGGATGTCCGCACCATCACCCTTGGCATCAGCCTTCTGGATTGCTGTGACTCCGATCTCGACAAGTTAAATGAAAAGATCTACAACAAAATCACGACTCTCGCAAAGGATCTTGTTCCGACAGGAAAACAGATTGAGCGTGATTTCGGAATCCCGATTGTAAATAAGAGAATTTCCGTGACTCCGATCGCCCTGGTGGGAGGTGCTGCATGTAAGAGTCCGGAAGATTTTGTGACCATCGCAAAGACTCTCGACCGCGCGGCAAAAACCGTAGGCGTCAATTTTATCGGCGGATATTCCGCACTTGTTTCAAAGGGCATGACTACAGCCGATGAGAATCTGATGCGCTCCATCCCGCAGGCGTTAAAAGAGACAGACTTCGTCTGCAGCTCCATCAACGTCGGTTCCACAAAGACCGGTTTAAATATGGACGCTGTCCGTTTAATGGGCGAGATGGTCGTAAGAACAGCGGAGTACACAAAAGACAACGACTGCTTAGGCTGCGCGAAGCTTGTTATTTTCTGCAATGCACCGGATGACAACCCGTTCATGGCAGGCGCATTCCACGGTGTCACAGAGGCCGACGCAATCATCAACGTAGGTGTTTCCGGACCTGGTGTTGTAAAAACAGCACTGCAGTCTGTCCGCGGCGCTGATTTTGAGACGTTATGTGAGACGATTAAAAAGACGGCATTTAAGATCACCCGTGTAGGCCAGCTTGTTGCGAAAGAGGCATCCGCACGCCTCGGTATCCCGTTTGGTATTATCGACCTGTCTTTAGCGCCGACTCCGGCTGTGGGCGATTCTGTTGCTGAGATCTTAGAGGAGATCGGTTTAGAGCGCGCAGGCGCACCGGGTACAACGGCTGCCCTCGCTATGTTAAATGACCAGGTAAAGAAGGGCGGCGTTATGGCATCTTCCTACGTCGGCGGACTTTCCGGTGCCTTTATTCCGGTCAGCGAGGACCAGGGAATGATCGATGCGGTCAACGAGGGCGCGCTTACCATCGAGAAACTGGAAGCAATGACCTGCGTATGCTCCGTAGGTCTTGACATGATCGCGGTTCCGGGAGACACAAGTGCCGCAACCATCGCCGGAATCATCGCGGACGAGGCAGCGATCGGCATGGTAAACCAGAAGACAACGGCAGTCCGTCTGATCCCGGTAATCGGAAAAGGTGTGGGCGAGACGGTAGAGTTCGGCGGTCTTTTAGGACATGCGCCGATCATGCCGGTGAACTCATTCAGCTGTGAGAAATTTGTAAGCAGAACCGGACGGATTCCGGCCCCGATCCACAGCTTTAAGAACTAAACAGGAGAAACTATGAGAATCTATCTGATCCGTCACGGCAGGCAGAACAGCCCGCTTTGCAATCTAAATGTGCCGCTTTCCAGTGCTGGAAGGCGGCAGGCTGAGCTTCTCGGGGAGAGGCTTAAGAAGGAATCTATCGATGCTGTCTGGTCCAGTGACCTGATCAGGGCATGTGAGACAGCCGATATTATCAATGAAAAGCTCCATGCGCCGAGGATGATCCGGGAAGGTCTCAGGGAGATCTCCTTCGGTGATCTGGAGGGACTTTCCGACGATGTGATCATGGAGCGCTACGCGGACTTTTTTGCTGCCAGAGCTTCCATGAAGGAGGATCTTCCGTATCCGGGCGGAGAGAACGCTGCGGATGTGATCCGCCGGGCCGTTCCGGTCATGAATGAGATCGCAAAGTCTGGTGCAGAGACCGTGGCTGTCGTCACCCACGGCGGCGTGATCCGGAGTCTTGTGACCCATTATCTCCATATGGACGGCGCATATGTTCCGCTGCTCGCGAAGCATCTGGAAAACTGCGGGATCACGGAATTCTATTACCGGGAGTCCGACGGGGAGATGCTGTTAAACCGTTTTAACGATTTCGCCCATCTGATGGATGAGCCGGAGCTTTTGCGCGGCGGCTGGGGAGAGAAGAAGTGATGGAAAAGAGAGAGCTTCACAGTGTACTCACTGATTTTTTTAATGAGCGTCTGATCCAGGCCACGGCCAGCGGGCAGGCGGAGAAGAACGATTTTCTGAAAGCAAAGATCCGTCCGGTGCTGACGAAAGGCGTCCTGCATTTCCAGGCAGAGGAGTTTATCGGAAAGCAGGCATTCCACAAGAATCTCACCGCGGAGGAAGCGGTGGATTATCTGGAAGGTCTTATGGAGACAAGCTTCCGGCAGCTTCAGCTGGAAGCGCAGGATAAGAGCGGAACGGTTCTTGTGAGCAAGAAGGGGAAAGTTACCGTAAAGGTGAAGAAAAAAGCGGCTGTGGCAAACGTGGCGGCTTCCGCTTCCGGCCAGGATAGCGGGTTCACCGGTGGTTCTGATGCGGCTCTACAGACTGCATGGGCGAACGGACTTTCCCACAACCGGAAGAAACGGTATATTCTGGAAGAGGGAATTCCGGTTCCGTTTCTTGTAGAACTTGGTGTCCAGACGAAGGACGGGGCGATCGTCCACGCAAAATACGATAAATTCCGTCAGATCAACCGGTTCCTGGAATTTATTGAGGACGTGCTTCCAAAGCTTGATAAGAATCAGGAGACGCGGATCATTGATTTTGGCTGCGGAAAGTCTTATCTGACCTTTGCGATGTACTATTATCTCAAGGTCTTAAAGGGCTATCCGGTGCGGATCACTGGTCTGGACCTGAAGACAGACGTGATTGAACACTGTTCCCGTCTTGCAAAGAAGTTTGGATATGAATCTCTGGAGTTCCTTCATGGGGATATTGCTTCCTACGAGGGAACGGATGAGGTGGACATGGTCGTGACGCTCCATGCCTGCGATACGGCAACGGATTACGCACTGGAAAAGGCAGTGCGCTGGAACGCGAAGGTGATCCTGTCAGTTCCCTGCTGTCAGCATGAGGTGAATAAGCAGATGGAGAGCGAGTTGTTTGCGCCGGTGTTCCATTATGGAATCATCAAGGAGCGGATGGCAGCGCTTTATACAGATGCCCTTCGTGCGGAAGTGCTGGAGGCTATGGGATACCGGGTGCAGATCCTGGAGTTTATTGATATGGAGCATACGCCGAAGAATCTTTTGATCAGGGCGGTGAAGCAGGGGAAACGGAAGGAGAACCGGGAGGCGATCGAGGCGATCCTGAAGGAGATTCATGCGGAACCTACGTTGTATCGGCTGTTGATGGAAGAGAAGTAAATGGAGCAGCTGCAACGGATTTCATGAGTGAGGTGTAAGGGTATGAGAAAATATATGGTATTATGTTTAACTGCCGCACTGCTCATTTCTGGCTGCCTGAATCAAACAAATGAAGGTGAAGATACCTCAACAGAGACAGAGGAATGCGTGCTTAGCACACCGGATACATACAAAAATTTAGAGAGCTTTATCTATGCATATCAGACTTCAGACTCGCCTAATATACGATCAGAACTTCCAACTGAGCGGATTTACTGGATCAATGATAACAATCCATGGAAGACATCCTTGAAGAACATTCAGGTCCGGGAGGGATATTTTTCCTGCCACTATGACAATGGATTTGTCCTATTTACACACAGACTTTCTGATGGAAAGAGTGGTTTGGAGACAATGATCAGAAACAATCCAGACGCAGGTTCAAAAGAAGTACAGGATGGTTTTGAATATTATTATTCGGAAGAAGAGGAGCAGAGAGACTATTTATGGCTCCAGGATCAGACGAATATGCTGGAATTAACGATTCCTAAGAATGTAGAATTAAACTTGAATGAATTGATTTCATTTTTGGAATATCAAACCCTCAAATAGTTTTTATATGCCGCCCGGATCCATGAAAAGGAACGGGCGGCTTTTAGTATTTTAGTATAAATTAAATTTTTACTTAGATGATTTACATAATATAATTATGTTAATAAAAGTAAAAAAAGACTGTACTTTATGATTACCCCTCAACAAATGGTCTAAATAAAGGGATAATGGGATAAAGTACGATATTTATAAAGTATACTTTATATGGTTTCATACTTTTTTATTTCGGGAAATAAAGTATAGTCACAGTTTTTTTTTACTATAGTTCTGTCAGCAGAAATGCCATATACAATGGCAATGTAAGAATCTGTTCGGCACGCCCGACATTGTAGTCTCCAAGCTTAATTGCATGGTAGACGTGATACTTTTCTGGATGGCGTAAAATTGTTTTTGTGCTTTTAGTATTACCGGTTGCCGCCTTGACTTCGACCAGGGTACATTTCCCCTGGTATCGAATAACGAAATCCACTTCCAGTCCACTGTCCTTATGGAAATAATATAACTTACGTCCCATTTTTCCGAAAATATCCGCAATCAGGTTCTCGAAGATTGCCCCTTTGTAGCCATGGAGGTTTCCTCTCAAAATATCAAACTGTGTGCCATCCTCCAACATGCTGACAAATAAGCCACAGTCACGCATATACACTTTAAATACATCTTCTTCAGCATTTCCGTCCAAAGGAAGTTCAGTAATAGACAGGTTGTAAGCGCGTACAATGATTCCGGCATCTTCGATCCATTGCAAACTCCCAGCATATTTTGATGAAGTGGATCCTTTTTTTACAACGGAATACTGGAATTTCTTGTTTTCCTTACTTAGCTGTTTTGGAATGGACTGAAAGCATTCTTTGATCTTTGATTTATCTTTCTTTTCTGCATACTTTACCATATCATCTTCATATGAACGGACAATATCGCGCTGAATTTGCAGTACCGCATCCATTTGCTTTGTATTCACAAAAGTCTGTACAGCATCCGGCATACCACCAACAACCGTATATTGCAAAAGCAGCTGCTTCATGCGGTTATGCAGGGCTTCCGGTACCGGTACTTCTTTCAGCAGACATTGTCTCAGCATATTGATCACAGGGGCAGCAATGCCATTGGCCCACAAAAATTCCTCAAAATCCAGTGGATACATATCAATGACTGTTTCGGAACCGACCGGAACAGATTTCGGCTCTTTTCCATATCCCTCCACTCCCAATAAAGAACCTGTTCCGATGACATCATAACGGCCGTCAATACGGAAGAATTTAAGTGCAGTCCGAGCCTCCGGACACTCCTGGATCTCGTCCAGAACCAGCACTGTATTGCCACTTTCGAACACCGCTTCATTGCCTAATAGAGCGGACAACATCATCACGATCGTATCTACTTCCAGGGAACCGGAAAAGACAGAAGCGTAGTCCGGATTTTCAAAAAAGTTCAGGTATACAACATGTTTATAATTTTTCTTTGCAAAATCAAGGACGGAAAAAGTTTTTCCGCATTGCCTGCAGCCTTTAATGATTAATGGTTTATGATTTTCCGTGTTTTTCCAGTCGGTCAACTTTTGCTCCATTTTTCGCTTTAACATAATGACTTCACCTCCGTGTTTATTTTATTATAATTCGAATGTGTAACTTTTTCAATTGAGTTTGGATGGGAAATATAAACTTTTTCAAACGACTTTTTACATAAAATGACATTTTATTTAAATGACTATTACATGTAAATGCCAATTTTAGACCTTATCCTCTGTCAGCCAGAAAGACCGATAAACCAAAGCTGGTCTGTGAGAATCTCCGGGCATTCGCTTTACTATGAATGCTATGATGGGAAAACTGGTAACTCCGACGAAAATTGATATTTCCACAGGTGATGTTATTACGCCAACAACAGTTGGATATCAGTATAAACTATTGCTGGATAACCGTTCTATTAGCCTGTTGGCGTATAACTTGGAGACAATCTTGGCAGAAAAGCTTCAGACGGTATTGGCAACCTGGTCAAGAAATTTCATTTCTGGCGGTTTTGGGCGGCATATACCGAACATTTAAAGAAAGATACAAAATATCGCCGAGTGACTATCGGAGTAAATGCGTGAAAGATATGTTGTTATAAACGGTTCTATTAATGGAAATGAGCTGTCTGTATCCACAAAGAAAACTCCGGAACGGAAGTTGCAGACGGAAACCCATACCGTTATAGTAAAAGCAGCCGGAGACTTCCAGAACCAACAGAAGATCCAGAAAAATGATCGTGAACAGAGGCTGGCAGGAATCTACTACAACCAAGGAAGAAATGCAGGCTATAAACCGGAACATTAATGAGCAAAAAATTGGGCAGACAGTCTATGTTGTCCGTTATCATTTCAATGAAGATACAAAGGAAACAATGCAGGAGAAGATTAAACGGATGCCGGTTACAGAAGCAAGCCGAATGGCAGTGTACTAAAATTGGGTGGATGTAATTGAAGAAAAAATATGATATAATGTGAGTAACAAGTCGGAATTTGGAGGTAAAAAGCATGATGAAGCTCGATAATTTTATTAATATGATGACGGGACACTTTAATAACAAAGAGCAGTTTGATAATATGCAGAGAGAAGGGAAAACATATCCTTATGCAGAACACATTAATACAATCTGTAATGAGAAAATTTTGAACCT
>CABVBU010000030.1 GCA_902496665.1 uncultured Clostridium sp. | reverse complement strand
AAGGGATGAATGTGGTGTGCAGCAGGATGCAGCGGTCGTAAAGCTGCTCGTCCTCGGTAAAGAGAAAGCCCAGCGAGTCCGTGCCGGAGAGCACGATCTTCATACCGCAGGCTGCGAACACATCAGAAAACAGTGCCGCGCCCTCGATAAAATCCTCCATCAGCGTTACTTCGTCGAGGAACACATAGCGAAAGCCCTGCGCTTCCAATGCCTTGAGGTCGCGGTTTACGTCTGCCAGCGTGTCTTTTGCAGTGATCTGAATGAACGCAGCCTTGGCAAGCTGCGTGTCGCTCATCTCCGCAAAAATCTGGCGGATCATGGTGGTTTTTCCCGTCCGGCGCAGACCGTAGAGGATGAACACCTTGTCCTGCGGCTCGCCGTAGACAAAATCATGTAGCTGCCGGAAACACTCGCGCCTGCGATAGCCGCGAACAGACGCCGCAAAGGAACGCAGCGCCTTGCCGGTGCGGACATTGGTGGTAAACGCGGAAAGGTTCGCAGATTTCGCCTTGGGCAGCTGCTTTTTCAGCACTTTCAGCTCCTGCTCCAGTTCCTTCCGCTGCTCGATCTGAGCACGGAAGCTCTCCAGTTCATCCGCAGGAATATACTTCTCCCGCCGCTTCTTGTTCTCCGTCCAACGATGGTAGAAATAGTCCTTGCCTCTGACGGTTTTCTTCGTGACAGAGCCTGCGGGCAAAGCAGAAATCTGCTGCTCCAGTTTCGCCGCGCGGGTTTGCATCTCAGATAAGTCCATAGCGCTCCTCCTTTGAGATACTATTCTATGCAGAATTATACCCAATTATACCCTAAAAATCAAGGGTATAATGGGGTATAATCGAAACCAATACAATCTAGCATTCATAATAGAATTGCTGAAACGAAACGTTATGTCTCAAAGAATGGTTTTACTTTCGATGACGTCTCCGCATTTTTTACATCTGATTGTATTCCTGATTATTCTCGACATAATCATTTCCTCTTTAATGCAGTCCTAATCTTCTCTCTTTCTCCGCTACCGTCTGTACGTAGCCGCAACAGCGAGATGGCACACTTCTTCAGAATGGAGTCCTTCTTTATATCGCGTTCTGCCTGTTTGCTCCCGGCTTCATGGAAGCCAGTCCCGTCCACTTCAATTGCTAGCACAGGTTGTTTATCCATTTGATTGAATAGCAAAAAATCAACATGCGTCAACGGATTCCGGGCATATTTGCGTTCTTCCTCCGTCAACGGTTCATAGTCTTTCACCAGTGTTGCAAGAGAAACATGTACAGCGCAGCCGATAGTGGAAAATGCCTCTTCGGACAGCACCTCTTGAATCACAGAGTACATGAGATTCTCGGAATCGTACTCCGATACTCGCTTATGTTTTTGCAGATATGCTTTGCGCTGCTCGGCATATCCCTGATAGAGCATATCGAACACGGAGTAGACCTGGCTCTGGGTAACCTCAAAATTGTTATATTCGATGTACCGCGTTAGGTCGCCGTAGTTGGTCTGGTCATTGCGTGGGTCCTGCGATGTGACCACTGCCAGCGAATGAACCGCACGGGAAACCGCCACATTCAGCATATGGGGATCATCCACGAAATCTGTGATAACATTGTCGACTGAGGTCAGAATGATGGCATCCTGTTCCCGTCCCTGAAACTTGTGGACGGTGTCCACCTCATAAGTATCTCCCAGCTGCTTGCGGATGGCTGTTACCTGGTCCCGATACGGTGTGATAATACCGATGCTCTGGAAATTTTGCTGATGCAGTCGCGGAAGCACCTCCTGCTGGATGACATCAATCTGGCGTTGGTTGAGATGCCCACGGGCGTGATTGCCGGCAGTCGTCCGGTACATGGTCAACACATCCGGCTCATCATGGTCTTTGGTCATGACAATCAATTGCCCGTGATAGAACTTCTGGTTGCAGAAGTTAATGATTTTCGGGTGGCAGCGGTAGTGTTCCCGCAGCAGCGTAACAGGCGCGTCCTGCCATATTTCCAACGCAGATGACAACAGACTGTGGGTCGAAAAACGATACCGCTCATCCAAGGAATACTTCTGCCAGATAGCATCGCTGGTGCGGATGTCATCCTCTGTCAGCACATTGGGTAGCTGCTTCAAGTCCCCGACAATTACGATATTCCGCGCACAGGAAAATGCCAGCACCCCGGTGGCCAGATCGACCTGTGAGGCTTCATCCACGATTAAATAATCATAGATATGATCGATGCTGAGCGTTCCCTTGATGGAATAGGTCGTGCTGAGCACCACCGGATACTCCCGGGTAAACTCTGCGGAATTCCGACGGAAATCACTCATTTCAAAGCGCTGTCTATTACTCTGCCAGTGATACCGTGTTGTCAGCTCCGCCCGGAACAGCCGCAGGGACTTCTGCGTGAGCTCGTCCATCTTTGTGTCAAAAGCGTAGTGTTCCAGCTTGCGGTTCAGTTCCTGCTTTTCGGCCTCCAGCTCCCGTCTTTTTACGGAATAGAACTGACTTTGCAAATAGGGAATAACCAGCTCTGGAGAACGGAGAAACAATTTGAGCGCATTGCGGTTGAATCGGAACATAATGGAGAGTTTTTGAAAAAGTCCTAAGCGGCTCGCATGTTCTGCGTGCTGTTCAAATTCCATCCAAAGCGCAAGAATCTTCTGCGAGGACAGCTTGTCCAGGCCTTCCGTCGGCGCGCCGCTGTAAGTCGCATAGTATTCCTCAAAATAGAGCTGTTCCGGATTCAGCTGCAAAAACTCCTGCTCAATTTCCGCAATGCGGTTCTTGGCGTTGAGCATTTCGTTCAGTTCCTTGGAAAGCGCAGTCGTTTCCTGATCCAACTGCTGCCGTTCCTCCGGCGGCATCTCCCAATAGCTCATATCTGGATAGGTGCCATTTTGGTTCTCCAGGAACTTTTGCTTGTTGGCAAGGCTCCCGAGAAACGCGGTCAGAAAAGAGGCATTCTTCTTTTCCAGCTTTTCCGCCACATTATGTGTTGCAGAGTTGTTGTTGGATACGACCGCCACGGTCTTCCCGCTCCGAACCACATTGGCAATGATATTCAGAATCGTCTGCGTCTTTCCTGTCCCCGGAGGGCCCTGAATGATGCTGATTTTGGAGGAAAGCGCCCGCTCCACCGCCAGCTTCTGGCTCTGGTTCAGGCCAAACGGATAGATTACCGCCTCCGGCATCTGCGGTGCTTTGACTTCCTTCTGCGGTGCAAGATAGCTTGCCAGCACGGTATCCTCGCTGACCTGTTTGATCTTATCGTACTGCATACTCAGGATGTTGATGCCTTCCACCTCGAGGCTGATTGCCGCGGCAGTTTCTTTGAAATACTGGAATGTTTCTTGGTTTTTACCGTCCATCAGGCAATTCTGCTGGAACTGCACTTCGCCCCTGTGGAACGATAAATCTCTCTTTCCGTTGCGGACAATGCGGTAATATACGCCGAAGTCGAGAAGTTTATCAATTTCACTGATCGTTTGCCCGTTTGCGGTGACAATCACCTGCGCAGGGTCAATTTTCTTTTGCAGAGGCAGGATCTCCACATTACTGCTCTGGAAGCTGTAAGTCTTATTGGGCGCACTGGTATAGACGACCTCGCACCTCCCGTCGTGGAACTGAAAGCTTGCAACTGAGTCCGTCTGGTCTTTTCCCTTTATGATGATTAAGTGTTTTCGTGCCTCCATAGGTGTCTCCTTAAATCATGCCAAGTATGTCAGCCTACTACCAACTTATTTGTCTTCTTCAAGAACTTTGCTGGGATTGGGCGGTCCAGCTGCCATGTGATATTCATCGGCCTGCTGCCCTCATGCTTCACATAGTTCGCCGTGCCCAGATAGGTATATGCCTCTGCACCGCCGGTCACACGGTCAGCCTTAAACTCCCGGACAAACAGCAGCACCTTGCTGCCGTGTTCCTTGTGGTGGATATAGCGCTGACCGGTGGGCGAATTTTCTGCCGTGGTGCTCTGGCTCTGCCAATGGAACAAGCTCTCATTGATGGAATAATCGTTGTACATGGTGGTTGGCGAATAGTCCTTGTCCGCCTTGTTCAGTGTCACAAAGAACACGTCGATGTTTTTCTCCAGCAGCCACTTCACGCCCTCACGAACGGTGGACGGCTTCATAAAGTCCAGCGCCACCAAGAGCTGGTCGCGGGTATAGGTGCAGTGCAGATCCAGCGGGCAGTCGAAGCCTAACTCCACCGGCTCGTCGATAAAGTCGATCTGCTCGAAGCGATAGCGCAGCAGCTCCAAGAGTTCACCGAGCAGAACTGTGCTGTCAGACAGGGCATAGAGATTACTAAGCACCTCTTCGTCGTCCCAGTTCTCCACAGTCTTGCCCCAGACGGTGACATAGAACATCTGCATCATCCGCTTTTCCGCATCCGGAAGCGCTGCAAAATCAAGGTTGTCCAAACGCGGAAGAACATCCAACAGGAACGAAATCCAGCGGCGGGAATCAGCCACAGCAAGCTTTGCAAACGCTTTGGTCAGGATGTCCTCTAGCGGCTCCGAAAAGTCCTCGATGGCATCCGCTCTGGCACAAATGCGAGAGAAGGAGGAAAACTTGTAGATCGCCCGCGGATCGAGATGGTAGTAATCCAAGAAATTTTTGAGCGTCAGCTCCAGCCCGCTGTCCTCCGCGAAGGAGGCTGCACGAGCCACCAATCCAGCCGTATTGCCATAGGACGCGCGGATATTCTCCAAAATGTATTTGGCCGCCTTCTTCTCCAACTGGACATAGCATCCCTTGGGGACGGACACAAAGCCGTCCTTGATCTCACGGCTCACGCTGCGGGTGGCATTCGACAGCAGCGCCGCAAACTTATCTTCAAAATTGTATTTTCTATTCGCCTGACCGATGAAGTCCAGCACGGTCAGGCATTCCTTGTCCTCAGATAGACGCAGACCACGTCCCAGCTGCTGCAAGAAAATCGTCAACGACTCCGTGGGTCGCAGAAAAAGGACGGTATTGACTTCCGGAATATCTACGCCCTCGTTGTAGATGTCCACGACGAAGATGAACCGCACCTCGCCAGACACCAAGCGCCGCTTTGCCGCCACTCTTTCCTCGTCTGAAGATTGCCCGGTGAGGCACATGGACGGAATGTTGTGGTCGTTAAAATAGCGGCACATAAATTCCGCGTGATCTACCGTCACACAGAAGCCGAGACCCTTCACCTCGTCAATGTCCGTCACATATTTCAGCAGTGCCGTCACCACATGGTCGGCGCGGCGGTTGGCAACCGCCCCGCTGAACGTGTAGATGTGCTCCAGCTCGTTCTTTTGGTAGCCACCAGCAGACCATTTGAGCGCATCCAGATCCACCGTATCGGTAACGCCAAAATACTGGAACGGGCACAGGAGCTTTCGGTCAATGGCTTCCGGCAGACGGATCTCCGCTGCAATGCGGTTATGGAAGTAGGGCAGGATACTCTTGCCGTCCATACGCTCCGGAGTAGCGGTCAAACCCAGCAGGATGCAGGGCTGGTAGTAGGACAACAACTTCTGATAAGTCGGTGCAGCGGCATGGTGGAATTCGTCCACGATGATGTAATCGTAAAAATCGGGACTCGTCTTTTCCGTGAAGCTCTGTGAGTTGAAAGTCTGGATGGACAGGAACAGGTTGTCGATGCTCTCCGGCTTATAGTTGCCCACAAACAGCTCACCAAAGTTTGCATCCTTGAGCACGGCGCGGAAGGTGTACAAGCTCTGCTTGAGGATTTCCTCTCGGTGCGCCACAAACAGCAGGCGGCAGGGTTTATCCGGATTCTGCCTGTGGAAACGCTTGTAATCCAGTGCAGAGATGACCGTCTTCCCGGTACCGGTGGCAGCCACCACCAGATTGCGCGTATAGCCACGGACAGTGCGCTCTGCCTCCAGCTTGTCCAAAATCTCCTGCTGGTAGGAATAGGGGTTGATGTCCATGGTGTAGACGTCAGCATTGTTGGTGTCGAAATATTTTTCCGCCTTCAGCGCACGCGCCAAGCGCTCTTTCTGATCCTCCGCGTAGTATTCAAATTCGCGGTCATTCCAGTAATACTCAAAGGTAGCGGCGATCTTGTCGATGGTTTCGGGTAGGTCGCGTTTCGTAACCTTAGTGTTCCATTCAAGGCCGCTGGTCAGCGCCGCATTGGACAGGTTGGACGAGCCAATATAAGCCGTCGTGAAGCCGGTTTCGCGGTAAAAAATATATGCCTTGGCGTGGAGGCGGGTCGTCTTGGTGTTGTAGCTGACCTTGATGTGCGTATTGGGCAGCTTTCGAAGCTCCTCAATGGCCTTCACATCTGTTGCGCCCATGTAGGAGGTGGTGATGATGCGGAGCTTGCCGCCGCTGTGCGTAAACTCCCGCAGCTCGTCCATGATGAGCCGCAGACCGCTCCATTTGATGAAGGACACCAGCATATCGATCCGGTCGGCCGAGACGATTTCTTTTTTGAGCTCTGTAAACATCTGCGGCTCATGCACAGCCCCGGTGAAAAGCGAGCTTTGTGCAATGGAGGTTTCCGGGCGCTCTATGTCTGCCGCGGTTTTTCCTACGGCCAGCCTCGGATCGGCTTCCCGCAAAAGCGCAAGAAGCTGCTCTGCCCGCCGGTCAACACCCAGCGCGGCAAAGTCAGCTTCTTTCGTTGTATTTTGAATGAGCTCAACGATCTGGTTGGTCAGCCCGATCTGGGCAGAAATATCCCCGCCGTTGTCCAGCACGTTATCCAAGCCCTTTTGAACTACATCCGCCAGATACTGCGCCAGCACCTTGGAGGCTTCCGCCTTGTCAATGGGCGCAACAGACTTGCGGGCCTCCGGAATCTCCGCAAGCTCGCCCGTCAAGGCATTGTTGATGACTTGTTCGTAAAGACCGGGGTGTAACATAGTAAAATCCTCAATTTCTTCGATCGTTAGGAATTCTCAAATTTAGTTTTCATCAAATGCTCGGTCGATTAGAGGCTTTGCCTTCTCGAAATCCGCACCACTTTGCAAATAGAGCTCAACCGCACCGCAGCCCCAGTGACCGATGTTTGTAACATCTCTTGAAAAGCCTTCTTCAAATGATACAGTAGACACATCAAGTGGTAAATTCAGAATTAGCTTTTTCTTTTGCGCGACTACTGTGACCACATTTCTGATTTTCTTAAATGCCGCATATAGCTTCAGATGACTTTCGCTAATATCATCGCCAAGGCTAAGAATGTAGTTGGAAAGGTTTTCGTACAACACTCTAATGCTCTCGTCAGCAGTTCTGATCTGCTCATCGAACGTTTTATCAGTAGCTTTTGCTTTGCTGACGGGTTCATTATCAGGAATAGCGGAGACAACATTCTCATTGACTTGCTCGAACATAAGCAGGTCCTCTCCGAATTTCTTATATCGGATCAAGCTAATATTGCGGTTCATCTGTTTGATTGCAGACTCATCATATTTTGTGAAGTCACCCGCGACACATACAACTCGCGGCATACTCCAATCAATGTTATTAGCCGCTTTTAAACCCAGCTTTTCAATTACAAGCACTTTGAAACTGTCTTTATGATCCAAAAGCCAGTTCAAATAAAATAGACCTTGGTTAATCACATTCTCCTTCACAGACCGCTTGTATTCAAAGATGACAGGGCAGTGGTTTTCGTCAATGCCAATGCTGTCCATGCGTCCACCATCCGTTGTGCGATACTCAGAGGCAAGAAATGTTACCCCGAAGAAGATATTCATATTATTTTCAATCACTGTCTGAAGTTCTTTCTCAAGTGTGACAGTACCGCTTTGATATTCTTTTACCGTGCCCTTTATGTTAAAAAGTTTTGTGTCAGCCATCGTATTCTCCATCCCTTTCGTCATTGGTAAATTCCATAATATCTCCGATATTGACATCTAACACAACACAGATCCTATTGAGCACAGACAACGTAACTTCTTCGTCCCGTCTCAGCCGGGTCATGGTATTAGGTGCAATACCTGCTGCTTTGCGCAGATCAGCCTTGCTCATCTTCTTATCGACGAGCAGCTTCCAAAGCTTGTTATACGAAATAGCCATTTCCGTTCGACCTCCGGCTACAAATATCGTTCTAATTATACATCTTTCTCGATCACAAGGCAAGAGAGCTTCGCATCACGTTGCGAAATTCTCTAATTTCAAAAACAGCTTGCATGCAAGACTCTCACGCATAGATCGTTCGCATATTTTGGCAGCAGTTTTGCTTTACGTTTTCCGCTCAACGTCAACACTATAAGGGCTTGGGATTATCCCCAAAATCGCCGTGTGTCCGGACAGCGGCTGTGCTTGCTGTTCTCTCAAATCCCAGTTTTCTCCGTCCCAACGCCGCTCTTTCTCCCCGCTGAAATCTGTGCTATACTGTAAGAAAATCAGCGGAAGGGAGGGCTTGTTCATGCCGCTGAAACGTATATTTGCCGGATTTTATACGCGGTACGACCGGGAAACCTATTTTCGTTGTCCGTGTGCTGAAGGATATCGACACGGGCGAGTCCATTGTGGTCTGCAAAGATGCCAGCTTTGCCAAAGAAGACAACGAGCATTACTACCTCATCCGGTACACATCCTTCTGCGAGCAGGTCGAGGTGGATGGTGTGCTGCGGGATAAATACGTCCGTCAGACCCGGCGTGAGATTGACGAAGGCACCGTCCGTGAAGTGTATGAGGACGGCTTTCCGGAGCCCAAAAGCAAGCCCTTCACTTACGTTGATGACGAGTACGCGGAGCGCGCCATCCGTTGCAGCAGAACCTACTACGAATACGCCAAGGATATCTGTGAAAACTACCGGATGGATCTGCGGCGATACAAGCTCATCCGGGAGCGGAAGCAGTACATCGGCATATCCAACCGCGAGGCATATCAGGCCATGTGTGAGGATCTTGCGTTTGCCCAGCAGTCGCTCAAAACGGTGCTCAACGACAACGCCGATCTCTTCCGGAAACGCTTTTCCGAGGGGCTGTCCATCCGCAAAGCAGCGGATGCCATGCAGCAGAATCGCGGCGTGATCGAGCGTCGGCAGGCCGCACTCTATCGGGCGTTCGCCCAGCTCTTGCAGCAGCGGGACGAGGCAGATGGTGTCTGTCGGCTGATGCAGAAAACTAAATACGATCAAAGGGATATAGAGGATTTGCTCGAATAATTGATGCAAAACCAAAGCGCTTGTCGTAGTGGCAGGCGCTTCTTTTTTGCCTTCGTTATGACAAAAGCGTGACACCCAGCATCATTGTGTCCGTTGTAAAGTGAAAGGGGGTTTTAGAGCAAATGATTTGTTTGCCGCAGGAGCATTGCAGCGCACAAAATTCTCCGAACTTTTTTGAAAGTTTGGGACAAAACCGGAGACTGATTCACTTAGTTAGATAGAGAGGCTATCAATGAAAGCAAAAAAATTTGAAAAAGGGTGCCAAGTTTTCGGTGAAAAATGTCCGTTGTAAAGTGAAAGGCAAACAGCTTCGCTTCCAAACCACCCTTCAAACAATTTTTTCAAAACCGAAAGGAGAACCACCATGATCACTTACTACAACCACACCCACATGACCGCTGTACCCACCCGCCTCCTGCTGGATACGAACCTCTCCGCAGAAGCCAAGCTCACCGGCGCGCTCTTGTACACCTTCGAAGACGGCGGTCTGAGTGCACAGGAACTTGTAAATGTTCTGCGCCTCCCGCCTGAAAAAGTTGCTCCGGTTTTTGCTGAACTCACCGGCAACGGCTATCTGGAAATCCTGGAAGAAAACGGTGCCTTCGGGCTGCACCTGAAGGGGTGATTCTCATGCCGGACCACACGCGACCCATCCGCAAGGAAGTCTGCCTGAACGAGCAGGAAGTAAATCTCATCCAGCACAAAATGCGCCAGTTGGGGACGCACAACTTCGGCGCGTATGCCCGGAAAATGCTGATCGACGGGTACATCATCAAGGTGGATTACACCGAGCAGAAAAAGTTAGCCGCTGCCGTCAGCCGTGCCGTCTCGAACATCAACCAGATTTGCCGCCGCATCAACAGCACCGGGCATTTTTACGATGCCGACGTTGCCGAACTGAAAGCGCGGCAAGCCTAGATCTGGGAGCTGCTGAAAACGCGGCAGAAAGACGAGCTTTGACCACAACGGGATTTTCCATGTGTGGGTTTTCCGTCACCGGTTTCCCGGACGGTGGACAAGCTGACGCTCCAAAGCGTACCGCAACCGGATTTCAGGACGACGGTTTTTGTGCCGTTCATCGGGACTGAAATTCATCCTCTAACTAATAAGAAATAAATCAAGATACAAAAAAATCATCCATCAATCAATCAACACAAAAATGGATGGATTGATGGATGGGATAGGAGGTCAGATGAAAACTTTTTGCAAGCTCACGATGCAGAGCCCGGCGGCGTCCTATGTGCCGCTTCCGAGGTTCCTTCTCCAAGACGAAGCTCTGCGGGACATCAGCAACGACGCGAAGGTGCTCTATGCGCTGCTGCTGGATAGAGCCAGCATTTCCCGGCAGAACGGCTACGTCGAGCCGGACGGCACAATTCGGCTGTACTTCACCTTGGAGCAGGCACAGACAACGCTCCACCGCAGCCGCCAAAGCGCCACGCGGATCTTCCGGGAGCTGGAGTACAGTGGTTTGATTGTTCGGCGCAAGCAGGGCTTGGGCAAGCCCACCCTCATCACGCTGAACTACCCAGCGGACGCAAAACTCATCGCAAAGGAGGGCGAAAATGCACAAGCTTGACCCCATCGAGCGGCTGCCGGATGGCACGCTCTTCCGCCTGACGCCGGGGCAGCTCCGCAGCGTGCGCGGCCTTACAAAGCGCTGCTGCAACTTCTTGGATGGCGACTGCCTGCTGCTGGACGGTGTCTGCCCGCAGTTTATCTCCCGCAGCCTGATCTGCCGGTGGTTCCGCCGCGCTGTGCTGCCCCAGCAGCCCAAACTGGAACAGGCCATTCTCAGCCCCAAGAAGCTCCGCCGCTGCGAAGTCTGCGGCACGGGCATTCTCGCCCGCTCCGGCAGGACAAAATACTGCCCCGCCTGCGCCGCAGCAGTTCACCGCCAGCAGAAGGCGAAATCCGCCCGCAAACGGCGCTCGGGCGTAGACAATTGGGGGGCGAAAAGCCCTTGAATGGCAAGCCTTGCCGCACCGCAGAAGGCACATAGCAATACGATTTCCCTTGCGCCACCGAAATTGAATTCTATTTGTCTACATAGCAGCCGGAACACACGCATAGTTTGAAGCAGAAAACGCTCTGGAAAGGAGGGCAGCCATGGAAGTATTTCTGATCTTCCCGAAATCAAAGCAGGCGCAGCAGGAGCTTGGGCAGGAGCTGGCGAAGTTCCAGTCCGAGCAGGCGCTGAAAAATGTCCAGAAGCTGCCCTGTTCCACGGAGCAGAAGCTGGAACTGGTGGACGCAGCCGTGAAGCATCTGAAAGCGCAGCAATAATACATAGCAAACGAGCAGACCAGCATTCAATAGCCGGTCTGCTCGTTTTGCTATGATTACGCCTGCTTGAAATACTTCTCCCGTGTGGATTTGAAAATCTGCACGTTACCCTGTTCCCATCGCTTGAACTTTTGCAGCGGGACGCCAAGCTGCGCTGCATATGCCTTCTGCGTCAAGCCGAGCCGCTGGCGCATGGCTTTGATTTGCGCCCCCTGACCCCGCAGCAGAAACAGGTTATAGTCATCCAGCAAATCCTCCAGCGGTACCTCAAACAGCTCTGCCAGCCTTTCCATGTGTTCCTTCGGATAATAGTCCCGCCCTGCCTCTTCGTAATGGATGTAGGTACTGCGGTCGATAGCAGCATAGTCCGCCGCGTCACGCTGACGAAGTCCTTTTTGATAGCGATACCACCGCAGCTTGTCCGCAATTTCCGTGATCTCAGATGCGTCCGAAAACCGCAGATTGAACTTCTCGGCATCCAAAAACTTATGTGGAAGGACGACCGGAAACTTGAGAATTTGAAGCGGCGCAACTTTTAACGTACCTGCAACATTCGCAGCCAATACATAGCTGCGGACTTTCAAGCGGCAGAACATAGACCATTTTGCCCCAAAAGGTTCATGGTTTTCCACCTCAACCGCCGTTTGTTCCGCTGCGATAGGATAGCATTCTCCACACACTTCGCCGCATATGTGGCAAGCCGCGATCCTTTCTCCACATTGAAGGTATTTACAGCCTTTATGAGTCCTATGGTCCCCACCGACAGGAGATCATCCATATCGTATCCGGTCTGCTGGTACTTCTTTATGACATGGGCAACCAGACGGAGATTCCGGTTGATCAGCACTTCTCTCGCTTCCAGGTCGCCCTCTTTGTAACGCTTCAGGTACTCCCGCTCTTCCTGTACGCTCAGTGGTTTCGGAAATGTCTTCAAAGAAAGCCGCCTTAAGCTTCATTACCTTATTTTATGCGGGCGGATCTGTTCAGGTGCTTTTACAATTTCGATTGTTTTTCCTTTACATCAGGATCTGGATCTGCGGTCTTTCTTGCCTGTATCTCATCGTATCCGCACCAGGCGCTCACCTTTTGTTAATATTTCGTTTCGTTACTCCTGTTTTTCGCAAAAAGCTTGCATATTTATGTCGGCAGGAGTATAATAAATTGATTTTATAAAATTTTTATAATTTTAATTTTTGTATAACAATTAGATTGGAAAACGGAATGCACTACACAAGAGAATCCGCAATAGAGCGGCTGTTAAAGAATTACGAACCTTATTACGATATCCACATGATGATCAATGGTGATCAATCCCCGATCACAGCCCGCTGTGATTTTTTTGAGCATTCCGGACAGTATGTCATCTCAAAAAAGGCGGAATTGTGGTCCGCGGACAATGAGGAATTCCTGTATCTCGTGAATGTTCCGCACCTGACGCTGGATCTTTTTGAAAGCTTAAAGAATGAGATCCACGAGGATGGCATGGGCCGAATCCATGTTGGACCGGGCCATATGGCTTCCTATATTACGGCAGTCTTTGTCTGCGATACCTGTGATGAAGACGCAAGGAAAGCTTTAAAAAAATGCCGTATTTACAAAAGTTTTCATTTTTCCCTGCATGGCTGGATGAATTTTCATGCGGCGTTGGTGGAGGTGGCTGACGGGAAGGTCACTTCAAACGCAAGCGGTCACCATGTTGCGAAAATTTTGAAAAAAGTATTATATTCTCAAAAGAAAGGGAGATAGCAACAATGAACTCATTAGTACTTCTCATCGTCTGTGTTGCCATTCTTGGCATCGGCTATGTCTGCTACGGCGGCTGGCTGTGCAAGCAGTGGGGCGTGGGCGAAAGCAAAACAGAGACACCGGCTCATACAATGGCAGACGGTGTTGACTATGTTCCGGCAAAAGCTCCGGTTCTTATGGGACACCATTTCTCATCCATCGCAGGCGCAGGCCCGATCACAGGACCGATCGGCGCAGCTATGTTCGGATGGCTTCCGGTGACCTTATGGATCCTCATCGGAGGTATTTTCTTCGGCGGTGTCCATGACTTCGGCGCACTGTTCGCATCTGTCCGCAGCAAAGGACAGTCCATCGGAGAGATCATCTCCGCAAACATGAGCAAACGTGCAAAGCAGCTCTTCATCATCTTCTCTTACCTGACACTGATTTTAGTCGTAGCAGCCTTCGCTTCTATCGTTGCTTCCACCTTCGGTGCAGTTTACGATGAGAGCGGCGCACTTGATATGGCGAAATCCGCGACTCCGGCAACCGTAGCGATGATCTCGATCCTGTTCATCCTGATCGCAATCGTATTCGGTTTCTGTGTATACCGCCGCAACATGCCGATGGGTATCGCTTCCGTATTCGGCGTTCTTGCGATCGTTCTGATCATGGCAATCGGAATGAACTTCCATCCGATCTACCTCTCCACAAAGACATGGATGTGGATCGTTGGTCTTTACATCGCTATCGCTTCTGTAACACCGGTATGGATCCTTCTCCAGCCGCGTGACTACTTAAGTTCCTTCCTGCTTTACGCAATGTTAGCAGTTGCAGCATTCGGCGTCATTGTCGCTCATCCGACCTTCGACTCCTCTTTCCCGGCTGTGACAAGCTTTGCAGTTGACAACGGAAACGGCGTTCAGTACATGTTCCCGGTACTGTTTACAACAGTTGCCTGCGGTGCGATCTCCGGTTTCCACTCTCTGGTATCTTCCGGTACCACATCCAAGCAGCTCGACAAAGAGACTGATGCGAAACCGATCGCTTACGGCGGAATGCTCTTAGAGTGTGTTCTCGCGGTTTTAACTCTCTGCGCCATCGGTTACGCTTACAAGTGGAACGCGGTTCATCCGGACCAGGCGTTAAAGGGCGCGACAGCGATCTTCGGCGGCGGTATCGCTCATATGATCGACGATATCATCCCGGGAAGCTACAGCATCTTAAACTCTTTACTGGTACTTACATATTCCGCGTTCTGTCTTACTTCCCTTGATACCGCAACACGTCTTGCGCGTTTCATGTTCCAGGAATTCTGGCTTGAGCCGGGTGAAACTGCTGCTGACATCAAAGAGGGCTGGAAAAAGGTTATGGTAAATCCGTACTTCGCTACGATCCTCACGGTTGTCCTTGGCATCCTTCTCGGTATGAACGGATACGGAAAGATCTGGGGACTGTTCGGAGCTGCCAACCAGCTTCTCGCGGGTATCGGTCTCTTAGCCGTAGCCACATGGCTCGGAAACATGGGCAGGAACAACAAGATGTTCCTGATCCCGATGGCATTCATGATCATCGTTACGATCACCTCCCTGGCACTCACAGTTAAGAACCAGATCGGCATGATCGCCGCAGGCGGTGCTGACTGGGGTCCGTGGGCACAGGCGATCCTCGGAATCCTTCTGATCTTCCTTGCGATCATCCTTGTTATTGAAGGTGTGCAGACACTGTCCAGACAGAAGGCGGCCAAGGCTTAAGTGCCGGGTAAATAATCAGATATTATAAGGGTCGAAAAAGACACGCCATACAGATTTTAAGTGAATTCTGCCTGACGTGTCTTTTTATTGCTTTCTTTTAATGCTGATTTTTCTGTTGTCAGCCAACTGTCCGCCTCTCCATGCGCGGCTTAACTTTGGAGTTTTTCTGTTGCTCCCCCACCTGCCAGCTTACGAACAGGCTGAAAGGTCAGATTTTTAAGGTGTCAGCGCACCCAGGACTCATTTACCTTATTCATTTCTGATCGCCGCCAGCGGACTTAATTTCATCGCCCGCAGTGCCGGGAAAAGTCCGGCCAGCATGCCGATGAGGACCGCAAAGACCACCGCGGATCCGGAAAGCCACAGTGGGATCCTTGAGATCGCTCCAGAACCACCGGTCATGCCGGAGAGACTGGCTCCCAGAAACTTATTGATCGCCGCAGAGACACTGTAGCTTAAGCCAAGTCCCAGAACGCCTCCCATAAATCCGATAAATCCCGCCTCCATCAAAAACATCGTCCGGATATCTCCAAGCGCGCATCCCAAAACCTTCAGCACGCCGATCTCCTTCGTTCTCTCGTAGATGGACATCATCATCGTGTTCGCGATTCCGATGGCCGCCACAAACAGCGATACGGCACCGATGCCGCCGAGGACCGCCTGGATCATATCCGTCTGCTGCTGGGCCTGTTCGAGCCACTGCATGCTGCTGTAGGCCTCATAGCCCATATCTGTGATCGCTTTCTGGACCTCCGTCACATGTTCCATATCGTCCACATTCACGTAAATCATATTGTAAACAAAATAATTGTAGGGTTTTCCCTTTTTATTTGTCGGCTGTCCGGGGATCGGGTTCTTCCGGTAGATCTTTTTCAACTGGGTCTTTAACAGGTCGATATCTGTGTAGATCTGGTATCCATACTCAGAAAATCCGTTCTCGCCGCCATCCACCAGAGCGCAGGCCGGGAAAATATACTTTTTCTGGCTGCTTTCATCCCCGTTTCCCATATTCTGGAACATGGTAAAAAACGGCTTGTGTATAAGATCCACTTTAGAAAGATCCTCACCGTCCCAGCTTCCTTTTCCGGTCTTGCTGTTATAAAAGTTGTCGGAAACCATATTTCCGACGATAAATTCCAGAGTCGCCGCATTCTTATCCGGAAGCTTTCCCTCCGCCAGCGGAATCTGTTCCAGCTCCTCTCTTGGCATTCCCACAATGTTCGAATATCCCTGATAAACTCCCTGCTTCAGATTCACATCGGTCTCCAGGATCGGGGACACACTCTTCACATGTGGGATCTTAGCAAACTTCGTCACCGTGGCGTCCACAAGGTAATCATCCTCGGACTGGTTCCCGTATCCGGAACTGATCTGGATCCTCGTGAGACTTCCGAAGGAAGCGTAGGATTCCACGGTATTTTCCTTCAGTCCGATTCCCAGAGAGACCATGACTACGATGGAGGCCGTGCCGATGACTACGCCCAGAACGGTAAGTCCCGTCCTGAGTTTCCGTCTGCGCAGGTTATTGATGCTCATGATGAGCAGATCAAAGAATCTCATCGTCCATTCCCGCTTTCTTCTTTTTGCGTCTGATGACCACAAGGATCACAGCTGCAAGGACCACTCCCACGATTCCCACCGGGATCGCGAGATGTTTCAGTTTATCCGTCGTGGACGGTTCCGGCTGTATATCGTCACTGCTCCAGGTATCATCAACATTGCTTTCATCCATGCTCTGATCCTCATTTACCATAAGCTGGATCTCTTTCTCGACCGTGGAGACTTTTCCGTTCTCATCCTCATATGTAATGGAGAGTTTTACCTTTCCATCATCCGTGGTCGGGGCAATTCCGTTGATCATCGTATCCACGTTTCCGCTTTTTCCGGGTTCGATATTTCCAACATAAGCCTCATTCTTCTGGATCGAATCTGCCTCAAAAACCGCGTTCACGTTATAGAGCATGACTTTTCCGGTGTTGTTGATGGAAAACATCACGTTTGACTCCTCGCCAACGGAAATAGCATCCGGCATAACCTCGATGGTGCCGGTATTTAACCGCGCCTCCTGCTTTAATCCAACCGCAATCTTTACAGCTTCCTTCGCGTTCTTAAATTCCGGGCTGTCATACTGCTCATTGATCGTGATCGTGTAGGAACGCTGTTCCGCTGTGGGGCTTGAGGAAAATTTTATCGTCAGCGTGTCGGATGCTCCCGGTGCCAGAGAATTGACAACTACGGAGTTTGAACCGTTCACCGTCGTAAATACCGGACTGTCGCTCACCGCTTCCGACTCGAAGGTAAACAGGATGTTGCTGGCTGCGATACTGTTGGAAGCGTTTTTCATGCGCACCTTCAGCGTAAAATCCTGCCCGGCATAGATCTCCGCAGGATCCGTCTCAAAGCTGTCGACGATGATACGCGCCTTTGTTCTTTCGTTCTCACCTGCTTCAGAATCCAGCGAATCATTCTCATCTTTTCCATAGACCCGCACATAAAAGGTATCCTCAATGGGAGCAGCAAAGTTTCCATTTTCATTTTCCCGATAACGGATCTTAAACTTGATCGGATAATAGCCGGATTTCGCCTTTTCTCGCACCGCCATGCTGAACGGAACCGCCACAGTCTGATCCGGGTTCATATTTCCCATCTGCCGGTCATAATTTCCGTCATTGATCTCAAACGGAAACTTCGTGATATCCTCAGAGAGCTCCATATCGACACGCACATCGTAGGCGGTCTTATAACCGGTATTTCTCACGTTTACATCGAAATTCATGACCTCGGAATAGTTCGCGGACGGAGTGGACTGATTCTCTCCGAGGGCGAATGCTACCGGCTCGGAGCTGTCCTCAGCTGTCTCGCTGGTTCCGGTTGTCTTCTTCGTCTCGATCCACGCCATCATGGTCTTTGCGTACTCGGAGGACATTCCATCCTCGCCCTGAGCGCGCTTTGAGATATAGATCAGGATCGGATAATATCCCTCTTCCAGACCCTTTTTTACATTGACATTCAGGTTGACAGTCTTTTTTGCTTTTTTATTTACATGACCGACCTTGTAATGGCGGTTTAAGGAATCTGTCACCTCGAAGGGGTAGATCGTCTTCATGGACTGGACGATGCTGCTCTCCTCGCTGTCGCGGTCCTCCGTCTTTGTGATCTCATCGGAATAATGGTTCCGGAAATCATCCTCGGAGGCGATCCAGATTTCTGTCTCGATCCAGTCTTTGTCCTCCATGTTCATGAGTGTCACGGAGACTGTTCCGTTTTTTCCGATGTATAAGGTCGGCGTCTTGCCGATCACAAGGCGGACGGTATCATTGTCATCGTCCATCCGGTATACCTGCGGGATCGTCTCCGCCGCCTCGGTCGTCTCTTTTGCCGCGAATGCAGTTGCCGGGACTGCGCCCATCAGCATGCACGCGGCAAGGAATGTTGCCATCCAGCGTAATCCTTTTATTTTCATACTGTTCCTCTCCTCCTGGCTGTTCTATTTTAGTTATTTGTGTTAGCTTTTCATATTTTTGCGTTTATTCTAAAATCTTGTCGATTGTTATTCTGACTTTCCCTCTATCTGGTGTTCTTCTGCTTCCACAACTGGCTCTATTTGCTCTTCTGCTGCCGGATTCTGTGATTTACCCTCCGCCTGCGCCTCTGCCGCCGCCTGCATGGACTCTTCTAACTGCACCAGATCCACCTCGTGGTGATTCTCCTCGATGCTCACGATCTTTCCGTCGATGATCTTAAAGATCCGGTCCGCGTAGGTTGCCAGATTATTGTCGTGGGTAACCATCACAAGCGTCTGCTTCTGCTCCCTCACGACCTTCTGCATAAGTTTCAGCACTTCCATCGTCGTCTTCGAATCCAGATTTCCTGTCGGCTCATCCGCAAAAATGATCTGCGGGTTCATCGCCAGAGCCCTTGCGATTCCGACTCGTTGCTGCTGTCCGCCGGACATCTGGTTCGGCATGTGGGTCATAAATTTCTCCAGTCCCACAAGCTTTAAATACTGCTTCGCCCGCTTGATCCTCGCTGCCCTCGGCATTCCCCGGAATGATAACGGCAGCGCCACATTTTCCACCGCATCCATCGTCCCGATCAGGTTGTAGGACTGGAAGATAAACCCAACCCGCTCTCTTCGGAATGTCACAAGCTGTTTTTCATTCAACTTTTCTATATGCTTTCCGGCGATCACGATCTCACCCTTCGTCGGGTGCTCCAGCCCCGCCAGCATATTTAAAAGCGTCGATTTACCGGAACCGGACGGTCCGGTGATCGCGCAGAACTCGCCCCGATGGATCTCAAAGCTCACACCGTTTAACGCGTAAACCTTTTCCTCGCCCATGCGGTAAACTTTGTACAGATCCTTTACCTGTATCACCGCACCTTCCTTCTGCTGCATCCGTCCGCCCCCTTCTTCTTAAATTTTTACAGCGTTTTTTCGCCAGTTCTCTTTTATATTTCAAGTATACCGTTCCCATCATGTTCTGACTATATAAAATTACTTAATTATTCTTACAATTTCTTACGTTCTTCCGAATCTGCAGAACCCACGGTCAATTTTTTCCGCAGCCATAGAAAAAAGGGAATCCCTCCGGTTTTACCGAAACCGTAGAAATTCCCTTTGCGCCTGTCCTATTCCGTTTTTTCTGAATCTGTTTCTTTTACATCTGCCTCTTCTACGTCTGCTTTTTCCTCGTTGGTCGTTTCCGGCTGCAGGTTTTCTACCGTTCTGTCTGTGTTCCGCTGCTCTCCCTGCTCATTTTCCTCCTCACCGGAAAGTCTCCTCTTAAATTCTTTCAGGTACTCTTCCAGCGACACGTACTGCCCATTGTTTACCCTGTATGAAGGATTCCACATCCGCACGACCCGGACCTCTGCCTCGCCCTTCTTTGCTTCCTTCACCGGCCGATAGTCCCTGTCCGCAAAGAATACATCTCCCCGGACCAGATCCTTCCATTTCATATAGATCTCACGATTCTTTTTCTGCTTTTTATTCTGGAAAACTTCCATGACGATCAGCCGGAAGAGATCCTCGCCGCAGCAGACCACAGTCTTCGGGTTTAAGAGACGGATCTGTTTCTTGATAAATTCGATATAGTACTGGCCGTAGTCCATGCTGACTTCGTCGGCAGCGCCTTTTCCGCCGCGCTTGTTGATATAGAGGACTGCCGCCTTTTCCCTTAGCTTCTTTCCCGGAAGCTTACACTCCTCGCCGGGATGTTTTTCCTCCCACAGGATCTTCTGCATGCTCGTGAGATAATCCAGATATTCCACCCGGCCGGAGGGACTTTTTCCGGACAGGAAATCCGCGCGGATGTCCGACACCACCGGCATCGTCTCACCCTTCTGGATCATCTTTCGCATATTTGTCTCTTTTAATATGTAGAGCGTCCCGTCATAATGCTCCGGGTCCGCGATTCCGTCGATATGAAAATTTCTCTGATCCAGCTCCGGATAGCAGGTGTTCCCAAAGGGATCTTCCTCCATCTGCTGCATCAGCTCCCACAACACATAAAGTTCCTCCATGGAGTGGCATTTCGTGACCTGCCCTTCCAGAACGATCTGTTCCATCGTCTTTCTCATAGTTCCTCCACCGCGCGTTTCCCGCAGTTTGTAATTTGCGTTTCCGACTTTCTCCAATATTCTTTTCCGCGGGATTTTACAAATTCCATCTTGCAGTTCTTCCTGCCCGGCAGAATTTGTCCACTTATTTTTCTTTTGTTTCTCTGTGTTCACTGTTTCATATTTTAACACAATTTTCTTAAAAAAAATAGTGGAAATTCTGTTTCAGATTCGCTATAATAATGAAAATGCCTAAGTGTGGTCACATACGATGCGGACCGCCGTGAGGCCTGAAAGGAGATTATAAACATCATGAGACACATGTTAAATCCTCTTGACTTTTCTCTTGAGGAGACGGAAAGTCTTTTAGAGCTTGCCGCCGACATTGAGAAAGACCGTTTCCGATACGCACATGTATGCGACGGAAAGAAATTAGCTACTCTCTTCTATGAGCCAAGCACAAGAACCCGTTTAAGCTTTGAAGCTGCCATGTTAAATCTTGGAGGCTCCGTTCTCGGATTTTCCTCCGCTGATTCCAGTTCCGCTTCCAAGGGCGAAAGTGTTTCCGATACAATCCGTGTTATTTCCTGTTACGCAGATATCTGCGCGATGAGACATCCAAAGGAAGGCGCCGCTTACGTAGCCTCCACCAAATCTTCGATTCCCGTTATTAACGCCGGAGACGGCGGTCACCAGCATCCCACACAGACTTTAACTGATTTATATACGATCCGTTCTTTAAAGGGCAGACTCTCCAATATGACGGTCGGACTCTGCGGAGATCTGAAATTTGGCCGTACCGTTCACTCCCTGATCAATGCCCTCTCCCGCTACGAGGGAATCCGTTTTATCCTGATCTCCCCGCCGGAATTAAAGGTACCGGATTATATCAAAGAGAGTGTCCTTGATGCCAAAAATATCGAATACCGTGAGACAACCAGTCTTGACGACGCGATGGAAGAACTGGATATCCTCTACATGACAAGAGTCCAGAAAGAGCGTTTCTTCAACGAGGAAGACTACATCCGCATGAAGGACTGCTACATTCTTGATAAAGAGAAGATGAAACTCGCGAAACCGGATATGTATGTGCTCCACCCGCTCCCGCGTGTCAACGAGATCTCCGTCGAGGTGGATGATGATCCGCGTGCCGCTTACTTTAAACAGGTCCAGAACGGCGTATATGTCCGTATGGCACTCATTATGACATTACTGGAGGTAGAAAAGCCATGTTAAATATCAGCGGAATCCGTGAAGGCGTTGTCCTTGACCATATCCAGGCAGGCAAGAGTATGGACATCTACCGCTACCTGCGCTTAGGTGAGTTAGACTGCACCGTCGCAATCATCAAGAACGCAAAGAGCAACAAGATGGGAAGAAAAGATATCATCAAGATCGAGGGACCGTTGGACGCCATCGACCTCGACATCCTCGGCTACATCGACCACAACATCACCGTCAACATCATCCGCGACGACAAGATCGCCGAGAAGCGCACCCTGCATCTCCCAAAGATCTTAAAGAACGTGATCCACTGCAAGAACCCGCGCTGCATCACCTCCATCGAGCAGGAGCTGCCGCATATCTTCTATCTCGATGATAAGGATCATGAGGTATATCGCTGCAGATATTGTGATGAGAAGCACAGCTAATTCCGCTTCCATACATGACGAGATGCTGTAAAACGCAGAAAAGAGAACCAAAACCCGGCCATTCGCCAGGTTTTGGTTCTCTTTTTTTCGATCTTTCTTTTATTATAATCTCGCGATCACAGCATCCACATACTCTTCCGTAGATGCCTCACCATGGAGATCTCTTGTCAGGTGCTTTCCTTCCGCGAGGACCTCATCCACTGCTTTTCGAATACGGGATGCAGTCTCGTTTTCACCAAGATACTCAAGCATCATGCATGCAGACCAAAGGAATGCGGTCGGGTTTGCAAGGTGCTTTCCGGCGATATCCGGAGCACTTCCGTGAACGGCTTCGAACATTGCGTAGTCGGCACCAATGTTGCTGGACGGAACGAGGCCGAGGCCGCCGATCAGGCCGCTGCAGAGATCGGAAAGGATATCACCGTAGAGGTTCTGCATTACCATCACATCAAACTGGTTCGGGTTCATGACGAGCTGCATGCAGGTGTTGTCAATGATCTTGTCGTCTGCCTCGATCTCCGGGTAATCCTTTGCGACTTCACGGAAGATTCCGAGGAACATTCCGTCAGACATCTTAAGGATGTTTGCTTTGTGAACGCAGGTAACTTTCTTTCTGCCGTTCTTCTTTGCGTACTCGAAGGCGTCACGGATGATGCGCTCAGATGCTTTCTTTGTGACGATTTTGATCGCGTGAACCGTGTTCTCATCGATCTGTTCTTCTTTTCCCACATACAGACCTTCGGTGTTCTCACGGAAGATCACGATATCCACGTTCTTAAACGGAGTTTTTACCGCGTCATTGGACTTTACCGGACGGATATTCGCGTAGAGGTCATACTTGCCGCGCAGGGTAACGTTTAAGGAACGGAATCCCTTTCCAACCGGGGTCGTGATCGGGGACTTTAAGAGAACTTTTGTGCGCTCGAAGGAAGCATACGCCTCGTCCGGGATCAGGGCACCGTTTCTCTTCCACTCATCCTCGCCGACATTGTAGATCTCATACTCTAACGGCGCGTCTGCCGCTTTTAAGATCTTTAATGCATTGTCCACTAACTCCGGACCGATTCCATCGCCGCGAAATACTGTTACTGTGTGTTTCATGTTAAAACTCCTCCTGATTTTTAAATTCCCAGCAGACCTGCCGGTATCGTATGTGTCATATGGTATACCTGCTCTTCGGGGATCCCATGATCCAGCAGGTATTGCATATATTCTGCCATTTCAATTTCCCAGTACGGGTTTTCTGTCTGGCCGCCGTCTGTGTCGACCATAACATTTTTGTATCCAGCTTCTTTGATGATCTCAAGGTTATCCGGCAGATTGCTCTTATATGTTCCGCCTCCCATGTTCTGGGCATAACAGCGCTCCAGGATCACATCGTAGTCCTTTACCATGCGGATCTGGTCCTCCATGGTCATTCCTACAACCCACCATTCCGGATGGGTGACTACGATCTTCTTCACCCCAAGGTTTCTGGCTGCTTCCACCACCGTGAAGGCTTCCTCCGGCGAGATGTGCGCCGTACCGAGAACCGCGTCATAGTCACGGATAAGCTCCAGAATCGTTTTCAGCTCCGGAACGATCGTCCCGTCTTTTACGACCTCCACGCACCGGCTTGCGTCCTGCTTCATCTTCTCCAGATGGTTCTTTGCCGACTGGGTCGGAAGCCAGACGACCTTTGCGCCCATGCGGAGTGCCACGTCAACGGCCTTCGGATTCATTCCGCCGACCACCCGGTTCAGCGTGATCCCGCCGAACATCGTAAAGTCATTCGTCTTCCCATGTACGATCTCATTGTGGCGGTTGCAGAGATATGCCCGGTCCACCGTCGATCCCTGATGAGTCTTGATCACGATCGCCCGCGCACCCACACGGATCGCCGCTTCCATCAGCTCGAAATCATCATAGGCACGAAGGCGCAGATCCGGATTTGTATGAACATGCATGTCGATAACACCCTTCATAAGATCCATTTTCATCTGCTTTGTTCCTCTCTGATCGTTTTTACTGTTGCTTTCTTACGGGAATCATTTTATACTAAATTTGTTATTAAAAAAAGCCCTAAAATCATATACCCGGTATCGATATTTCCGATGGCTGTTTCTGAACATGATCCGGTACCCTACAGACCGCGAAATGGAGATACCGCCTATGATCCCGATAATTTTCTTACCGGCTAAACGACTGAAAGGAAAATATATCCTATGGACCTGAAGGAATTAAACTATATTGTGACTGTTGCAAACGAGGGAAGTATCTCCCGCGCTGCGGAAAAACTTTTTATGAGCCAGTCCAGCTTAAGCCAGGCGATCCGCATCCTGGAGCAGGATCTCGGGACCTCTGTCTTCGTCCGCACCACCCGCGGAGTCCGGCCAACTGCCGCCGGGGATGCTTTTATTTCCCACGCAAAGCAGATCCTGCAGCAGTACCGCGCCGCATGCAGTGAAGCCGCAGACATTGAAAATCTCAACGGCGGTACCGTGATCTTCGGGATCAGCACCTACCGCGGCACGTATCTTCTGCCGCCGGTCTTAAAACGCTTCCGCGCCCTCTATCCGAACGTCCATGTTGAGATCTGTGAAATGGACAGCATTGACCTCGAGAACCAACTATTGGAAGGTCTTCTTGACCTCGCCCTGATCGCTGCCCCGCCGGTCCGGATCAGGCACGGCGTTTCGCCGTTCATGCGCGATGAGATCATGATCGTCACTACTGCGGATCATCCGGTCATGGAATTCGCCAGAACATGTGAATCCGATCCGGAACTTTCCTGGATCAATCTCAAGGACACCGCCGCCTTCGAATATATTTTCGGACCGCCCAATACCGTACTCGGCCGTGTTGGCCGTCAGGCTCTGCGGGATGCCGAAATCGAGCCCATTGGACAGGGCACCGATCTCTCCGCCTCCTTCGCCGCCGCTATGGCAAGAGAAGGCGCCGGTCTCGCCTTCACCTACCGCTCCTGCCGCGTCCCCGGAGATCATTTCCGCTATCTCCGGATAGGAAAAGAAGGAATCTTCCTCGACCTTGCCCTGGCATGGCCAGCAGGAAAATACCGCTCCCGGGCAGCGTCAGCACTGGCGGAACTGTTTCAGGAGATGGCACCGGCGTTGCTGCAAAGATGATGAAAGCCTAAAAAAAACATCCCCGTCTTATCGCAAACCGGAGATGTTTTTTTATCTGATATTCTTTTTTAGAAACGGATCACGCCAACTACAGTTGCGAGGATCAGTACTGCGATACTCGCCGGCCATACAAGGCGGAGAGAATACCGGATATGTTCGCTGATGGAAACGTCCGCAAGTCCAAGTCCTACGTAGACAGCTGCTACGGACGGGCTGATCGGAGTTGCCATGGTAGCGGAAAGGAGGAAGGTTGCGGCTACAACCTCCGGTGTGACACCGAATGGCTCTACTACGCCGATGATGATCGGGAGAAGTGCGTAGTAGAAGGCGTCAGTACCGAGGATCATCATGAGCGGTACGGAAAAGATTGCCATGAACCAGTGCATATGCGGAGCAATCGCTGCCGGAAGGGCATTTACGATGGTCTGTGCCATTGCCTCTACCATACCGGAGTCCTTGATGACACCCATGAAGATACCAACTGCAAACAGAGTAACTGTCATAACCATCGCATTTGAACCGTACTCTTTGATCTTTTTGCTCTGTTCCTTGACACTTCGGAAGTTTACGATCAGCGCGATCGAGTATGCGACCATAAAGATGGAGTATAACGGTACCGGAAGATCCATGAAGAGAAGGACAAGCATAGCGATCGTGAGGATCAGGTTAAACCAGTAGATACCATCGTATTTGACCTTCTTCTCTTCCATCTCCTCCTCAAGCTCAGCCTGAGTTTCTTTTCCTGCGCCATTCTTTTTCTCAATGGTTGCAACCACGAACGCGATCGCAAACGCAACGATGACGAGGCAGACAACTCCAGGAATGATAAAGCTGTAGAGATCTCCTACCTCGATGCCGACAACACTTGCGGCACGCATGGTCGGTCCACCCCACGGGACGATATTCATAACACCGTATGCTCCGCACATGGTTCCGAGAAGTGCCTGCGGGCGGATTCCCATCTTCTTACAGATCGGAAGGAATGCCGGAACAACGATCAGGAAGGTTGTCGCGCCGGAGCCGTCTAAATGTGCCACAAAAGTTGTGAGCAGTGCTGCTAAAAGGATCGTTGTGACATTCTTTCCCGCTCTCTTGATCAGGAATCCGATGATCGGATCAAAAAGTCCCTTATCTGACATCAATGTGAAATAAGAGATTGAGAATACGAACAGGATCGCTGTACTGAGCATCGTGTTCATACCGGTCTTGATAAAGCCTGAGATATCCTCGAATCCAAATCCTGCGCAGACAGCCGCGATCAGAGGAAGAAGGACAAACGCTACAGGCGGTGCCATTTTTTCACGGATCAATACGTACATCAGTACGAACATCAATATAAATCCTACGAGTGCCAGTCTCATATGTAATACCTCCAAACTTTTCCTGTAACTGCCCGGCACCCTCATACCGGGCAGTTATCTTTTGTCTAATATCCCACTTTTTTAAACCAAACAGACATTAGCATTATGATTTTTATCATTCTTTATAAGAATTGATCAGACTTCCTGCCAGAAGGACTTTCTTCTCCGCCTCTGTCACTCCGTTGAGATCCAGCTCAAGGTCGCGGACAGAGCCGTCTTTTCCGATTACCTTCGCAGTGAACTTTGTTGCTCCGTCTTCCACAGCCTTTCTGATTTCCGGAAGATACAGATATTCACCCGGCTCCAGGTTAATCTCCGCCTCCGGACATGTGAACGGCAGGATTCCCCAGTTCACGCAGTTGCTGCGGTATCTCTTTGTTGCGTACTCGATACAGATATTCGCAAGACCGCCGAGAACCTTCTGACAGCTTGCCGCATACTCTCTCGCGGAACCGTCACCCGGTCTCTTTGCGTAGAGAACGGAACCGATTCCTGTGGTCTTCATAAGCTCGTCCACAGAAGTGTCAACGCCTGCTGCCTTCAGAACCTGATAGAACTCACCGGCCTTTTCCTTATCACCTGCAACTCTCGCCTTCTCAAACTCCTGTGCGGCTTTCGCACGGCCCACATACTGCGGATCTTTCCGGATCAGAGTGAACTCGGAGATCTTGTATGGATTGGAGCGGTAGGATGCAGTCTCACCGGACGGGATCAGCTCGTCGGTAGTCGTTACCTCATCGCGGATCACACTGGCAACCTGAAGAAGAAGGTTCTCTGTCAGAGCCGGCATTTTCGGCCAGTCTTTGATGGACGGACCATATACGATCTCTGTCTCCGGTTTTGCCTTACCAAATCCATTATAAACGATATTGTCGTAAATGTGCTCGTTAAACTCATATTCCGGTGTGTTGTAAACAGCCGGGCAGTCCTCCGCGGATGTCAGATAACCGCCGTTGAACGCGGTAGCCGCGATGGACTTGGAATCCATAAGTGCTACGGAAGCGATCTGGCCGTTTGCCGGGTTGGAGCCTTCACGGTTCGGGAAGTTTCTCGTGCTGTGACGGATACAGAAATCATTGTTGCCCGGCGCATCGGAAGCTCCGAAGCACGGTCCGCAGAACGCTGTCTTCACACGGACACCGTAATTCATCAGATCATTTAACACGCCGATCTTATTGAGTTCATACATGATCGGCTGGGATGCCGGATAGATGTTGAACGGGAAGGTTCCGAGACCATGGTTCATCTTCTTTGCGATCTGGTCAACCGCATAGATGTTCTCGAAGGAACCTGCCGCGCATCCTGCGATCGCTGCCTGATCTACCTTGATCTTTCCGTCATGGATCTTGGAGTGGAGATCAAGATGGATGTCCTTGTTGTTCTCAAAGACTCTCTCCGCCTCTTTCTCCGTGAGTGTCATATATTTCTCCGGATCTGCGATGACATCCGCAAGCGGATAAGCATTGCTCGGATGGAACGGAAGTGCGATCATCGGAACGATCGTGTCGAGATTGATCTCAACGATTCCATCATACATTGCCGCATGGCCCGGTTTCATCTCCTTGAAATCATCCGGACGTTTGTGGATCTCGAAATAACTCTTTGTCTGCTCATCAGTCGCCCATACGGAGGAAAGACATGCGGACTCTGTGGTCATTGTATCGATTCCGTTACGGAAATCCATGGACATGCTGGAAACACCAGGTCCGACGAACTCCAGGATCTTATTCTTAACAAAGTTATTTTTAAATACTTTTCCGATGATGCTTAATGCCACATCCATCGGTCCTACCCACGGCTTCGGCTTGCCGGTTAAGAGCACACCGATCACGCCCGGATATTCGATCTCATAATATTTTCCAAGCATTGCCTTCGCAAGCTCCGGACCGCCCTCTCCGATGGAGATGGATCCCTGAGTACCGTAACGGGTATGGGAGTCGGAGACGATGGACATGCCGCCGGATTTTACGATCATCTCACGCATATACTGGTGGATGACTGCTTCGTGCGGCGGTACAAAGATTCCGCCGGATTTCTTACATGCGGACTCTGCATATTTATGTACGTCCGTGTTGATGGTTCCGCCTACCGCGCAGAGGCAGTTGTGGCAGTTTGTGAATACGCAGGGCATCGGGAATTCCTTTAATCCGCTGGCGTATGCAGTCTGTAAGATTCCGACATAGGTGTTATCGTAAACACCCATGGAATCAAACTGGATCTCCAGGTTTTTCATGTCACCGGAGTGGTTGTGGGCAGCCAGTATCTGGTAGGTCAGCGTCTCTTTTCTTCCCTCTTCCTCGGAAAGCTTCGCAGCTTCTTCGGCAGTCGCGATCCGGCTGTTGTCAATGATGAACTGTTTTCCTTCATGCAATGTCACCATTTTCATTTCCTCCTGATTTTATTTTTTGAATTTATCTTCTATATTGGATCCTTCGGGGTACTATCCCCACGGGCGATGGTATAGAGGTATCGGTCCGGGGCTTTCTGATGCATCTGATGCATCTGCCGCAGAACGCATAAGGTTTCTCACCCGCAGGGATTGTCTAGATTGAAGGGTATTGGGGGCTTATTCTCTTACATATACATATCCGTCCATGATGCGGCGGGCAGTTCTTGTAACGCCGCCCTTGATGACATGGTCGCCGTCGATCTTGATGTCTACGGCTGTCACACCGCTGGCATGACCTAAACGGACGATGGACTGTCCTTCCTCGGGCTTTACAAGATCATTTACGATGGTTCCCGGAAGAAGCGCAGCAGAACCTGTTCCGATGGAAACCGTGATCGGGTACGCCTTATGGAGAGCACCGACGGATACGGCGCGGACGCAGATATCCATGGTGTCTGCCGGCGTCAGATTTCCGTCCATATCTTTGTAATCCTGCGGTTCGGAGATGATGGATACCTTCGGGAGAGATGTGGATTTTGTTCTGGCATCTTCCCAGTTTTCAACGAAGCCGCATGCCTTTGCAGCAAAGCAGCGGATCCGCTCAATGTGCTCCATCACAGCTTTATTGGAGTTTAATTCTACAAGCTCGGTTCCCTTGATTCCAAGGTCTTTCGCCCGCATAAACACGATCGTGTTGGAGCAGTCAACGATGGAAACCTCGATCGGACCGTAATCCGGGATATCGAAGGTATCTTTCCGGTTGCCGGTCGGGAAAAGTTTTCCTGTGGCAGCACCTGCCGGTTCCATGAAGTACATATCGATGCGGCTTCCTGTTCCCGGAACTCCGCGGATCGCCTCGTCTCCATCTACCATGGCATGACCGTCCTTCACACGGACATGCTCCTCAATGATCTTGTTTGTGTTTGTGTTGAGGACTCTCACGACTGTGACCGGCTCCACTGCCGGAACAAGTCCCTCATCGATCGCGAAGGGACCAACCGCGGAGGAAATGTTTCCGCAGTTTGCCTTTTTATCAACGTTCGGGATCACGATATCCACCTGACGGAAGGAATAATTGACATCCGCGTCCTCTCTCTCAGACGGAGAAATGATCGCGATCTTACTTGTGGAGGAAACAGTTCCTCCCATACCGTCGATCTGCTTTACATCCGGGCTTCCCATAACCTTTAAGAACAGCTCATCCCACTTGGACTGATCCTGCGGGAGGTCTTTTTCATGGAAAAATACAGCTTTGCTTGTGCCGCCGCGCATGTAAACGCAGGGATACTTTGTCATATACATAGTTTTTACTCCTTACATTCTTTAATTTTATATGGTATAATGAGTTTTAATAACAAATTTTAATGGAATATTTCTTACTATTTGGGGGAGGCGCAGGATTTTATGAATGAACAGGACTATCAGCTTTTGATCGATCTCTATGAAACGAAAAATATCACAAAGGTCGCTGACCAGCACTTTTTGACTCAGCCCGCTCTCACAAAGCGCCTGCGCCGCATTGAGGAGGAACTCGGTTCCGTCCTTCTCGTTCGTTCCCGGAAGGGCGTAGTCTTCAACTCTGTGGGGGAATCCGTTATCTCCTACTGCCGTCAGATGTGTGAGATGAATGAGCAGCTCCGAAATTCTATTAATGCATCCAAGGGAATTGTCGGAGGTTCTCTATCCATCGGCACATCCATCAACTACTGCCGCTACCGTCTTCCGAGTGTCATGCGGACTTACACGGAAAAATATCCAATGGTCGATATCAGCATCTCCACCGGCCACAGTCAGACGCTGTTCCGGCAGCTCTCGGAGGGAAAATTCCCCATTGCGGTCCTCCGCGGAGAATATCCCTGGGAGGAAGGACGGATCCTTCTCTCCTCTGAGCCGGTCTGTTTTGTCTGCAGCAGGGAGAACGCTGACCGGAATCCTGCGGAATATCCCTATATCAGCCACCGTACAGACCCTGACGAAGAAAGGCGTTTAAACCAGTGGGCTCAGGAACACGGGCTGAATATCCAGAATTCCCGAATGATCCTTGATGACATCAACAGCTGCCGCGAGATGGCCGCCGCCGGACTTGGATGGACCACACTTCCCAGCATCTGTCTCGGAGATTTCCCCGGAAAAGTCGTTCCTCTGTTTTTAAAGGACGGAACCCCCCTGCGCCGAAACACCTACCTCCTCTACCATGCAGAAAGTTACGAGCTTCTGCAGGTTCAAAAGTTTCTGGAGACCATCGAGCAGTATGAGCAAAATACCGGAATACTGGCTTTTTCAGACGTTCCTGCGCCATTCTGATCTTCCGGCTTTTTACTGCCTGTCATCCCGCTAAGCCTTATGCCCTGTATTTTTTCTCAAGGAACTCTCTTCCAACCTGTGGGAACATCGCATAAGTGAGGATGTCCTCCTCTGTTCTTGCGATATCCTTGCACTCCTCGCAGATCTTCTCATATCCCGCCGGGATCAGATCTGCCGGGCGGCAGGTGATCGGCTGTTTGTCATCGCCGAGAATGCGCTTCTTTAACTCCTCGCTTACCGGACCCGGAGCTTTTCCATACTTGCCTTCCACGTATGCGGTCACTTCCTTCGGAATCATCTGATACCGTTTTCCGGAGATCACATTGATGGTTGCCTGTGCGCCGCACATCTGGGAGAACGGAGTTCCAAGCGGCGGATATCCGAGATCCGCGCGGACCTTTACAACTTCTTCCAGAACTTCCGGAAGTCTCTCCGGTGCTTTCATCTGCGCCAGCTGGAACTCAAGATTGGAACGCATTCCGCCAGGAATCTGATGACGGACAACATTGATGTCCACGCCCTGAAGCTTTGATTCGAATTCCTTATATTTCTTTCTGATCTCTTTTAAGTACGCGTTGATCGGTGCCAGCTTTGCATAATCAAGGCCGGTGTCACGGGGCGTTCCCTTTAACACCGCGATGATGCTCTCTGCTGCCGGATGGCTTGTTCCAAGAGCGAACGCGGAGACATCCACGTCAAGCACGTCAGCTCCCGCTCTTGCGACCTCCCAGTATGTGATCTCAGTCATACCGCCGGTACAGTGGGAATGATAGTGGACCGGAACATTTACGGCTTTCTTAACAGCCGCCACAGTCTTCGCAGCGGTCGTCGGATCGATCATGCCGCCCATGTCTTCCAGATGGACTGCTGTCGCACCGATGTTCACATAGTCTTTCGCGGTCTGTACGAAGGACTCCACGGTGTGGACCGGACTGGAGGTAAACTGAATGTTGCCTTCCACGCGCTTTCCGGCTTTCAGCGCTGCCTTAGCGGCACACGCGCAGTTTCTGATGTCATTTAAGCCGTCAAAGATCAGGAAAACATCCATTCCGTCCTCTGCTGCCTTTGTCACAAACTTTTCAACCACATCATCCGGATAAGGAGTGTATCCTAAAAGGTTCTGACCTCGAAGCAGCATGCGCAGCGGTGTTTTTTTACAGACCCTCTTGAACGCCTTCAGGCGCTCCCACGGATCCTCATTCAAATACCGGATGCAGGAATCAAATGTCGCACCTCCCCACATCTCGATGCTCTCATATCCGAAATTATCCATCTGCTCTAAGATCGGAAGCATGTCCTCCGTTCTCATTCTCGTTGCGATCACAGACTGCTGGCCATCGCGGAAATCCACGGACGCAAGCTTCACCGGTCCGTATTTTTCTGTTCCATCCCATGTTCCGGGACGTTCTGCTGTCTTAGCTTTGTTCCAGAATCCCATTCTCTTGATCCTTTCTTGTATGTATGATTGTAATTGTTCCGTCGGTCTGCGCGCTTATGGCATTGACCGGAAATTCTTCATGACAGTTTTCTTCAAACTGTCATTCTCTTTCTTCTTGAGTTCATCTTAACATCTTATTTCCATAAAGTAAAATTTCGTATTATTATTACAATTCATAATATTATTTCATGATATTTTTCTGTAATTATGCTGCAATGTTGGCACGCTATGTTGATTGCATATTTCACAAAGATTGTATAACAAAATGAGAATTTTTGGGGTTTGCGGGAACACGCAGTGCGGAGCAATACGGTATCAGGGGACATAAGCTTTTGATCCTAGCATCATAATGCGTATATCTACTTGTGTTCTATACGCTTTGTGATTTTACAAATATTATTCGCTGTATTTTTGTGTTATTTCAATTAATATTCGCTATGTTTTTGTGTATACTCATTGTAAGGAAACGGAGGTGTACACATGTATTTAAAAAGAAAAGTCGATGATTTTCTCTGTGAATGGAAATCTGATCCCAACCGAAAACCACTTGTCATCAAAGGAAGCCGTCAAGTAGGGAAGACAGAATCCATCAAACATTTTGCGGCAGCAAACTACGAGAGTATCATTGAAATCAACTTTGTGAGAGATGAAAAATACAAGGGAATCATTTCCGACGGATATGAGGCATCCGACATTATAAAAAATATTTCCCTGATCGATCCGTCAAAGAGGTTTATTCCGCAAAAGACACTCATCTTCTTTGACGAAATTACCGAATTTCCCGAGATTGCTACATCCATGAAATTCTTCTGCATTGACGGACGATTTGATGTCATCTGCAGCGGATCCATGTTAGGCGTAAACTATCGTAAAATTGAGAGCAATAGTGTTGGATATAAAAAAGACTATGAAATGTTTTCCTTAGATTTCGAAGAATTCTTATGGGCAAAAGGTTATGACGACACAACCATTCAGAGTATGCTTGTCCACATGAAAGAACTGCGTCCATTTAATGAGCTGGAAATGAAAGTTTATCATTCCCTCTTTCTGGATTTCTGTGTTTTAGGCGGCATGCCGGCAGTGGTAACTGAGTATATCCAAAGAAATACGTTTGAAAATTCTCTCGACACGCAACGGCAATTGATTTCTGACTATAAAGAAGATATCCGCAAATATGCACAGGGGATCGAACAGACGAGAATTTTGAATGTTTTCAACCGGATCGCACCACAACTCGCAAGAGAAAATAAAAAATTTCAAATTTCAAAAGTCGCATCCGGTGCAAGATTTCATGATTACCGCGGATGTGCGGAATGGCTTGTCGATGCCGGTATGGTAAACATCTGTTACTGCCTGGAATTTCCGGAACTTCCTTTAGGCGGCAATTATGATCCGGATGTTTTTAAATTATATTTTGCTGATACGGGTCTTCTGGTTTCCATGCTGGACGATGAATCACAGGAAGACCTGAGAGCCAACAAAAATCTCGGCGTTTATAAGGGCGCTTTATATGAAAATATTGTCGGGGAAGCTCTGGTCAAGCAGCATTATAAGCTATATTACTATAAGCGGGATACATCCACGCTTGAAACCGATTTCTTTATCCGTTCCATGACTTCGCTGATTCCTGTAGCAGTCAAGCCCGTAAGCACAAAAGCAAAATCCTTGAATACTCTGATCAGCTCGGACCGCTATCCCGATATTCGATATAGCTTCAAATTTTCCGCACAGAACATCGGTCATGAGAACTGTACTTATACGTTTCCTTATTTCTGTATATTCCTTCTGAAACGGTTTATGGCAGATTTTCATCCTGTGGAAGAAAACGGATCAGAATAAAATTGCCACAAACAGACTGCCAGCAAATTCCGTTTGTAATGAACGGCGTTTGCTGGCAGTTTGTTTTCCATATTACTCATTACGGTGACACGCCCAACTTTTTCAGAAATAGACGCTACGCGAGATAATATACTGTTTGTGATTGTAATCAATATTTTATAATTCTGCTTCATAACCTCTAATCTACAAGTACTGGCTGAACTCTATTTTTTCCATGTTTGGTCCTTCTATCGTAAAAAACCTCACTCCATTTTTCCAAAATGGAAGGAAATGAATTGTGTCATTTGTTGTATTCAGTTTTTTCTCACTGATATACTGATATACTTCTTCGATATCATTTACATCAATTGCCACATGGTCTATCGCCCCGGATTCAAATTTTGCAGCCTTATTCTCATAAGTTTCAATCACTAGCGTTTTCAGTTTTAAAAAAGCTACTTTTTCGTCTGCTTCTTTATTTATCGTCTGAAGTGCAGTCTCAAAGCCAAGCTCTTTATAAAATGCAATTGTTTTTTCAATATCGTTGGTTGGAATTCCAATATGCTGGATTCCTGTCGAATAATTTTTCAAATCCATTTAACGTTCCATCCTTTCTTTAATCTCTGCAAGTGTCGGCATTGCCGGTATTGCACCCTTTTTTTCCACGCAAAGGCTTGCAACTGCATTGCCAAAGCGTACATACTCTTTCAGTTCATCCATTGTGAATTGTTCCAGACTTTTATCTGCTTTGCTGATACAATATAAAAATCCGCCCCAGAAAGAGTCACCTGCACCATTCGTATCCATTACTTTGCTTACAAAACCTGGGATCTGTGCGCCTCCTTCCCTGCAATAAAGATAAGCCCCTTCACTGCCAAGCGTTACAATAGCAATCTGAACGCCTTTCTGGAATAATGTTTCTGCTGCTTCCTCCGGGCTTACTTTTCCTGTCAGCAATTCTGTTTCTTCATCTGAAATCTTCATAATATCTACATACGGAATAAGACTGCGCATCCGGCTCTTTGCTGTTTTTTCGTCTTTCCATAAGGATGCCCTGTAATTCGGATCATAGGAAATAATACTTCCCTTCTCTTTTGCACGACGTATTGCATATAAAGTGGTATCTCTGGCCGGCTGATGCGTCAGGGAAAGAGAGCCCACATGAAATACTTTTGTATTGTCCAGAATGTCTACATTCACTTCCTCTTTTTCAATCCTTGTATCTGCACCCGGCTTCCTTGCAAAAGAAAAAGAACGCTCTCCGTCCCCGGATACATTTACGAAGGCAAGTGTTGTAAAATAGTTTTCATCCAGCAACATTCCCGCTGTCTCAACTTTTTCTTTTTCGAGAACCGATTTTAGAAATTCACCATGCATATCTTTTCCAGCCTTACCGATAAAAGCGGTATGTGCACCAAGCTTTCCCGCTGCAACCGCAACGTTAGCCGGAGCACCGCCCGGAATCTGAGCAAATAAGGTCTGTCCGGATTCGTTTACTCCCTGCCATGTAAAATCTATCAGGATTTCACCGAATGTCGTAATATCATACAATGATTTCTTAACAGCATCACAGGTATCTGCCAAAAGCCCATTTTCCAACAGCTGCTCCAGAATACGGCTGCACTCCTCTTCTTCATCTGTGTGGACATGTAATTCCCCAGACTCAAATTCCGGCATGCTCAACACCCCAAGCATTGACTTTGCATTCACAACATATCTGCCACTGCAAAGTTCTACATCATATGGAATCCGTTCAACAATATTCACTAGCTTTCTTGCATTCTGCATCGTATTTAATATTACTTTTGCGATCATCTTCTTTCCTCCTACGCAAATAAGCTGATTATCATGGCACAGGCAAGTCCTGTAAATCCGATTATCGTTTCCATCATTGTCCATGATTTTAAAGTTGTCTTTTCATCTATCTCAAGCAGCGAACTAACCAGCCAGAATCCGGAATCATTCACATGACTGAATGCGGTCGCCCCTCCGGTGATCGCACAGACCATTGCTGCAAGATAAAGAGGTGAAAGTCCTGCTACCGCCGGCATGGATGCCATAATTCCTGCTGCCATTGTCATTGCAACTACCGCTGCACCAACAGAAGCCCTCACAAGTGCTGCGATCAGAAATGCCACTAAAATCAATGGCAGTCCGCTTTTTTCAAGTGCCGGTCCGATAATATCACCCATACCGCAGTCCTGAAGCACCCATCGGATAATGCCGCCGCCAGTAATTACTAAGAGGATCTGACCGGTAGGACGTAAGGAACGGTCGAGAATCTTTTTTAACTGTTCCCCATCATATCCCTGCTTTTTACCAAGGAAATACATTGCACAAAGAACTGCAATGATCAGTGCTACAAATGGTGTTCCAACAAACTCCAGCACCGGACGGATCCTATCCAGAGCCGGAAGGTATTCCGAAAGTGTACTGCATAAAATAAGAACAAGCGGTACCAGAATAATCGCAATCACCGTCCGAAATCCCGGCAGATTTGCTTCTTCCTCTTCCCTGACCCCTGAAACTGCAGATGGAAGACCTGTATGGATCTTTGTTCCAATATACTTTGACCATAAGATTCCTGCAAAAATCAGAGACAGTATTCCTGTCGGTACACCGACAGCGATCATAATGCCAAGGTCTACACCAAGCATATTAGCTACAAGTACAGAACCCGCTGATGGAGGAATGAACGCAAATCCGGTTGCAAGTCCTGCCAAAAGTGGAATCACATAATATAAGGTCGATTTTTTTGTTTTCTTTGCAAGGCCGAATGCAAGTGGAATCAGAATCACAACACCCGCTTCAAAGAAAACAGTTGTTCCTACAACAAGTCCGGTAATTCCAAGAGCAATTCCGGCTTTTTTTTCACCAAACTTGTTCACCAGTGTCTGTGCAACACATTGGGCACCTCCAGACACTTCAAGTATACCTCCAAACAAAGAACCCAGTCCGATCAGCAGAATGATTCCCTGTAAGGTTTCACCAGCACCTTTTTCCACCGTGCTCACAAGAGTCGGAACCGGCATTCCGGCTCCGAGTCCGATCACCAGGGCTGAAATCAGCAGTGACAGCAGCGGATGAAATTTAAATTTAATAATCAACAACAGTAATAGTATAATTCCTGCTGCCGCTGCGATCAACAGCCTTGTAGGATCAGCTAAAAACACCGCCTCTGTCATTTTTCTTCTCCTCCTGTCTCCAATTTCAGTTAATTCACATATTTATGGATTGTTGCTTTTACAGCACCCGGTCCTGCGATCATCTCACGGAACATTTCTTCAATCTTTTCGCCGACTCCAGCTTTGTATAGATCAATGAAGAAAAGACGTTCATTCGATAAAATTGGTTTCAACTGATCCCTGAATGTCTCTGGTTTTCCAACCACGATATCTCCAAGCTGTTCCTGAAGTTCTTCATTCATTGGATCCGGTGCCAGTTCATAGTGTTTTCCCTCATCATCTACTGCCAGCATATATCTGAGCCATCCTGCAATTCCAAGTGGAATCGCTGTAAGTGCTGATGCATCACCATATTTTGCAACGTAAGCCTTGACTGTTTCGCCAAAACGGATACCTACCATCTGGGATACATCAACTGCCAGACGAAGATTTGTATCACCCAGATATTCATTCGGAAAACGGTCATCAAAGAGTTCGTCCACAAATGCCTGAGGTGATAAAATTCCAGGATCTGCAACAACCGGAAGTCCTT